>CAYYKK010000001.1:0-121697 GCA_964467935.1 uncultured Polyangiaceae bacterium
CGCGCCTCGAGGAGGTGCGTGACCTCCACGCGCAGGCTCCGGTGGCCCTGCGGGCTCGCGTCCGCGACGGTCTCCGGCAGCCCCGTCTCCGGGCTGCGCCCCCACGACACCGCGTCGCGCGACCACGTCTCGAGGATCGGCGCGACCTCGATCGGCACCGCTGCGTACGGGCTCGGTGCGTCGTCGGCGGGATCCAAGACGAGGAACGCGTGCTCGACCTCGACCTCGCTCCCGAGGGTGTCGTCGAACGCGAGCAGCAGCACCACGTCGCCGGAGGAGATGCGCCCGAACGCCACCGCCGGCACGTCGACGCGCTCACGCTCCTTCGACGTGAGCAGCGCCACCTCGGTCGGCTCGAGCACGACCCGCCGACTCGACGTGGACACGACCGGCGCCGCGCGCGGTCGACAGCGTCCGACGATGCACGCCGTGTCCTTGTCGCAGTCTCCCTGGCCGCGACAGAGGCCCGGCGCGTCGTGCGGTGCGCACGCCGACCCGGAGAGGGCCGCCGCGCCGAGCGCGACGAGCACGCGCCCCCAACGGGCGAGCTGCGAGGTGCCCCGCGTGTTCATCGGAAGCGCGACGATAGCACGCGCCCTAGGGGACGAGCTTCGGCAGGTACTTCGCGAAGGTCTGACCCACGGTCGCGTCGTGGGCCCGCGGCAGCGCGGGCAGCTTGTCGAGCGCGCGCAGGACGCCCTCGTCGGCGGGGTTGTCGGCGAGCGTCTTCTGGAACGTGGCCGTGAAGGCGTCGAACGCGCGATCCCAGCTGACCGTCTCCCACGTCACCACGACGTGCGTCGACGGCGGCGCCGAACCGAGCGCCTTCGCGAGATCCACGCCCATGCACGTGTCGATCGAGATCACCGAGAACGGGACGTGCTTCGCGCGCACCGCGGCGACGATCCCGCCGTTCGAGCTGCACCCGGCGCCCGAGTGACCGGCGACGATGATGCGGGTCTCGTCGATCTTGGCGACGCCGTCGAGGTTCTGCTCGGTGAGCTCGAGGAACTTGTCGAAGTCGAAGATCGGAAAGCTCGATCCCTCCGCGACGGCGTCCGGCTGGATGGAGCTCGGGGCCGCGAGCAGCACCGGCCTGATCTTCCCTTCGTCGATCAGGTCCGAGACGATGCGGCGCACGTCGCCCTCCTCGCCGCCTCCCATCCACCGGAACCGGATGCGCGCCTTGTTGAGCCCGTGGATGAAGACGACGAGGGGCAGCGGCGCGTCGACGGCGCTCGCGCGCTCGTGGACGAAGATCCGCCCTTCGTACGCGCGCGACGGCGTACCGACGTCCTTCGCGTCGTAGTCGAAATCGATCGTCTTGCCCGGCAGCGGCTTGGGCTCGTCCTTCTTGGCCGCCTTCTGCTTGCCGTCCTTCGGCTTCGCGGCGTCCTTCGCTTTCGGTCGATCCTCGTCGGCGCGGGCCGGCTTTGGCGCAGCGCGCTTCGTCTTGTGCGTGTCCGGCGTGTCGGCGCCCGCCTTCGCCGGGACGGCGGCGTCTCGAACCCGATCCTCGGCCTCGTCGGCGCGCGACGGTCCGGTCGTGCTCGAGCGCTCGTCGGCGGAGAGCCTCGCCTCGGGCAAGACCGACGCGGCGAACAGCACGAGCGCCGCGAGTCGGAGAGAGCACGAGCGCATCACGAATCAATCATCGCCCGCCTTCGGCGCGGAAGGAAGCTTCGGCTCCGCGCGGCGCGGCAGCGTCCGCTCGCGCTCGAAGTCGTGCGCGGGGTCGACGACGTCGACCTCGTCGAACGCCGCGAGCACGGGCCCCAGGATCTTCGCGTCGCCCACCACCACGATCACCTCGTCCCCCGCGAGCAGACGGCGCCCCGAGGCGTTGACGACGTCGGCGCTCGTCGTCTCCGCTTCCACCGTCTCTCGCTCCCAACCGCCCGGCGCGAGGCCGAGCGCCGCGCTCTCCGCCAACGCGTCGGCGACGTAGCCCGGCTGGTCCAAGTGGACCGCGAGCGCGTCGAGCTCGGCGCCGCGCGCGTCCGTGAGCTCCTCCGCGCCGACCTCTCGGCCGAGCGATGGATCGAACAGCGCCTCGATCGCGGCCTGGGCTCGCGCGGGGGCGATCTCCACGTCCAAGAGCGCGAGGCCGGGACCGTCCTGATGCTGCACGAGCCGGAAGTCGGCGCGCGCGTCGCGTGCGCGCGTGACGATCCGCCGCGCGAGGACGCGGCCGAACAGCTGCGTGGCGATCGACTCCCCCTCGGCGAGCGCCGGCGCCAGGTGACCGACCGTGATCGAGGCGCTCCGCTTCGTCGGCGCGTCGACCAGGACGACCTTGCGATCGCGCGGTCGCGCCATCGGCTCGTCGACCGAGAGGCGGGGCGCGCGCGACGTCGCGACGTGGGCGAGCGCGCGCTCCGTCATCGCGGGCAGATCCAGCGAGTCGAGCGGTCCGACCAGGATCAGCGCGAGGTTCGACGCGACGTAGCTCCGCTTCACGCAGTCGTTCATCGCGGCTGCGTCCAGCTTGCCGAGGTCTTCGACCGAAGGGTAAGCGACGGAGAAGGGGTGGCGAGCGGTGGGCTCCAAGAAGAGGTCGCGTCGCACGAGCCGCTCACCCGCGCCCTCGAGCGTCAGCGGCCACGCATGTTCGATCGCGCCGAGCTCCTTCGCGACGCGCCGCGCGTCGGCGAGGCCGATCTTCGGCGCGCTCATCGCGGCGCCGAGCGCCTGCAACGTCGGCTCGACGCCGTCCGCGAGGACGCTCGCGCGCAGCACCACATGATCGACGTGCACCTCCACGTCGACGTCGGCGACCCGCGGGTCGCTCGCCGCCCGCGCGAGATCGACGACGTACCTCGCGGTCGCCGCGGCCGCCCCTCGGCGCTCGCCGTCGTCGGCGGAGCCCGAGCCCACGACGAGCCGCAGATCGACGAGCGGCTGCGCTCGCTGCGCCGTGACGAGCCGCAGCCCGCTCGGCAGCTCGCTCGAGAGCACCTCGGGAAACGTGAGCGGCGCGCGTTCGACCGGCGGCGACGGCGCCGCGGTCGGAGCGATGGGCGCGGTGTGCCCCGGGGGCGCCGCGTCCTGGGCGACGCGAGGAGCGGTCGGCGCGCCGCCGCAACCCGCAGCGATCGTCGCGACGCACGCGAGGGCGAGCGCGGCTACTTTCATCGACGTCACGGGCCCTTCTTCTTCGCTGGGTGGCGGGGCGAGCGCGGCTCGGCGGGCGGCTTCGTCGGCGCGTCCTTCGCGGTCGGCTTCGATTTCGGACCCTTCGCCGGGGTCCCCTTCTCGATCTTCTCCGGCTTCGCCGTCGTCGTGCGCGCCGCTTGCGCCGGCCTCTGCGGGCGCGGGGCGCTCCCCTCGGACCTCCTGCTCGTGACGACGGTTCGCTTGAGCGGGCCGAGGTCGCGCGCGGCGACGTCGCGGAGGCTCGCGGGGTCCACGGCGGAGAGCGCTTCCCGCGTCGAGGCGAGCGAGCCCGTCCCGCGGGCGAGATCGGCGGCTCGCAGCGCGGGATCTTCGGTCCGCGCGAGCGCGTCGGTGTACGCCTCGCGCCGCGCTCGAGCGAGGTCTCCCTCGGAGACGGGCTCCTTCGCGAGCGACGTGAGCGCCGCCTCGATCTCCTTGCGCGCGGCGGCGGGCTCCGCAGCCGCAGCGAGCTCCACGCGGATCCAGAAGAGGCCCGGCCCTCCGCGCTCCTCGACGCCGCCCTCGGTGCTCGTCGCCGCGTCCCCGAGCGCGCGCCCGAGCCGAGACGAAGGACCGTGCGTGAGGAGCGTCGCGGCGATCTCGAGCTTCGCGCGATCTGCCGCGAGCTCGTGCGGCAAGGGCCAACCGTAGAGCAGCGTCGTCGGACCGTCGTCGGCCACGATCTCGGCGACGCGCTGGTTCGTCTGCTCCTCGAGCTTCGCGGCGCGGGTCGCCTGCGCGCCGGCCGCGATCCCGCCGAGCTTCGCGTCGCAGAGCGTCGAGACGGCGCGCTCGTCGAAGTTGCCCGCGACGACCAGCGTCGCGTTCGCCGGGACGAACGCGGCCGCGAGCACCTTGGCGACGTCGTCGCGCGTCGCGCTCGCGAGCTCCTCCCGCGTGCCCGAGAGCGGTCGTTCGTAGGGGCCGTAGCCCTGGAAGACGAGCGCCTCGAGGTGATCCTCGACCGAGGCCGCGCCGAGCTCCGCGACCGCCTCGGCGCGCGCCGCCTCGAGCTCCGAGGCCGGCACGTCGCGACGGGCGAGCCGCGCCGCGGCCGCGCCGATCGCCTCCGCGAGCTCGTGCCGCGGCACGTCCCTCACCCACGTCACGCCGTCCCGATCGATCCTCGCGACGCGACGGGACGACCCTCCCTCGCCGACCGCGCGCGTCGCGAGCGACCACGCGGCGTTCGCGACGCCCGCCTCCTCGGGTTTGGTGATCCGCAGCGCGACCGTCACGCTCTGTCGCGCGGGGTCGGGCGAGAGCACGACGGAGAGCCCGTTCGAGAGCGTTCGACGAACGACCCTCGGCTCCGCAGGCGCGGAGGGGAGCGTCGCGGGCGCCTCGGCGATCGCCGGCGCCGCGCGCGGCGCGCGTGCGGGGGCCGACTTGCCACCCGGCCGCTCGTGCGGCTTCTTCTTCGAGGGCGCGTGCGTGGGCCCGGCCATCGCGCTTCGGGGCGCGAGGCTCGAGGTCGCGCCGAGCGCGCCGAGCGCGACGACCAGAGCGACGGCGTGCTTCGTTCGGCGGCGCACCGAGTCCCGATAGCACGGTTCGTCCGGGTCGGCCCCGTTCGCCCGCCCGATCGCGGCGGCGCCGGGATACCGAAAACTTGTCGCGGAACCTGGTTCGGTCGACGATGGGACGATGAAGTGGCTCCTCTTGAGCGTCCCCGTGCTCCTCGCCATGGCCGCCTGCAATGGCAATCGCACCGCCGACACCTTCGACCAGCTCCCGCCCATCGGCGGCACGGCGGTGCCGGGCTCGCAGACCTCGTCGTCGGCCACGACCTCCGGCGCGGGCGGCGGTGGCGCGGGCGGCGCGGGGGGCGCAGGGCCGAGCAGCAGCACGGCGACCGGGGGCGGCACTGGTGGCGCCGGTGGCGCGGGCGGCGCGGGTGGCGCGACGACGGCCGCGAGCACCGGGACCGGGGCCTGATCGCGTCGCGCGGCTTCGACGTCGCCGTGTCTCACGTTCACGTTGCGCCTGTCGGGGGGACGGGGCGTCGGGTAGGCTCCTGCCGGGCTCGAGGCGCCTCGGCGCCGCCGCGGCCCATCCCTTCGACCTGCGGAGCCAAGCCACGATGCTGAGAGCCCACCTCGCCGCGAGCGCTTTCGCGCTTCACCCGAAGAGCCACCTCGTCGCAGGGGCGTGGGACGGCGCCCGACCACTCTTCCTCGACGCCGTCGCCGGCTTCGACGCGGGCGTCCTCGTGCACGCCGTCCTCGCGTCTCTCGTCTTCGCCCTGCTCGGCATCGTCGTCTTCGGCATCGCGTTCTGGGTCATCACGAAGATCGCTCCCTTCTCGATTCGAAAGGAGATCGAGGAGGACCAGAACACGTCGCTCGGCATCGTCATCGGCGCCGTGATCATCGGCCTGTCGCTCATCATCTCCGCCGCGATCAAGGGCTGACGAGGCGCCCTTGGAGGGCTCGCGTCGCGGTCCGTGGATCTGGAGCCGCCGCGCCGACCTGACCGTCTTCGGCGGTTCGGCGCTCGTCGCGCTCGCGCTCGTGGCCCTCGGACCGCGCGCGTCCGACGACGGCGCGCTCGGCCTCGCCGGGTTCGTCGCGCTGGTGATCGGCGTGGACGTGGCGCACGTGTGGTCGACGCTCTACCGCACGTACCTCGATCGCGAAGAGCTCCGCCGCCGTCCGCTGCTCTACGTAGGCGTCCCCAGCTCGTTGCTCATCATTGGAATACTGTTGCATCTGAAATCTGACTTGTGGTTCTGGCGCTGCCTCGCGTACGCGGCCGTGTTCCACTTCGTGCGTCAGCAAGCGGGCTGGGTGGCGATCTACCGAGCCCGCGCCGGCGAGCGCGGCCGGGCGGGGCGGCTCATCGACGACGCCGCGGTGTACGCCTCCACGCTCTTCCCGCTCGCGTGGTGGCACGCGCACCTCCCTCGCGGCTTCGAGTGGTTCGTCGAGGGCGACTTTCTTCCGCTGCCGAGGCTCGCCCCGGCTCTCCCGCTCCTCGGAGGGATCTGGGCCCTCGCGCTGCTCGCGTACGCCGTCCGCGCGGCTCGTCAGCGGCCGCGGGCGAGCCCCGGCAAGCACGTGGTCGTCGCGGTGACCGCGGTGACCTGGCTCGTCGGGATCGTCCTCACCGACAGTGACTTTCAGTTCACCGCCGCCAACGTCATCGTCCACGGCGCGCCGTATTTCGCGTTGCTCTGGTTCTACCTCCGGGAGCGCGTGAAAGAGGGGGCGCCGGGCGTCCTCTCCGCGGTGGCACGCGGCGGCCTCCCCGCCTTCTTCGGCATCGCCTTCGTCCTCGCGTTCCTCGAAGAGCTCGTCTGGGATCGTGCCGTGTGGCACGCGCGCCCGGCGCTCTTCGGCGCGCCCGGACCGCGCCTCTCGCATCGCGCCATGTCGCTCGTCGTCCCGCTCCTCGCGCTGCCGCAGGCGACGCACTACGCCCTCGACGCCGTCCTCTGGCGAAGGAAGGATACGGGGCCCGCGCAGGCTCGGGCCCTCGGCTTCCCCGACGGGCCGGCCACCCTCGCGCGTTAGCCGCGAATCCGGAGCCACGCACGATGCCTCTCTCGTCTCAACGCCGTCGCGCCGCCCTCGGCCTCGGCGTCCTGTCGCTCGCGGCGTGCTCGGCCTCGAACGATCTCACCATCGCGCCGACGCACGCGAAGAGCGACGACCTCGCGGTCGAGGCGCCCGCCGCGCTCGACAACGGTCGTCTCCCCGCCCTCGCGCGGCCGACGCACTACGCCCTCGAGCTCTCCGTCGATCCGAACGAGAAGCGCTTCTCGGGCCGCACCGTGATCTCGGTCGACGTCCCGCAGCCGACGCGCGTCCTGGTCTTGCACGCGCGCGATCTCACCATCGCCGAGGCCTCCGTCGTCGAAGCGGGGGAGAGCCTCGCGGCGACCGCGTCGTCCCGAAAGAGCGCGCACGGCATCGGCGCGCCCGACGAGCTCGTCCTCACGCTGCCTCGGCCCGTCGAGGGCAGCGTCGACGTCGTCCTCCGCTACTCGGCCGCCTACTCCGATCAGCTCGCCGGGGTCTATCGCATCGACAGCGGCGGTGACGCCTACGTCTTCACGCAGTTCGAGCCGATGGACGCGCGCGGCGCCTTCCCGTGCTTCGACGAGCCCGGCTTCAAGGTTCCTTTCGACGTCTCGATCACGACGCCGACCGGCGACATCGCCGTCGCGAACTCGCTCGAGGTGTCGCGCACGCCGAGCGAGGACAAGCGGTCTCTGACCTTCAAGTTCGCGACCACGAAGCCGCTCCCGACCTACCTCGTCGCGTTCGCCGTCGGCCCGCTGGAGGTGCGCGAGGGCAAGGCCGGGAAGCTGCCTCTGCGCGTCGTCACGACCAAGGGCAAGGGCGCGCTCGCCGACGCCGCGCTCGAAGCGGGGCGCGCCCACGTCGACATCCTCGAGAAGTACTTCGACCACCCCTATCCGTTCGACAAGCTCGACCTCGTCGCCGTGCCCGATTTCGCCGCGGGGGCGATGGAGAACGCGGGGCTCATCACGTTCCGCGAGGAGCTCATCCTGCTCGATCCCAAGCTCGCGCCCGCGTCGGCCCAGCGATACCTCGGCCTCACCGTGGCGCACGAGCTGTCGCACCACTGGTTCGGCGATCTCGTGACGATGTCGTGGTGGGACGATCTGTGGCTCAACGAGGGCTTCGCCACGTGGATGGAGAACAAGGTGGTCGACGCGTGGCGACCCGAGATCGGCGCGGGCGTCAGCGCGCTCGCGTGGCGCGCCGAGGCGATGCAGCTCGACGCGCGCCCCTCCGCGCGGCCCGTCCGTCGCCCGGTCGCGAGCGCGAGCGACGCCGAGGAGGCCTTCGACGGCATCGTCTACGACAAGGGCGCGGCGGTGCTCGCGATGTTGGAGAGCTGGATCGGTCCCGAGAAGTTTCAGGCCGGCGTACGGCAGTACCTCCGCTCGCACGCCTACGGCAGCGCCACCGCCGCCGATCTCTTTCGAGCGCTCGGCGACGCGTCCGGCAAAGACGTCGTCGCGGTCGCGAGCTCCTTCCTCGACCAACCCGGCGTGCCGCTCGTGTCGGCGACGCTCACGTGCGACAAGGACGAGGCGCCCGCCGTCGCGCTCACGCAGAAGCGGATGCTCCGCGCGCTCCCCGGCGAGGCGAAGGCGAGCGATCTGCTCTGGAAGGTGCCCGTGTGCGTGGGCTTCGAGGGCGACAAGGGCGAGCCCGAGTGCACCTTGCTGCAGGGCGACGCGGCGCGCCTCGAGCTGCCCCGCGCCAAGAAGTGTCCGAAGTGGATCGTCCCGAACGTGGGGCAACACGGATACTATCGCTATGCGATCTCTTCTGCGCGGTTTCGCGCGCTCGCGCGGGACGCCGACGCGCTCGATCCCGTCACGCGGTTCGGGATCCTCGACGACGCTCAGGCGCTCGTCGAGACGGGCGATCTGCCCGTCGACGTGCTCTTCGATCTCCTCGAGGCCTTGATGCCGCCCTCGAGCCGCAAGCTCTCGCCGGGCGAGCGGCTCGTCATCGAGGAAGAGGTCTCGACGCTCGTCTCGCTCGCCGGGACGGTCGTCGACGAGCCGAGCCGCAAGGCCTACGCGTCGTTCGTCTCGAAGCTCCTGTTGCCCGTCGCCAAGGACCTCGGCTTCGATCCCAAGAAGGGCGAGTCCGAGGACGCGAAGCTCCTCCGGCGATCGGTGTTCGATGGGCTCGTCGCCGTCGTCGACGACCCCTGGATGGCGCGCGAGGCGGAGAAGCGGACGAAGGCGTTCTTGGCCGATCCGGCGAGCGTGGACGTCGACACCGCCGCGTTCTCGCTGAAGGCGTCGTCGCGCCACGCAGGCTCGGCGCGGTTCGACGAGCTCGCGGCGGCGCTCGCGAAGAACCAGAACCCGCAGGTGCGCGTCGCGCTCCTCGGTGGGCTCGGGAGCTTCGCCGATCCGCAGCTGAGCGCGAAGGCGCTCGACCTCATGCTCCGACCCGACTTCAAGAAGCAGGACGGTCGCTACCTCGTCCGCGCGACGACCGCGGCCCCCGCGACGCGCCCGCTGCTGCTGTCTTGGATCGGGGCCCGCGACGCCGAGATCAAGGACAAGCTCCCTGCGTTCATGCGCGTGAGCTTCGCGGAGCTCGCCGACGTCTGCGATCCCGACGCGCTGGCCAAGGCGCACACCCTCTTCGACGGCAAGCTCGGCGACGCCGAGGGCGGGGCTCGCGCCGTCGCGCAGCTCTACGAGCGCGCGGGGCTCTGCATCGAGCTGGCGTCGCGCGAGCGGGCTCGCGTCCACGCGAGGCTCAAGGTCAAGCCCTGATCACTGCGAGGTCCCCTCCTCCGGCGGCGGGACGGGAGGCCTCCTATCGAGCAGATCGAGCGCCGCTGCCCGCACGATGCGCGGCAGATCCGTCGCGTGCGCGACCTGAACGAGCTCGCCGCGGAGCAGGAGCGGCAAGATCGGCACCGCGATCGTCGACGGCGTGAAGGGGTTCTGAACGAGCGTGAGGCGCACGCGCGGCCGCGGCGACCAGCGCGCGCTCTTCGCGATCTCCGATTGGATGTCCGGGTACGTCGGCCGGCGCGCCGCGAGGAGCACGACGTCGATCTCCGTGATGCGCGGGTTGCGCAGGACCGCGCGGATGACGTGCGGGTGCGGGTCGCGCAGCAACCGATCGAGCATCATCCGGTCCTGGCCCCGGGCGAGAAATTTCCGCTCGCCGAGCGTCAGCGTCCGGCCGCCCTTCGGCGGCGGCATCCCGCCGCGCTCCTCGGGATCGGGCGCGGCGATCTCGCCCTCCTTCGCCCGCCGCCGGAGGAGCCGCGCGAGCGCAAAATGCCCGCGAAGCTGCGCCACCTCGCGCAAGGCCTCCACCCGCTCGTCGAAGCCGGGGTCGGTCAGCGTCGGCGCGGCCGCGGTGAGCACCTCGCGGGCGCGCTTGTCGGCCTGCTCGGCGAGGCTCGCGATCGCCTCGAGCGCCTCGGCGAGATCGTCGAGCCGCGTCGTGGCGAGATCGCTACCGACCATCGCGAGGCGCATCGACGTCTCGCGGAAGGTCGGGACCCGAAGCATCCACCGACGCGCCAACCGGCTCACCCTCGAATGATACCAGCCCGTGTCGCTCCGGCATGTGCCCGCGGGAGCGTGCTCGGTCGCTTGGTCCCATGCACACCGGAGCACGTGGACCGGGGTGGGGGAGGCGGCTTCTCACACCGCTCACCCCAAAAAAGCCCCCCGAAAGGCTGGTCCCTTGGCGAAGGGGCCATGCTATTTTCGTCGACTGGCGGACGTTCCGCCGCGGGGCGTCGAGGTACGCCCCAGCCCTCGCGCGGGATCGAATGGCTCAAGACAAAGCCGATAGCTCGGAGAAGCTGAGCCCGAACAAACAAGCCGCGGCCCGGGTCGGCACCGACTTGAACGCCAAGTGGCGTATCGACAAGGTGCTCGGCGTGGGTGGCATGGGCGCGGTGTTCGCTTGCACCCACAAGAACAACGGCACGCGCTCGGCGATCAAGGTCCTCCACGTCGAGTACTCCCGCGCCGCCGACGTGCGCGAGCGCTTCCTGAAGGAGGGTCGGATCGCGAACCGGGTGAACCACCCGGCCCGCGTGCAAGTGACCGACGACGGCACGAGCGACCTCGGCGAGCCGTTCCTCGTCCTGGAGCTGCTCGAGGGCATGACCCTCGCGGAGCTCTTCCGCCGCGGCGGCGGGCGAATGCCGCTCGACAAGCTCCTCTCGATCTTCGACACGGTGCTCGATCTGCTCGGCAAGTGCCACGAGCTCGACATCGTGCACCGCGACATCAAGCCCGCGAACATCTTCCTCACGAAGCAGGGCCCGGTCCGCGTCCTCGACTTCGGCGTCGCGAGGATGCGCGAGCCGGAGAGCGATCAACAGGCGACGCGCGCGGGCATCGCCCTCGGCACGGCCTCCTTCATCGCGCCCGAGCAGGCGCTCGGCATGGAGAAGGTCGACGGCCGCGCGGACCTCTTCTCCGTCGGCGCGTGCCTCTACGCGGGTCTCACGGGCGAGCGCCTGCACGCGGCGAGCACCGAGGCGGAGGAGTTCGTGCTCGCCGCGACGCAGTCGGCCCCGTCGGTGGCGCGCAAGGCGAAGGACCTGCCTGCCGAGGTGGTCGCGTTCGTCGACAAGTCGCTCGCGTACGACAAGAACCAGCGCTTCGCGAGCGCGCAGGAGATGCGGAGCGAGCTCCTGCAGCTCACCGCGGGGCTCCGCTCCGGACAGATCAAGGCGACCGGCAAGAAGGCGACTGGCATCGTCGTCCGCGGCAAGGACGCGATCGAGGAGGGGCCGCCGCTCGAGAGCGAGCAGGAGGCGCGCGAGGCGCTGCTCAAGCTCACCTCGATCTTCAAGCACCTCGGCCTCGCGATGGCGAGCGTGCGCCAGTACGGCTTCTCGCACCCGCAGACGCGACGCGCCCTCACGCAGGGCTACCACGACGTCGGCGCCGCCCTGGCCGCGAACCCGTACTGCGTGCGCTGGGACGTCACCGCGAGCGGGTTCACCTTCGAGGGTCATCCCGTGTGGATGCCCGATCGCGTGCCGTTCGATCGGATCCCGCACCAGCTCTTCGCCGACGGCATCCGCAAGGTGCAGTTCAAGATGGGGCTCACCGAGGAGGAGCTGCGCGACTTCCTCGTCATCCTCATGCGCGACGTCTCGAGCCTCTTCGCCGCGGAGGACGACTCGGTGACCGCGATGTGGGACCGCCGGTTCGAGCACGTCGCGTACCTCGCGATCGACTCGTTCGCGGAGGGCGACTCGATCGGATCGGCCGAGGACGCGGCCGAGTGGAACGAGCTCGCCGATCGCGCCATCGCCTTCGCGCGCATCGACAAGGACTTCGAGGACGTGAGCCTCGAGGCGCAGGCCGCGGAGCTCAACGTCGGACACGCGCTGCGCGAGGCGGGCGAAGCGGCCGCGTCGCTCTCGATCGATCCGATGACGCGCGCGACGCTCGGCGCGCAGATCTCTGCGCCGAGCGAGCGGTGGCTCGAGAGCTTCCTCATGGCGTTCGTGCCCGCCTACCTCGAGGTCGAGAAGCGCGGCGACGTGGAGGGGATCCAGCAGGCGATCAAGGAGTGGACCGAGGATCAGGTCAAGCTCCACGCCGTGCAGCGGGTCTTCGAGGTGCACCAGGCGATGGCCGCTGCGTTCAAGGCGCAGACCGACGCGGACACCGCCAAGCGGCTCGAGCTCGAGACCGCCAAGCTCATGTTCCCCGTCGAGACGCTCCGCGCCGTCATGACGGACATCGCCGCGGAGCGCTGGACCAACGACGGCGTGCCGCTCGACGCGCCGCAGGAGCTCGTGCGAGGACTGCAGCGCGCCCTCGATCTCCTCTCGAGCGACGCGGTGTTCTCGCTCGCCCTCGAGTGCTTGGACTCGTCGCGCTCCTCGTCGCTGCGCGACGTCCTCGTCCCGTACGTGCGGCGGTGGTCGACCGGGCAGGAGGCGTCGCTCTCGGCGATGCTGCCCACCGCGGGGCCCGAGCTCGGCAAGACGCTCATCGCGCTCCTCGTCGATCTCAAGACGCCGGCGGCGCTCCAGGGCGTCGAGACGGCGCTCCTCAACCAGAACATCGAGGTGAAGCTCTCCGCGCTCGCGCACATGGGCGAGTCGATCGGCGATCGCGCGAGAGACGAGATCACGAACCTCCTCGACTCGCCCGACGTCCAGGTCCGCCTGAAGACCCTCGATCTCGTGGGGCAGATGTCCGTCGTCGCCGCCGGCCCCGTCCTCGTGCGCCGCATCCAGTCCGACGTGTTCCACGATCTTTCCGTCGACGAGCGCCGTCGATGGCTCGCCACCGTCTCGACGTTGAAGGCGTCGCGCGGCGAGGCCATCGCGATCGAGCTCCTGTCGAAGCGCAAGCTGCTCGCGAGCGACGCCGCCGAGGAGTCGCGGACCATCGCGGCCGAGCAGCTGACCTCGAGCGACTCGACCGAGGCCATCGAGGCGCTCGAGGCCGCGTCGAAGCAGCGCTGGGGAACGTCGGCCAACGTGCGCGAGGCCGCGACCCGCGCGCTCGGCGTCATCCGCGCGCGCCTCGCGGCCAGAGAAGGCAAGCGCGCTCCGCTCGAGAGCAAGCCGCTGGAGGGTAAGGCGTGAGCGTCGAGGGGCCGAAGTCCGTCGCGCGCGAGCTCGCGGAGCACGAGGATCCGAGGCAGCTCGCGGGGCGCGTCGTCAACGCGATCTATCGCCTCATCAAGGGGTGCTTCCTCCACGACGACGCGAACCAGGCGCTCACCGGCCTCATCGAGCTCGTGATCGAGAGCACCCACCAGTTCTGCGAGAAGGCCGGCGTCGAGTCGGCGGCGGTGCTCTTCGCGGGCAACAGCGTCTTCGTGAACAAGCAGATGCTGCGCGCCTCGCGCGAGACCTACCAGCTCGCGCTCGAGCTCGGGACGATCCTCGCCGGGTGCAACGTGACCGAGGTCACGCTCGAGCGCGGGGTCCTCGCCGTGGAGGTCGCCGAGTTCGGGCGCGCGGTCGCCGCGATGCATCGCGAGAAGAAGCTCTCGCCCAAGTTCACCGAGGGCGGCTGGACGGGCCTCAAGGTCCGCAAGGTCGTCGGGTTCGGCGGCTCCGAGGTGCTCTCGCCGGTCACGCGCGTCGCGCGGACCTACGCGGCGTCGATCATGATCGTCCGCGCGTTCTACGCCGATCTGAAGAAGGGGAAGTTCGAGCTCTCGCACAGCGTGAAGCGCGTCGCGCAGAAGCTCGCCGGCATCCCCGAGGACGAGAAGCGTCTCTTGCTGTCGACCGCCGCCGCTCCGGCCGCCGACACCGACCGCGCCGGTTTGATCGTCAGCTCGGCGATCGTCGCGGTCGTGATGGCGGGGCAGCTCACCGACGATCGCTCGGCGCTCACGAGCCTCGCCACGGCGGCGCTCCTCTACGACGCCGGTCGCGCGCGGCTCACGCGAGGCAGCGGCACCGACGGCCCGCCGATCGAGCGCGTGCTGAACGAGGAGGAGGAGGAGCGCCTCCCGAACGCGAGCGTCATCGCGCTCACCGTGCTCGGCAAGCTCCACCCGCCGTCGGTGACCCGCAGCGTGATCGTGTACGAAGCGCTCGCGCTGAGGAACGAGGCGACGACCCCGTACGGCGGCGCGCGCCAGCCGCACGTGCTCTCGCGCATCCTCGCGACGGCGCGGGCGTTCACCGAGCTGCGCGTGGCGCGCGGCGCCTCGCCGCCCCTCAGCATCGACGACGCGATCCAAGTGCTCTCGTCGCAAGCGAGGGACAACACCGAGAAGACGTTCGTGAAGCTGCTCGTCGGCACGCTCGGCGTCTTCCCCGCTGGCACGCTCGTCGAGCTGAGCACCGGTGAGCTCGCGGTGGTGGTCTCCACGCCGCGCCTCCCGGTCGACTTCGCGCGTCCGCCTGTTCGCATCATGTACGATCCGAACGGCGCGCTGCTCGAGGAGCCCATCGACCTCGATCTCGCCACGGCGAAGCACGACGAAGAAGGACAGCGACGCTTCATCCTCAAGCCGATCGACGCGAGCGATCAGCAGATGAAGCAGATGCGCGCGTACGTCATGTCGCTGACCGCGAAGCGCAAACGCTCGAGCGACAAGAACCGGATCGACAAGGCGCAGCTCGACGCCGCCAAGTCCGAGGCCAAGCCGAAGATCGATCGGCCTCCCCCGCGCCGACGCCTCAGCGCGCCGCAGGCCGACATCCCCGCCGCGGTGCGCGCGCACCAAGAGCGCGAACGCCAGAAGCTCGCGGTCGACATCGTGCACACCCCGACGGAGGCGGCGCCGCCGGCCCCCGCGGTCGAGGCCGAGCCGATCGTGGACGACGGCTGGGGCGAGGCGGAGCCCGAGGTCGAGGTCCTGCCCGGGCTCTCGAAGCCCGCGCGCGCTCCGTCCGAGCCGGAGCTGTCTTTCGAGCCCATCGAGCTGCATCAGCACGACGCGCGACCGGCGCCCGCAGCGGCGCCTGCGCCGGCGCCTGCGCCTGCCTCGTCGTCGGCGTCCCCGGTGCTCGCTGCGAGAGAGTCGCGCGCGGCCGTGAAGCGCTGGGATCCTCGCAGCGAGGAGGAGCCGCCCGCCGACGCCGCGCCGCCTCCGCGGAGCGCCGAGCCCGCGAAGTCGGCGCCGGTTCCTCCGTCGGCGTCGCCCGCCTCGGTCGCGAAGCCCCCCACCCCGAGGCCCGTCGCGGCTTCCCCGAGCGCGCTCGTCGCCAAGCGCGGCGACGAGCGCGCGGGCCCGGCGATGCGTCCGACGCCCTCGGTCCCGATGCCCGCGGTCGTGGTGAAGGAGGCCGGGGAGCCGGCCGCCGCCAAGCCGGGCGCGCGACCGCCGCTCGTCGCCAAGGTCACGACCGAGCTCGTCATTCCGGCGCCGCCGCCCGATTCCCAGTCGGGGCTCACGCCGAGCCGCCGCTCGAGCGGATCGACGCGCCAAGTCTCGTGGACGGAGTACGGCAAGGAGATCGTCGAAGCGGTCGGCGTCCCCGAGCCGAGCCCGAGCGAGACGGACGCGATCCTCGCCGCCTATCTCTCGGAAGATGCCAGCGCGGAGCCGGCCGAGCCCAACGAGGCGCAGAGTCGCAGCGCCGGGCTCCGGTGGGGGCCCGACGCGAGCTCGAGCGGTGGGCACGCGACGGGTGGGAATTCGACCAGCGGCCACTCGACTGGTGGGCACTCGACCGGCGGCCACTCGACTGGTGGGCACTCGACCGGCGGCCACTCGACCGGCGGCCACTCGACGGGCGGCCACTCGACTGGCGGGGCGTCGAGCGGTGGCCATGTCACAGGCGCGGCACGTCAGGCCCGCGCCACCAACACCGCGGGCCTGCGCTGGGAAGGGCGCTCCTCGGCCGGGGCTTCCTCGTCGGCGGGACGCGACATGGCGGCCTCCTCGCCGGGACGCGAGGTCGGGGCTTCGTCGCCGGGGCGCGACGTTCGTTCGTCCGGAGGCGTCGGCTGGGCATCTTCCGGCGGCGGTCGTGAGGAGCGCCCCACGCCCGTCTCTCGGCAGGGCGGCGAGGGCGCACCGGCCTCGACGACGCAGCCCACCACCGACGGGGCTCCCTCGCTCCGCGGTCGCGCGAAGGCCGGAAGTCAGGCTTGGGGCAACCCCAAGCGCGACAAGAAGTGAGCGCTGCTCCTCATCGGTCCAGTGTCGCGCGGGGCGGCCGCACCGCGGACCTCGGCCGCCGCTGACATTTGCGAGGCCCTTCCGCGCCTTCGGAGTAAGATTGGCGAAGCCTCATGCGCCCCTCCGCCCCTCCCCGCTCGCGGGGCGTGGTGGACGTGTCGCCTCGCCTTCTTCGATGAACCACGATCTGTCCCAAGAACAGCTCTTCGCCGGCAAGTACCGGATGCAGAAGATGCTCGGTCGCGGAGCGATGGGAGAGGTGTGGCTCGCGATCGAAGAGGGCCCGCGCAACTTCAGCCGTCAGGTCGCCGTGAAGCGCCTCTTGAGCAGCGAGGGCATGAGCGACATCGCGCGGCAGTCGTTCGTCGCCGAGGCGCAGGCGCTCGCGCGCCTCGATCACCCGAACATCGTCCGCCTCATCGAGCTCGGCGAGTCGGACGATCGCGGCCTCTACCTCGTCCTCGACTACGTCGACGGCGCCGCGCTCGACAAGGTCATCCGCAAGGTCGGGCAGATCTCGCCGCAGGCGACCGCCCTCATCGGCCGCGAGGTCGCGCGCGCGCTCGACGCCGTCCACAGCCTCTCGGACGAGTACGGTCGCAACCTCGGCGTCGTGCATCGCGACGTGAGCCCCGCCAACATCCTGATCGGCAAGGACGGCCGCGTCCGCCTCTCGGACTTCGGCGTCGCGCGCATCACCGGGCTCGGCGGCGAGAAGACGGAGACGGGCGTCTTCAAGGGAAAGCTCCCGTACATGCCGCCCGAGCAGGCGATGGGCGAGCCCTTCGACGGTCGCGCCGACATCTTCTCGCTCGGCATCACCATCTTCGAGGCGATGTACGGAGGCCGCCTGCGCCGCGCCGAGACGCAAGGCCAGCTCATCGCGATGATCGCGACCGAGCGCGCGCCGAGGGTCACCGAGCGCCTCCCGGAGGCGCCCCCGGGGCTGGCGCAGGTCATCGACATGATGACCGAGTTCAACGCTGGAAATCGCATCGCGAGTGCAGGACAGCTCGCGATGCTGTTGAATCAGGTTCTCCACAGCCTCGGTCCCGGCGCCGAGGAGGCCGCTCAGAGCGAGCTGCGCGAGCGCGTGTCCGCGACGGTGGCCGCGGCGGGGCAGGCGCGCGCGCCGTGGAGCCTCGCGCTCTCGAGCGAGAACCCGGCGTATTCGTCCGCGCCGAACTCGTCTCCCTCCGCGTCGCTGCGCATGGCCTCCGGCGCGAGCGGCGTGCATCCTCTCGCGGCGCTCACCTCGTCGGTGCCCAGCTCTCCGTCGGTCGATGGCGCCGCCGCTTGGCAGAGCGCGTCGGGGGCGCTCGAGCAGATCAGCGTGCATCCGAGCGCCTCCACCGGCTCGGGAACGCACCCGAGCGTCACCCGCATCGCCAGCATCTCCGACGCGCGAAAGCCCCCGCCTCCCTCGCGTCCGTTCATCTGGGCGGCGTTCGCGCTGCTCGTGGTCGGCGGCGCGGCGACCGGCGCGTGGGTGGCCATCAGCCGCGGCCCGGGCGACGGCTCGACCCCCGCCGCCGACGGATCGGCGTCCCCCGCGGGCGCCTCGAGCCAAGGCGCCGCCGGCAGCTCCGTCACCGTCCAGACCGTGAACCTCCCCGAGGTGAGCGCGTCGATCCACGTGCCCGAGACGCCGGTCACCGCGCTCCCGTCGGTCGCCTCGACCGGCCATCCGCAGCCCCCGCCGGTGCGCACGCCGACCCCGAAGCCCGAGCCCGTCGTGGAGGACACGTCGACGCCGGGCACGCTGATGGTCGTGGTGAACCCTTGGGGCAACGTGAGCGTCGACGGCCGCGCGCTCGGGCAGACCCCGATCGCGCCGGTCTCCCTCTCTCCGGGCAGCCACACCGTGATCGTGACGAACCCGGATCTGGGCGCGTCGCGCTCGCAGACCGTCAAGGTGCAGGCCGGCAAGCAGGCCTTCGCGAAGTTCGACCTCAAGAAGAGCGATTGATGCCGACCGAGCCGCCGAGCCTTCGTCCCGTGCCGTCGTCCGTTCCCCTCGCGCGCTCGCCGCACGAGCGCTCGAGCCCTCCGTCGCGGGCGGCCCGCACCGTGCTCGCGCTGGGGGCGATCGCCGCGTCGCTGCTCGCGCCCACCCCGGCCCACGCCGAGGATCTCTCGGCCATCGTCGCGCGCGCGCGCGACCAGGTCGAGAACGGCAGCTACGCCGACGCGCTCCGCGTGCTCGGATCGCTCAAGTCGAAGAACCTGCCCCCGGCGCTCGCGATCGAGGCCGCGCTGGCCGAGACGACGGCGCTCTTGGTGTCGCAGGGCGCCGAGCCGGCGACGAACGCGTGCGGCAAGGCCGTGCTCGCGGCCGGCTACGATCCGGAGGTCGCGCGCGATCAATCGCCGAAGGTGCGTGAGGTCTGCCGCAACGCCGCGCGCAAGGTCCGCGGTGATCGTCTGAAGAGCGAGGGCGTCTCGTTCAGCGAGCTCGCCATCAAGGACCCGGAGGTGGCGTACGAGCCCATCCGCATCTCGACGACCACCGAGAAGCGCCCGCCGTGGCTCAAGGTCGTCGCCCGCGTGACGAGCTCGGATCTCGAGGGCTCCTTCGATCTGCCGCTCGTCCCGTCGGACGAGGGACCGCTCCTCGGCACCCTCGATCCAGCCTGGATTCGGCCGAAGGCGAAGCTCACGATCAACCTCGTGCCGCAAGACAAGTTCGGCGACCTGGGCGCCGCGGTCCGCGAGCGCGTGCTCGTCGTCCCCGCGGCCGAGGCGATCGTCAACGTCGGCAAGGTCCCGAAGGGCGCCGTGTTGAAGGTCGACGGCAAGGAGGTGACGGCCGACGAAGGCGGCAGCGTTCCGGTCACCCCGGGATCGCACGACGTGTCCCTCACGCTCTCCAACGGCGCGAGCGCGAGCACCGAGATCGAGCCGAAGCGCGGCAGCATCACGCGCGTCGCGCTCTCTCCGCAGGTGAGCTCGTCGCGCGTCCTGCCATGGATCGCGACCGGTACGGCCGCGGCGCTCGTCACCGCCGGCAGCGTCCTCCTCGTGAACGCCAACGCGCGCAAGAACCAGCTCGAGACGGCCGCCGCGCAGCGCGAGGCAGGCACGTCGCTCCCGGCCACGGACTACAAGGATCTCCAGTCGATCGACTCCGAGCGCCGCACGTTCACGCAGGTCGGCGTCGGCTTGCTCATCGGCGGCGGCGCCACGGCCGTCCTCGCGACCACGCTCTGGCTCATCCCGACCGGAGGAGGCTCGCGCTCCGCGCCTGCGCCGGCCCCGATCGTTCCGCTCGTCGGGCCCGGGTTCCTCGGCGCCGCTGGCACGTTCTAGATCCCGCGCCCCCCGCGAGGCCTCGTCAGTCCCCCGCGAGCACCGTGCCGCGGTGCACGCGGAGCCGATGCCCACGCCAAGAGACGTGCCTCTTGAGGGGGGTGACGATCCAAATCACGAGCGCGGCGATCTCGCGGACCGGCGAGAGGGCGATCGCGCGCTCGACGTGGCGACCGCCTCGGAGGAGCCACCAGCCGCCGGCGTCGCGCAGCGCGAGGAGCGCCGCGGCCCACGCGAGCGCCCAAGGGCCCATCGCCATCCACGCGATGGGCAGCACCGCGAGCGGGCTCGTCAACGGCTCGAGCGCGAACGTCGCCGGCCGCAATCGAAAGCGCAGCATCGACCACCGGAGGTGGCGATCGAAGAACGCCTTCGGGCTCATCGCGCCGACGACGTTGTCGATCACGATGCGCGAGATCGCCGTCCGGAGACCCGCCTTCTCGAACAGCTTGCCGAGCACGAAGTCCTCCGCGAGCACGTCCGCGACGCGCGAGAGCCCGCCCACCGCCGCGAGATCGCGCTTCGAGAACATCATCGACTTCCCGATCACTGCCGCGTAGCCGAGCAGGGTCGGGAGTGAGGCGCCTGCCGCGCAGAAGCCGTTCAACGCGACGCACTCGAGGTGGCTGCCGAGCGTGGATCCGCCGCGGCCCGCGAACACGCTGGTCACGAGGCCCACGTCGGGCGCGCCGACGATCTCGCCGGCCATCGACGCGAAGTAGTCCGGAGGCACCCGCACGTTGCTGTCGCTGACGAGCAGGAGGTCGTGGCTCGCGTGCCCGATCATGCCGCGCAGGTTCCGCACCTTCGGGTTGTGGCCGCTGCGGCGGCGGTGAACGACGATCTTGGCGCTCACCTCCGGGTGCGCGCGCATGAGCGCCTCGACGAGCGGCAGCGCAGGATCGGATTCGTCCTCCACGCCGAAGACGAGCTCGAACGAAGGGTAGTCCTGCGTGAAGAAGCTCTCGAGGTTCTCCCGGAGGTTCGCGTCGACGCCGCAGAGCGGCTTCAGCACCGAGATCGGGGGCCACGCGTCGCGACGAACGCGCTCGTCGCGCGGCCGCCGCGTCGCCACCGCGATCGCCGCGGTTCCCATGACGATCCACGCGGTGGTGAGCGACGTGACCGCGAGCGCGAGCGTGCTGTTCACGACGAGGTTCCTTCCTTGGACGGAGCGCGAAAGATGCGCGACCACAGCGGCAAGCAGAGGCCGAAGTACACGGCGTTCGTCGTCGCGAGGCGCAGGAGCAGGTAAGGGAGCCGCACGTGCGAGACGGCGAGATCGAAGAGGGCGACGTTCGCTGCGAAGCCCATCGCTTCGACGATGAGGAAGAGCACCGCCTGTCGACCCCACTCTCGCGAGCGATCGTCGAACGCGAACACCTTGTTACCGAAGAACTGCAGCGCGATCCCGAGGCTGAGCGCCGGGACGCTCGCCACTCGAGGCGAGAAGTGCAGCCCGCTCACGAGCAGCGTGAGCGTCGCGAGGTCGGCGACGGTCGCGACGGCGCCGACGCCCATGCTCTTGACGATCGTGCGTGCGCGCTCGACGACTCGGCTCACGCGGAGATCGACCTAGCGAGACGCGTGCCGCGCCCGGACCGTCCAAAACTCATCACGCCGCGCGCTCTCGGTCGCCCTCGCGCGCCGTCCGTCACCGCGCGTCGTCGAAGCCGTCACCGCGCGTCGTCGGCGCCGTCACCGCGCGCTCGCCCGTGCGCACGCGGCGCGCACGGCGGTACGCTTCGCGACGCGCGACGGGTACGCACGTCCCGAGGCGTGCGCATCGGCTCGGGACACCGCGCTGCGCAGGATTCCGTCAGCGCGCGAGCCCCTCGAGCACCTCGAGCGCGAGCTCGTACTTGCCGAGCGGTGGCATCAAGTACGCGCCTTGGACGCGATCGCGCACCGCGAAGAGCATCTCGCGCGCGATCCGGACGCCCTCTCGGCGCGCCTCCACCCCGGGAGGGGCCTTGCGCATCCGCTCGCGGATCGCCTCCGGGATCTGCATCCCGGGCACCTCGTTGTGCAGGAACTCTGCGTTCTTGAAGGACACGAGCGGCAGCACGCCCACGAGCACGGGGAGCTTCAGGTGCGCGATGCGCGAAAGGACCCCGTCGAGCACCTCCTGGTGGAAGACGGGCTGGGTCATCACGAGGTTCGCGCCGGCGGCCGCCTTCGCCTCGAGCCGCGCGACCTCCTTGTCGAGATCGATCGCTCCTGGCTCGAAGCCGGTCGCGCAGTAGAACGACGTCTTGCCTCCGCGGAGCGGCTTGCCGGCGGGGTCGAGGCCGTGGTTCATCTGGTTCGCCATGTGGAGCAGGCCGATCGAGTCGAGATCGTAGACCGCGGTCGCCTCCGGATAGTCGCCGACCTTCGGCGGATCGCCGGTGATCACGACCAGGTTTCGGATGCCGAGCGCGTGCGCGCCGAGCAAGTGCGACATCTGACCGAGCATGTTCCTGTCGCGCCCGCAGACGTGGAGGATCGGCTGGATGCCGTGCCGCTCGAGGAGCAGCGCGCAGAACGCGAGGTTCGACATCCGCGCCATCGCGCGCGGCCCGTCGGCGACGTTGACGATGTCGACGCCGGCGTCGACGAGCATCTTCGCGCCCGCGAGCGCGCTCTCCGGAGAGACGCCCGGGTCGGGGTTGACCTCGACCGAGACGACGAACTTCCCCGCCGCGATCTTCGCCGCGAGATCGCTCCGCTCCGGCACGGGCGTGGGCTCGACCGCGTGCGCGTGCTCGCGCACCTCGATGGGCCGCGCCGACGTGACGTCGACGTCTCCGCCGCCCAACATGCGCACCGACTTCGACATCCAGCGGATGTGATCGGGCGTCGTGCCGCAGCAGCCTCCGACGATCCGCGCGCCGGCCTGGATCATGCGGCGGGCGAAGACGTCGAAGTACTCGGGCGTCGCCATGTAGAGCAAGCGCCCGTCGATGTTGCGCGGCAAGCCCGCGTTCGGCTGCACGCAGATCGGCAGGCCGACGCCGCGCATGCGCTCCGCCATCGCGAGCGACAGCTGCGGACCGTCGCCGCAGTTCACCCCGATGACGTCGGGACCGAAGTCGCGCAGCACGCTCGCGACGTCCTCGGGCGGCGTTCCGTCCGCGACCGTTCCTTCGCTGTCGAACGTGACGGTGGCGACGATCGGGAGCTTCGGCGCCCCTTCGCGCGCGGCCTTGATCGCGACCTGGATCTCGTCGAGGTGACGGAAGGTCTCGAGCACGAGCAGATCGACGCCCCCCTCGGCGAGCGCGGCCGCCTGCTCCGCGAAGGTCGCGCGCGCTTCGTCGAGCTCCTTCGCGCGGAGAGGCCCGGGGACGAGCCCCGTCGGGCCTACCGACCCGGCGACGTAGGCCCTCTTGCCCACGACCTCGCGCGCGATGGCGGCCCCCGCCACGTTGAAGCGGCGCACCTCGCCGACGAGGCCGTGCCGCTCGAGCCGGAACCGATTCGCGCCGAACGTGTTCGTCTGGATGATGTTCGCGCCCGCCTCGAGGTAGTCGGCGTGGATCTTCCGGACGACGTCGGGGCGGGTGACGTTCAGCTGCTCGAAGTTCTGGCTGACGAAGATCCCGCGCTCGTAGAGGAGCGATCCCATCGCGCCGTCCGAGAGGAGCAGTGTCTTCTCGAGGGCTTCGAGGAACGGGGGCAAGGGCTCGGACATGCGGGAGGCATGTCACACCCTGGGCGAAAGCGAAAGCCCACGGCGAAAATGGTCGGCCGGGGACCGGACGGAGCGCGTCCGTTCGCGACGCACCTCCCTGCGGCCCGCGTCGCGCTCGAGCCCGGGCATGGGCGCCGCGCGCAAGCTCAGCGAGCGCGTTTCTGTAGTATCAGAATTGCGGGAATGACGGCGAGGCTCAGGATCACCGTGATGCTCATGCCGATGCTCATGATGAGCCCGAGGCTGAACATGGCGCGGTAGTCGGCGAAGAGCATCACCCCGAACCCGAAGACGGTGGTGAGCGAGGCGATGAAGACGCCCGTCCCCGTGCCGACCATCATGTCCTCGAGATCGCCCACGCCGCCGTTCTCGTCGGCGCTCTGCTTCCAGCGGATCATGATGTGCACGCCGGCGTCGACGCCCAGCCCGAGGAGCAGCGGCAGCACGACCATGTTCGCGTGGTTGAAGTGCAGGCCGAGGAGCGGCATCGCGCCGAGCATGCAGATGGACCCCGTCACCAGGGGGATCGCCGCGACGCACATGTCCTTCAGGTTGCGGAACGCGAGGAAGAGCACGAGGACCACGAGCGCGCCGGCGAGCATCGTCGCCCGCTCGAAGCCGCGCACGATCATCTTGGGGTGCTCCGAGAGCGTCATCGCGAGGCCGGACGTCTCGTTCGAGACCGACGACACCTGGCGCGCGAACTCCGTGGCGACCTGCTCGTTCCAGATGTCGCCCTTCGGGTGGACGTAGATCGCGAGCTCCTTCTTGTCCTTCGAAAGGAAGCGATGCTGCCAGAGCTCCGGGATGTCGGAGGGCAGGTAGCTGCCGCGCTCGGCGACGGCGTGCGACGTGCGGATCGCGCGCTCGAGGATGTCCGCCGCCCGCCGCTGGAGATCCGTGAGGTGCGCCTTGCCGCCGTCCGGCTGCTCCTCGAGGTGCTTCTTCACGTCGGCGAGCGCCGCCTTCGCCTCGTCGACCCGCTTGGTGTCCCGGCCGGCTTGGTGCATCGCGAAGGCCGCCTCGTCGAGCGTGTCGCCGAGGGCCGTCAGCTTCGGGAGCACGTCGCTCTTCTGGACCTCCGCGCGCCGGAGCTTCTCGAAGTCGATCGGTCGCCCGAAGAGCGAGTCGATCTCGCGGAGGTCCGCGCGGCGCGCGTCGTCGAGCGGCGGGAGCAGATCCGTCGCGGTCTCCACCGAGGCGACCGCGTCGAGCTTGCGCAGCTTCGCCGACAGGTCGCGCGCGGCTTCGACGCTGTCGGCCGTCACGTTCGCGATGATCGGCGAGAGGACCTCGTCGTGCTCGATGTTGACGAGGCCGCGCGCGCTCTCGGCCTTCTTGGGCAAGAAGTCGAAGTATCGCCCGTTGAAGTCGACCTTGAAGGCGAAGGGGAGGAACACGAGCGTCAGCACGGCGGTGAAGATCACGAGCGCGCGCGGGAAGCGACGCGCGACGCGCGCGGTGCCTCGCATGCCCCAGAGCTCGGGCGCAGGCTTCGGCGCCTTGCCGAGCACGAGCATCACGACCGGCGGGATGAGGAGGTAGGTGCCGCAGAGCAGCACCAGGAGGCCGATGCACGTGATGAGGCCGAGCTGCGCGAACGCGGTGAACTCGGTCACCATCGTCGTTGCGAACGCCGCCGCGGTCATGATCGTGCCCGCGAGCAGGCCCGGGCCCGCCTTGAGCAGCGCGGTCTCCATCGCCTTCTGGCGAGGCATGCCGTTGCGGAGCAGCTCGGCGTAGCGCGCCTGGATGTGCACGCCGAAGTCGCCGAGGCCGAGGAGCACGGAGGTGAAGCTCGTCGTGATGAGGTTCAGCTTGCCGACCAGGAGGCGCGCGGCCGCGAACGTGACGAGCGTGCCGAAGCCGAGCGGCAGGAAGCTCACGGTCGCCTGGCGCACGCTCCGGAACGCCCAATAGAGCGCCAGCATCACGAAGAGCGTCGACGCCGTGCTGGTCACCGCGAGGTCCTGCTCCACGATGCGCAGCTCGTCGGTGACGAGCGCGGGCAACCCGGTCACGTCCACCTCGACGCCGCTCGCCGGGACCTCCGCGATCGCCTCGTCACGCGCCTTGCGGATCTTCTGCACGAGAGGCGCGACCTGCGAGCCCTCGTCGCCGGGGATCTCCGGGAAGAGCGCCACCACGTGGTGGTCGCCGGTGCCGGTCAGATAGCCTTGATCGTCGACGCCGCGGCTCAGCTGCTGGGTGGATTTGCCCTTCGCCAACGCGGCGAGCCGGGGGATGCTCGAGTGTCCCTGGACCTCGTCGTCGAGGGCTCGAATCAGGGTGGTGAGGCCAGCGAGCCCGGCGTCGGCGTCTTCGACCTTCGCGTTGGGATCGTCGAGGCCGCGCGCCACCTGCTTGCCGATGCCGTCGAGCCACGCGGGCAGCCCGCCTTCGACGATCGCCGGCACGTCCACGGCCTCGCCGCCGTTCGACTTCGCGAGGGCCTTCGCGCTGTCGGCGAGCGTCTTCGGATCCGCGAGCAGCATCACCTCCGCCGCCGTCTCCGGGCTCATGCGCGCGAGGACGCGCCCGTGGAGCTCCGGCACCGCCTCGAGCTTCGGCGTGAGCTTGTCGACGATGGTGCGGCGCGCGTCGGGTGTCCCGCCCGTGAGCACGACGACGGGTTTGTCGGGCACGCCGAAGCGTTCGTAGAACGCGAGCAGGCGCTTCTGGTGGGGGTTGTTCTTGTCGACCAGATCGCTGCGGGACGTCGAGATCTGCAGCCCCGGGACGAGCATCGCGGCACCGACGAAGACCAGCGCGGCGATCGCGATGGACCAGACCGGCTTGCGCGCGCCGATGAGGACGATCGCGTGGAGCGTCTTCAGCCAACCCGCGGGGGGCGGATCGCTCGGCGTCGGCTCGCGGCCCACCCCGCTCGGCCGATCCGAGGCCTCGGCGCGCGGCGCGTCACCGGCGGGGTCGTCCCCGCCCTCGGGGCAGTCGGGTGCCCCTGCGCTCCGCGTGGATTCGGCCATGGGTCGACCACCCTACTCGCGCGGGCCGCGGAGCGGAACGCTCATGGAGCAGAAGAAGCGGGCGGGGCTGCGCTCGATGCCGGCGGCGTCGGAGACGTGCTCGACGCGGGCGCGCAGTGGAGCGGCTTCAGCTCGTTCGCGAGCTTGTCGAAGAGCGCTTGGTCGTCGCGCCGAAGCTTGGCCCGCTCCGCTTGGCAGCGGCAGAGCGGCTCGTGCGCCGGCTCCTTGTCGCCGAGGGCGACGTACGCTTCCGCGAGCCGGAGCTGGTTCACGAGCACGTCGGGCTTGGCCTTCGCGAGTCCTTCGAGCATCGCGAGCCCGTCCTCCGAGTCGCCGTGCTTGAGCATGTCGGCGGGCGCGAGGACGTAGAGGGTCCCGAGCATCCGCGTGGCCGCGCCGTCGCGGAACGACGGGTCGAGGTCGCGGCTCTTGATCGCGAACTCCTCCGCTTCGCCGACGAGGCTCGAGGGGTTCTTGTCGGTGCTGAAGAGCGCGATCGCGCCCTTCTTCTCGGCGACGCGTCCCGCGATCGCGGCGCGCCCGAAGGCGTCGCCGGCGGTGTCGGTGGGGAGCTTCCTCACGAGATCGTAGGCGAGGTCGCGATCGTCCTCGCTGTCCGCGCCGCGCTCGATGAGCGACTCGAGCGCGTCACTCAGCGACAGCGCGCTCGTCGCGGCCTTCGTGAGCTCAGGGCGCACCTGTACCGGGCCTGGGCAACCGCTCGAAGCGAGGGTCGTGGCGATGGTGAGCGTGACGGCGGACCAAAAGGATCGTTTCAGAGCGCGTCCACCGATACTTGTCCTAGCGATAAGCGGCAAGAACCTGAGCATAGGCCGTGTCGTCCGCCGGCTTCAGGCTCTGGATGCCCACCTCCGCGCAGACGGCCTTCCCGTCGCCTTCGCAGAGTGACGCAAGGTTCGATTTGAACGCGGCCTTGTCCGCGGCGGCGGCGTTCGGAAAGGCGACGACCGCCATCGGCGGGAGCGACGCGCTCTTCCAGGCGTCCTTCAGATCTTTGCCGCCCTCCATCCCCGAGAGCTCGGCCATCTGGGCGTCGTCGATGAGCGCGCAGGTGGCCTCGTCGCGCAGCACCTTCTTGATGCCTTCGAGAGGGCGCTTGGTCGGCTCGAGCGTGAAATCGCCTAGCTTGAAGGCTCCGCCGCTGATGACCTTGTCGACGAACTTGGCGTCGTCGGACAGATCCGTCGCCAGCTTGTGGCCCTTGCATCCGGCGAGATCCGAGGCCGTCTTCGACACGAGGTGGTACTGCTGCCCGCCCGCGCGCGAGGCGGAGACCTGGCCGATCGTCTCGAGCTTCCGAGCGTCCTTCATGGCGAGGTAGGCGCTGAGCGAGAGGATGCCGTACTGGGGCTTGTCCTTGTCGATGAAGGTCTCGGCGGCCTTGCGGTCGTTGTGGAACGTGCCCTTCGCCGCGCTCCAACCGACCTTCTTCTGCGCGATCGCGACGAACTTGTCGATGTAGGGCTGGATCTGCGTCGCGCTCCCCACGCCGCGCTCCTTGAGCACCAAGACCTTCACCTCTTCGCCGGCGCGCGACGAGGGGGTCATGGCGGCGAACGAAACGAAAGCGGCAGCGGCGGTGATGGCTACGAAGCGGGCACGCATCTCGGGGGACCTCCGACGCCGTTGGACGGGCGAGCCTTCGGGATCAATCAAAGCACGCTCTCTTACCACGCCGAGCGCGCGGTTCTTCCAGCGGTTTTCGGCGTTGCGGGCCGACGAGGGTGCGCAAATCACTTCGCGCCTGGCACGGCTCCCGTCAGCCGAACGAGCTCGGCGCCCCGCGGGTCGTCGGGCCACGACTCGACGAACTTGAGCGCGTGGTGTCGCGCCTCGGGGAGGATGCCTTGCCGCATGGTCAGCACGGCGAGGTTGTACCTCGCGGAGCGGTACTCGGGGTTGTCGCGGAGGGCGCGCAGGTAGCCCTCACGGGCGGCGTTGTAGTTGCCGGCGAGATCGTCGACGAGCGCGAGATCGTAGGTCGCATCGGCGTCGTGAGGGTCGGCCTTGGTCAGCGCCACGAGGAGCCCGCGCGCTTCCCCGCTCTCCGAGCGCCCGATGAGCAGCGACGCGAGCAAGAGCTTCGCGTCGCGCTCGGTCGATCCCGGCACGGCGAGCGCCCGCCGCGCGAGCGACTCTGCGACCGCCGGGTCACCCTTCGATTGAGCGACCATCGCGCGCGCGAGCAAGAGGCGCGGCCTCGGCTCGTCCGGTGCGCCTTCGAGCGCGCGCTGCGCGGTCTCGACGTCCGACGTCTTGGCGGCGGAGAACGCGAGCACGTCCCGCAGCTCGGCGCCGGCGACGGTCGTCGTGAGCGGGCAGCTCGCTGCGAAGGCGCTCTTCGCGTCGACGAGCGCGCGCGGGGCGTCGCCGCGCGAGAGCGAGCCGTCGGCGCGCGCGACGAGACACCCGCAGGCGTTCTTGTCCTTCTCCAGACACGCCTGGGCCGCGCGCGCGAGCTCGGCTCGATCGAGCTTGGTCGTGCTCGTGAAGAGCGCGGCGAACGCGCGCGGATCGGCGGGATCGCGCGCGAGCACGGCCTCCCACATCGCCTGGGGCGAGGCGACGAGCTCGTGCCCCGATCGGAAGAGGAAGATCCCACCGGCGAGCACCACGACGGCGGCGCCGACGCGCTTGTTCTTCCAGCTCGAGCCGAGGAAGTGACCCGCCGCCGCGGCGGCGGTCGTCGCGAGCGAGATCCAGACGAACGGCGCCGCCACGTAGTAGCCCCGCAAGAGAGGCGCCGAGGCGCCGTCGTGGCTCCGCGCGACGAGCACGAGCACGATCGCCGTGACGATCCACAGCGCCGCCGCGGCCGTCGCCTCCAGGGTCTCCGCGGCGCGCCGAAGCCATGCTGCGAGGGCGATGGGCGCGGCGAGCGCGGCGAGCGCGAGGGCCTCGACCGCCGGCCCCACGGCCGAGGGCTCGGGCGACAGGAGCGTGGGCGCCAACGTGAGGGCGCCGAGGTACGCGGCGCGGAAGATCGGCTCGAGGACGCTCACGGCAGCTCGAGGGCCTCGATCACGTTCACGCTCCTGCCCGGCGGCGCGATCGCGAGATCCATCGGGAGCTCGCGGAGGCACCGCGACACCGGCGGGTAGGCGTCCTCCCGCGAGTCGCTGATGCCGCGCGCGACCTCCTTGCCTGCGGCGTCGAAGGTCCCGCTGTAGATGATATGAATATGCTTTGGTATCTCCTTGTCATTCGCGTGGGGCGCGTAGCAGCGCTCGCTCATCGTCTTGGCGAGGGCGCTCGTCGCCTTCTTCACCTCTCCGTCCACGACCGCGCTGGGCGCCACCGCCGGTGCGGAGGTCGTCGCCACAGCCGATCCCGTGGGCGCCGCGCTCGCGGAGGGCGAAGCGGCGGAGGCGCTCGAGCTCGCTCCGGTCGTGCCGACGATCACGGGGCGCTCCCTCAGCCCGAAGTAGATCCCGAGGGCGATGATCGCGCTACCTCCGAGGATCGACAGTGGGGTCCAGTGATCGCGTGACACGCACGTCTCTCTCGCTCTCGGGCCCGACGGCGGACGTCCGCGCGCTCACTTCTGCGTGGCGCCGACGAGCCCGCCCCGCATCTTGTAGCCGGGGGACGAAGTCACGCCTTGGTTCTGCGTGGGTTGCCCCATCGTCATGACCATCTTGTAGGACGGGCTCGAGCAGACTTGGCCCGCCGAGACCGTCTCGCTCCCGGGGGCGCCGGCCATCGGCGGCGCGCCGCCCGTGCCCGTGCCCGTCGACGCGGAGGTGGTGAAGCCCGAGCTCGAGCTGACCGAGGTCCCGGCCCCGCCCTGCCCGCCGGCGCCGGTGCCCGTCGCGCTGCTGGTCCCGCTCGTGCTCGACGAGGTCGTGTCGTTGGCGCCGCCGCTGCACGCGATCGCGCCGAGGGCGAGCAGCGCGAAGGGCGCGGCCCACGAGGTCGCGCGAAGAGATCGGGCGGAAGCCATGGTGATGCCTCCGTGTCATGAGAGCGCAACTCGTGCGCTGCAGCAAGCCGACCTGCGAGACCTAGGCGCGGGCCGCGCTGCGGCGAGAGCGATCAGGGCAGGCAGCAGAACGTCGTCGGGGTGCTCTCGGTGAGCGAGCCGGTCGGCATCGGGTTCGAGACGGTCGGCGTGCACGAGCCGCCGTTCGGCGCTTGCGTCACGCTCGCCTCGCGCCCACCGATGCGCGGGTTGCCGGTGAGGTTCGCGCACGAGCCCGCGGTGAAGGTGGCGATCGGGGGGTTGATCGCGCACGCGTCGTCGGAGTGGAGCTTGATCGTGATCTCGCACACGCTGCCCGAGGGATCTCCGCAGCCGCACGGCGCGCAACCGCGCGTGTCCGCGAGCCCGCCGTAGTAGAGGTGCTTCTTCGTGAAGACCGCGGGGCAGGTCTGGTCGCCTGCCTTTCCGACGCACACGTGACCCTCGAAGGGCGCCGCGGGCTTCGGCATGCACTTGTCCTCTGCTCCGCACCCCGCCATCGCGGCGACGTTTCCGCAGACCGTCGCGGCGACACCCCACGAAGGCGTCGAGAGATTGGGGGTTCCGCCCTTGGCGGCGCACGAGCCGCCCGAGACGGTCGGGAAGTCGGCGAACACCGACGTGTTGCACGGGTTCGAGCCGCACATCGCGCCGCTCGCGAGCGTGTCGGTCGCGGTGCACGTGAGGTCCCACCACGGGCCGCTCGGGGGCGTCCCGGGGATGCTCACGTTCTTGATCGTCGTCGGGTTCGTGCAGTTCGGCGTGTCGAAGACCTGAAACGCTTGGATGCCCACAGGGCCCGCGTTGAGATCGTGGGTGAGATCGCAGCTCTCGCCCGCGGGCGGATCGCACTTGCATTGCGTGCAGCTCCACGACCCGCCCATCAAGCTCGCGTTGCCCGTGTACTTCGACGTCGTCGCGTAGCTCGGGCACATCGGCGCGCTCGCCGGATCGGTCTCGCCGAGCACGACGTAGCCGAACGCGCCCCAGCCGACCGGGATCGCGCCCACGCACTCGGTCACGGGCGTGCACGCCGGATCGGCGCAGTCCGCGAGGCCGTTCTGATCGTCGTCGACGCCGTTGAAGCAGTCCTCGACCGGGCCCATCCCGCCGCCGCCGCCCATCCCGCCCGACCCGGTCGAGCTCGCGCTCGACGACGACGTGGCGCCTCCACCCCCTTGGTTCTTGAAGGTGTAGTCGGGGAAGAAGCACGCCGAGAGGCCCAGCGCGAGGAGCGCGCCCGCGGGCCGTGCGCGCGAGAGCCGAAGCATGCCCGCGAGCGTACACGCTCCGCGACGACCGGTCGATCGGGGCCGGACGATCAGGCCGTGAACTCGATCTGCACGCTCGACCACGAGAGGCCGGAGCCGACGACGACGAGCGCCGCCACGTCGCCGGGTTGGAAGTCGTTCCACCGCTGCGAGATGACCGCGGGCGCGCCGGCGGCGGCCTGGTTGCCGTAGTCGACGATGTTGTGGAAGTGCCGGTCGGGCGTGACGTCGCAGCGACCCGCGACGCTCTCGAGCATCGTGAGGTTCGCCTGGTGGCCGACGTAGATGAGCCTGCCGTTCGGGCGATCGGTCGTTCGCCCTTGGATCTCGCGGAAGAGCTCGGTCATGCGCTTGATCGCGAACTTTTGCACGGCGGAGCCGTTCTGCGTGAAGTGCCCGAGCCGCGGGATGACGACGTCCATCGCGCCCGCGGGGCTCGAGCCGTAGCGCGTGTGCGTGCCGCGCACCTTCGAGGGCACCTTGGTCGAGACGACGGCGGCGCTCGTCGCGTCGCCGAAGAGGATCGCGCTCGAGCGATCGGCGAAGTTCGTCACGCGGGTCGTGTTCTCGGGCACGACGAAGAGCACGTACTCGGGGAGGTTCGTCCCCATGAGGTCGGCGTAGTAGCAGTGGGCTCCGAAGGAGGAGCACGCGCACGCGATGTCGACCGCGGGCACCTCGATGCCGAGCTCCTTCGCGACCGCCGACGCCTCGGTGGGGATGCAGAAGTCGGGCGAGCTGGTTCCGCCGAAGACCATGCCGATGTCGCTCGGCTTGAGGCCCGCGCGCTCGATCGCCATGAGCGCGGCGCGCTTGCTCGTCTCCGCGTTCGAGTAGAGGCGCGCCTCCTGCGCCGCGCGGAGATCTTGGTTCTTCGTCGACTTGATGTAGTCGAGCGGCAGCACGGTGCGACGGCGCTTGATGCCGACGCGATCGACGATCCATTGGTCGTTCGTGCCGATGTCGAGCGACTCGAGGAACGCGTTGTCGATCACGTTCTCGGGATGGAAATGGCCGAATCCGTGGAAGTAGAGCATCGCGGCGGCGACGGTTACTACAGCGGCTCGGTCCCCGCATCCTCCGACGAGGCGCGGTGACGGGATCGTGACTGACGCGTTGCGACACGATCGGCTCGCCAATGCGCGCGTTCGAGGCGACAATCCCGGCCCATGACGATCCCCGAGCGTGTGTCCGCATCTCACGTGATCGAGCGGCTCGACGCCGCGTCGCGCGACGTGCGCGATCCCGTCCTCGCGTTCGACGCCGACGGCACGCTCTGGAGCGGGGACGTGGGGTGCGATCTCTTCCAGCGCGCGATCGAGCGCCGCTTCTTCACCGACGAGGTGCTCGACCTGTTCCGCGCCGAGGCGCGATCGATAGGTCTCGACGACGCGGGCGACGCCACCGCGCTCGCGGCGCGGCTGCTCGAGGCCTTCTGGGCCGGCCAGTGGGAAGATGGTCCGGCGGCGGTCACGATGGCGCTCTCGTTCGTCGGCACGACCCCGCGCGCGCTCGCCGAGCTCGCGGACGAGACGATGACCTCGGTCGGGCTGCGCGAGCGCCTCCACCCGGGGGTCGCCGAGATCATCGCGTGGGCGAACGGCCGATCGATCCGTGTCCAAGTGGTCTCCGCATCGCCGATCGCCGCCGTGCACGCCGCGGTGCGCCCGCTCGGCATCGCCGACGATCGGGTCCTCGCGATGCGACCGCGCGTGCGCGCCGACGGCACGCTCGACCGCGCGCTCGAGGGCGAGAGCGTCTACGGACCCGGCAAGGTGGAGGCGCTCGATCGCGCGCTCCCGAACGCGACGATCCTCGGCGCGTTCGGCGACAGCGCGGGCGATGCGTTCATGCTCCGCAAGGCGCGCGTCCCCGTCGCCGTCGGGCCGAGCCCGAAGTTGCTCGACGTCGCCGAGAGCGTCCCCGGCCTCGTGGTGTTGCCTTTTCCGGCGCGCCAGAGCTAGACGAGGGCGCATGCTCGTTCTCGGAGGGCTCACGCGCAAGCACGAGGGTGCCGCCCTCGCGGCGGTCGACGGCGTCGATCTCGAGGTGAACGAGGGCGAGGTGCTCGTCCTCGTCGGACCTTCGGGTTGTGGCAAGTCGACGATCCTTCGGCTCATCGCGGGGCTCGACGAGCCCGACGCGGGGCGCGTCGTGCTCGCGGGCCGCGACCTCCGCGGCGTCGCGCCACAAGATCGCGACGTCGCGATGGTCTTCCAGGGCTACGCGCTCTACCCGCACCTCACCGCGCGCGACAACATCGCCTTCCCCCTGAAGATGCGCGGCGCGCCGTCCGAGGAGCGCGCGTCGCGCGTCGCGGAGGCGGCGAAGCTCCTGTCGATCGAGCACCTGCTCGATCGACGTCCGGACGAGCTCTCGGGCGGCGAGAGGCAGCGCGTCGCGATGGGCCGCGCGATCGTCCGTCGACCGAAGCTCTTTCTGTTCGACGAGCCCCTGTCGAACCTCGACGCCGCGCTCCGGGCCACGCTGCGCGTGGAGCTCGCGTCGCTCCTCCGCAAGATCGGCGCGACCGCGATCTACGTCACACACGATCAAGTCGAGGCGATGACGATCGGTCACCGCATCGCCGTCATGCGAAAGGGATCGATCCTGCAGCGCGGCGCGCCCGAGGACGTCTACCGCGATCCTTCGTCGCTCTTCGTCGCCGAGTTCCTCGGCTCCACGCGCATCAACGCGATCGAGACGACGTCGCGCGGGGGCGTCGCGGAGGTCGCGGGTGTCGACGTCGCGGCGCCCTCCGGTGGCGAGGCGTTCACGGTGGCGGTGCGGCCCGAGGACTTCGTCGTCGGCGACGCGCGGGGCGACGCGGAGGCCATCGCGCTCCGGGCTCGCGTCGTCCTCGTCGAGCCCCTCGGGAGCGAGACCATCGTGCACTGCGACGTGCGCGGGACGACGCTCCGGGCGCGCGTCCCCGGCTTCTCGACGCTCCACGCCGACGACGAGGTCACGCTCACCGTCGCTCGAGAGAAGCTCCTCTGGTTCGACGCGTCGACGGGCGCGCGCGCAAGGAGCGCGTGAGGCGACGCGATCTCCTCGGAGGCGCGATTTCGATGGGCGCGTCCCTCGCGCTCGACGGCTGTCGACCGATCGACGAGCGCGCGGCGGAGCTCTGGTTCAGCTACGGCGGCAAGAACCGCGAGGTGCTCTTGTCGCTGGTCGACGCGTTCCACCGCGCGCAGGGAGAGCACCGTGTCCGCGCGATCTACCAGGGTGATTATTTCGAGCTGCTCGCGAAGCTCCGCACCGCGATCCACGCGGGCGCGGCGCCCGCCGTGACGCACGTCGTCGGCGAGATCGTCCCCTATCTCGTCGAAGCAGGCGTGCTCCAGCGGCTCGACGAGCTGCCGGCGCTCGCGCGCGACTTCGACCTCGTGCCCGAGCTGACGCAGTCGGGGCTCTTCACGTCGCGCGAGCCGAAGCCGCTCTACGCGCTGCCCTTCAACCGCTCGACCCCGATCGCCTACGTGAACCGGAGCCTGTTCGACGAAGCCGGCCTCGCGGCGCCGACGACGTGGGACGAGCTGCGCTCCGCCGCGAAGAGGCTCACGCGAGGCGAGGGGAGCGGCAAGCGCTTCGGCTTCGCGTGCCCCATCGATTGGTGGTTCTGGGTCGCGATGGTCGGGCAGGCGGGCGGCGAGATCCTCGACGCCGATGGTCGGGTCACCCTCGGCGGTGACGCGGGCGTGAAGGCGCTCCGCTTCTGGCAGACGCTCGCCGACGAAGACCGATCGATGCGCGTCCCGACGGGCCGCGACTACAACGCGTGGCAGGTGACGAACGAGGACTTCATCGCCGGGCGCGCGGCGATGATTTGGACGAGCACGGCGTTCCTCCGCTACATCGAGGACCACGCGAAGTTCCACGTCGAGACGGCGCCCTTGCCGCGCGACGAGCGCTTCGCCGTCCCGACCGGGGGCACCATGTTCGTCATGCCGCGCGGCGAGGACGGACCGAAGCGGCGCGCGGCGGCGGCGTTCCTCGCCTTCATGATGCAGCCCGCGCAGGCGAACGCGTTCGCGACCGAGACGGGCTACATCCCCGTGTCGCGTCCCGGGCTCGACGCGCTCCGGCGCGAGGGCTTCTTCGTCGCGCACCCGAACGCGAAGGTCGCGCTCGACCAGCTCTCGCACGCTCACCCGTGGCCTTGGGGCACGCAGATCTTCCGCCTCCAGCGGGAGATCGTGCAGCCCCGCCTCGAGGCCGCGATGCTCGCGCACGAGGATCCGGCGCGCGCGCTCGACGACGCGCGGCGGGCCGCGACGGAGGATCCATGAGGCCTCGTCGGCCAGCCGATCCTTACCTGATGCTCGCGCCGACGATGCTGGTGCTCGGCCTCTTCTTCGTCGTTCCGCTGTGCGTCGCCGCGTATCGGAGCTTCTTTCGTTGGGACCTCCTGACCGATCCTCGTCCGGTCGGCTTCGCGAACTACGCCTCGCTGGTCCGCCAGGGGACGCTCGTCGACACCGCGCTGCGGACGCTCGCGTTCGGGGCGATCGTCGTCGTGCTGAGCGTCTCGCTCGGGCTCGCGCTCGCGGTGCTGCTCGATCGGCCCGGCAAGCTCTACGCGTTCGTGCGCGGCGCCGTCTTCAGCGCCTACGTCGTCTCGTGGGTCGCGGTCGCGCTGCTCTGGATGTGGATCCTCGACGGCAACGTCGGCCTGCTCAACGAGACGCTCCGGCGCGTCGGGCTCCCGACGGCGAGCTGGCTCGGCGATCCGCGAACCGCCCTCGTCACGCTCGCGCTCGTCACCGTCTGGAAGATCACGGGCTACGCGATGGTGATCTTCCTCGCCGGGCTGCAGAGCATCCCGCGATCGCTCTACGAGGCCGCCGCGCTCGACGGCGCCGGCCCGATCCGGCGGTTCGTCCACGTCACGTGGCCGACGCTCGCGCCGACGACCCTCTTCGTCGCGACGACGAGCCTCATCCTCAGCTTCCAAGCGTTCGACATCGTCCGCGTCATGACGCAAGGCGGACCCGTGAAGAGCACGACGCTCTTCGTCTACGCGATCTACGAAGAGGTGTTCTTGAACTTGCGCGTCGGGCGAGCGAGCGCGCTCACCGTCGTCTTCTTCTTGCTGCTCGCGGGCCTCACCGGCATGAACCTCTGGGCGTTCTCGCTCGGCAAGCGGAGGGTCGCGCGGTGATCGATCTCGATCGGCGAGGCGCCTCGTGGCGCACCGTCCGCGGGGCGCTCCTCACGGTCGTGGCCGTCGCGTGGCTCGCGCCGTACGCGTGGATGACGCTCACGTCGTTCAAGTCGCTCGACGAGATCCTCCACGCGCCGGCCACGCCGCTCCCCGCCGCGCCGAACCTCGACGCGTACCGCGAGGTCCTCACCACCGTCCCGGTCGGTCGCTACCTCGCGAACACGCTCTTCATGGCCCTCGCCATCGCGCTCCTGCAGATCGCGCTCGCGCTGCCCGCGGGCTACGCGCTCGCGAAGACGCGCTTCGTCGGCCGACGCGTGGCCTTCGGGCTCGTGCTCGCCTGCTTGCTCATCCCTCCGCAAGTGACGTTCGTGCCCGTCTTCACGATGCTCGGCTCGGCGGGCCTCGTGAACACGATGGGCGCGCTCGTCGTCCCGTTCGCGGTGAGCGCCTTCGGTACGTTCCTCGTTCGACAGGCGCTCCTCGCCGTCCCCGACGAGATCGTGGAGGCGGCGCGCCTCGACGGCGCGAGCGAGCTGCGCATCGTCTACGGCGTCCTCGGGCCGCTGCTCCGGCCCACGCTCGCGTCGATGTTCCTCTTCAGCTTCGTCTACCACTACTCCGACTATTTCTGGCCGCTCGTCATGACGACGGACGATCGCGTGCGCACGCTGCCGCTCGCCGTCGCGCTGCTCCGCGAGCAAGGCACCGGCGCGCGCTGGCACGTCGTCATGGCAGGGAACGTCCTCTTGAGTGCGCCCGTCATCGCGGTGTTCGCGCTGGCGCAGCGCCAGATCGTGCGCGCCGTCGCGTCGCGAGGCTGAGCGCGCGCCGCGGAGGCGCCCCAGCGCAGCGTCCATCAGCGCGTCGGCGCGTGCGCCGGGTTCTTCCAGAAGAAGCGATCCACGAGCACGACGGGGCTCTCCGGCGCGAGCGGATCGACCTTGCCGATCGCGAAGCCGTCCACGCCGCTGCCGTCGCGCCGGAAGCGCAGGCGCACGAAGTGTTTGTAGCCCGGGTGCGCGAGCGGACCGAAGCCCTGATCGACCGCGACGCCGAGGATGGTCAGCGACATGAAGAACGCGCCCACGACGAACGCGCCGACGAGCACCGAGAGACCGAACGCGACGATCTCCGCGAGCGTGGCCGCCGTCGAGAACCGCCTCACGAAGTGCGGCGAGAGCAGCGCGAGCCCCGCGGGGACGGCCGTGAGCAGGGCCGCGCCCACCGTCGCGAGCCCGAGCACCGCGGGCGCGCGCTTCGTGCGCACGCCGCCGATGAGCGCGAGCGCGACGACGAGCCCGAGCCCCGTGAGCCCGAGGCCGAGCGCGCTCGGTCCGGCGCCGCCTCGCGAGGCGAGGTACATCGGCAGATAGGCGATGACGAGCGCCGTGTGCACGAGCAGGCCCGCTCGTCCGAGCGCGATCTGGACGGGCGCCGTGAGGGCGAGCGCGAGCGACGCCTTCGGCCCGGGGAACTCCGCGTCGGGCGCGGGCAGACCCTTGCGCGAGATCAGCGCGGGCTGGAGGAAGGCGCCGCCGCCGCCGGCCGTGACCTGCATCCCCCCGCCGAACGGGATCCGGCAATAGTGATGCACGTCTCCCGTCATCGCGAGCACGGCGTCGCGCCGCAGATCGAGATCGAGCGCATCGAGGATCCGCATCCCCTGATCGTAGGGCTCGAGGAACGCGTACGGCGGATCGGCCATGCACAAGACCAGCCCTTGCGGGCTCGCCTCGTCGCGTTGCCGCGCGAAGTAGAGGCGCTGTCGATCGTCGACGTCGTAGAGCTGACGATCGGGTCCCCACAAGTCGAGATCCGGCGCCACCTTGAGCGCCCAATAGGACGCGCTCTGCACGGGCGTGTACCCGGCGATGGGGAGCGCGGATCGCTTGAAGACGTGCTTGCCGACGCGGAACGCCTCGACCCACTCGAAGAAGTGTTGCAGCTGCGTGGAGCCGAGCTCGGTGTCGGCGACCTCCGGGTTCGCTTCGGCCTCGCGCCGCAACACGACCGACGCGCGATCGACGTCCCCGAGCGGCGCGCGGAACATGCGGCCGAACCCGTCGAGGCCCGCATACCAATCGTGGTTTCCAGGGATCCCGAGGAGCACCCGAGGCTTGTCGTCGCGGCGATCGCGCAGCGCCTGGTTGAACGGAACGATGACGCGGTTGTGGATCTCGACGTCGGTCGCGACGGGGTACGCCGTGTCGCCGCCGAAGAGCAGGACGTCGCCGCGCGGGAGCGTGACGGGCGCGCCGTCCGGCTCCTCGCCGTCGACCTCGTACTCGGCGAAGATCAGCTCGGCGACGGCCCGGCTCACCGACACGTCGTCGCCGGTGTCGGCGACGAAGTCGATCCACACGTCGCGTCCGAGCGACTCCGCCAGCGTCGACGCCTTCGGGACGCCGCCGAGCTCGACCGTGATCCTGCGCGTCAGCTCGTCGGGATCGTCGGCGCGCATCCAGTCGCGGCTGTCGATGTCCTCGGTCGCGATCACGCTCGCGGCGAGGCTCCAAAGGTGCCCCCAGAACGATCGGAAGCCGAACCAAGCGATGGCGCGCGGGTAGGCGGTGCCGCGTCGAAATGCGCGCGGCGCGACGTCCGGGGGAGCCGGCGCCGGTCGCAGCGGCCGGCTCATCGGACGGCCCCTTCGACCCCGGTCATTGGATCCCGATGTCGAGCGTCGTCGGAGAGCCCCCGCGATCGAGGACGATGGTGAGCTTGCTCGCCGTCTTCAGCTTGGCGTACGCCTCGAGCGCCTTGTCCTGGTCACCCATGTCGTAGCCGTTGATCGACTTCAGGACGTCGCCGTTCTTCATCCCGAGCGTGCTCAGGATCGAGTTCGCCTTGATCCCCGAGAGCCGTACGCCGTCCTTCGTCGGGCGCGTTCGAAGACCCGCGGCGAGCTGCGCGTAGTTCTGGATGATCTGCGGGACGGCGCTGCGCTCGACCTGGAACTGCGTGTCGCTGATCTTGTGGATTTTGTCGCCGATCTCCGGCGGCACGAGCTTCTTGTCGCCCGGTCCGGTCTCGCGCACGTCGGGCTTCTTCGTCTCGGCGCGCTTCTCGAGCGCGCCCGACGTCACGAGGCAACGGGTCCCCGCGTCGTTGAGCCACACGTGCGGGGAGGGCTCCGGCGCGTTCGGGAACCAGCCGATATGCACCACTTGTGCATTCCCAACCGAATCACCTTGGCGACGGAGTTGCGATTTGCCGTCCGAGCCGGAGAGCGCAGCGAACGACCACGCGGGATCGTCGGAGGCGGTGATGAGGCTCACCTTCACCCCGCTGCAGGGCGGGTCTTGGTACGGATCGTTGCCGTTCTTGATGGGCGGCAACCCGCCCGCCGCCGGGTCGAGCTTGACCCCGTCGAGCGGCCCCGTCACCGAGTCGAACGCGTTGCGCGCGAGGATCGGCTGGGCGCTCTTCTCGACGGGAGCGACGGGAAAGCTGCTCGGCGGCGCGGTGCGCGAGGCCGGCCGCGCGACGCTCTGAGCGACCGTCGCTCCGACGAGCTGCGCCACACCGGAGGCCTGGAAATAGGCCGCCACGGCGATGAGCGCGCCCAAGATGAGCGCGTAGAAACGTTTCGCTTGCGCGTCGAGACCCATGACTCGTCGATCGGACCCCGAAGGCGAGCGACGCCGCTCGCCCTCTCGGTCCAGGCTGCCACCATAGCGAGCCACGTGCCAAGAGTCTTCCCGCGACGCGCTCGCGGAGCACGGGCACGTCGAGACACCCTGTCATGCGGCGCGCGCTCGGCTGGGGCGCGCGTGCCAAATTGGCAACGCTAGTTCGGAGCGCCGGCCTCGCCTGCGAGCGCGAGGCGCTGCAGCGCGATGGTCTCGGTCACGATGCGGACGCGCTCGACGACGCTCGTCGCCTCGAGCACTTTCTGCCGGTCGCGACCGTCGATGAGCAGGTGCGCGGCGCAGTGGTCGGCGAGCGTCCCCGCGTCGCCGTCGCGTGGCAGACGGAACTCGAAGTTCTTGTCTCGCTCGCGGACGATCGAGGCGAACGACGTGGCGCTCGAGATGAGCGCGGCGATGTCGCTCGGCCCCACCGCCTCCTTGGTGGACGGCAGGATCGAGGCGCGCGCGCGGCGGTAGGGCGGAACGAACGGCAGCTCCTCGAGCTCGACGCGCGCGCGGCCGCGCACGAGCACGTTGAACCGGCCGCTCGGCAGCTCGGTGTAGTCGACGAGCACGCCGACGCCGGCGACGCGCGCGATGCGAGGGTGGCCGTTCGCGTCGCGCTGGTCCACGTCGACGATCTGCACGACGCCGAGCACCTTCGCGCCGTCGATGACGTCGCGGATCATCGTGCGGTATCGAGGCTCGAAGACGTGCAGCGGCATGAGCGCGCCCGGGAAGAGCGCGACCTGCGGAAGAGGGAAGAGCGGGAGCGCATCGAGCGCGGGGAGGACGTCGCGCAGCGTGGTCGATTCGGGCGCGCTCATGTCCCACGAACGTAGCAAAAGAAACCGCGCCGGCGCCCGAAACTCACCCGAACATCTCGATGGCCGCGCCGTTCATCGCCGCGGGCGCGTCGAGCGCGGCGTAGACGATGGCGTTGGCGACGTCGTCCGCCGTCATCAGCGGAGCGAACCCGCTGCCCTTCAGCATGTCCGTGTCGACGGAGCCGGGCAGCACGGCCAGCGCGCCGAGGCGCGTGCCCCGGAGCTCCTCGGCGACGCTCTTCGCCAGACCGACGACGCCCCATTTCGAAGCGGCGTAGGACGCGGTGCCGGGGCAGCCGATCGTCGACGAAATGCTGCCCACGAAGACCATCCGCCCTTCACCGACCTCGCGCATCGCCGGCAGGAACGCCCGCGTGACGAGGAACGGGCCGCGCAGGTTCACGCCCACCACCTCGTCCCAGGAGGCGACGCTCGTCGCTTCGACGTTCGCGCCGCGATGCACGATGCCGGCGTTGTGAACGACGATCTTGGGGACGCCGAGCGCTCCGCGCACGTGGCTCGCGGCGTCGTCGACCTCGCGCTCGATCGCCACGTCGCACGCCACCGCGAGCGCGCGGACGTCGAGGGCTCGAACGGCCCGCGCCGCGTCTTCGAGCGAAGCGCTCGCGCGACCGAGGAGCGCGACGTCGAGACCCCGGCGCGCGAAAGCGAGCGCCGTCGCGCGCCCTATCCCGCGCGAAGCTCCCGTGACGACCACGAAGCTCAACGCGTCGTCCTCGGATCGGACCCCGAGCGGGCGCCGCCGAGGAGCGCGAGCGCGAGCGCCCGATCCTCTTCGCGGAAGCTCCCAGCGAGCGCGAGGGTCGTGACCGTGGCGCCGACCTGTCTCTCGCCGCGCGCGACGAAGCACGTGTGGGTCAGCTCGAGCTGACAGAGCGCGCCGCGCGCGCCCAGCCCCTCGACGAAAGCGTCTGCGATCGCCTCGCCCAAGGTCTCTTGCAGCGTGAGCCGTCTCGCGAGCGTCTGGACGACCTCGGCCAGCGCGCCGAGCCCGGCCGCGCGCCGGACGGGCGCGTAGGCGATCGTCGCGGTGCCGTGGCTCGGCAGCAGGTGGTGTGGACACACCGTGCTCGTCTTGATGTCGCGCAGGAGCACGGCCCCGTGCGGACCGTCGCCCAGATCGAGCGAGCCGGCGCGCAGGATCGCGATGGGATCGCGATCCTCGCCGGACAAGAGCTCGTCGATCCACGCGTCGGCGACCCGCTCGCCGGTTCCGTCGAGCTCGCCTTCGATCTCGTGCCCGAGCGCGCGCAGGAACTCCTCGACGGCGCGCGCCGCGCGCGCACGATCACGCGGACGCGGCACGCACCCCTCGAACGCGCCGGGGTTCGGACGACGCGAGGATCTTCACGCCCGCTTCTTCGCGGGCGCCTTCGCGGTCGGCGACGGAGGCGTGGGCTCGGCGGCCTTCGCCTTTTCGCCCGCCACCGGCGCGGCGCCGCCGCTCGGCGCCGAGAGCGCCCAGAGCACACGCATCGCACGCGGGAAGGGCTTCTGCCCCGCGATCGACTCGCAGTCGCGGCAGTGGTTCGGGAACTCCTGGTGCGTGCAGTCGAGGCAGTGCGTCGCCGTCTCGACCGTCTGCGCGAGATCGAGGTGAAGGCGCGTCAGCACGTCGACCTTGCGCTTCAGCTCCTCCATGTACTTTCGAAGCGACTCGATCGCAGCCTTCGCCGCCTCGGGCCCGGAGCTCGCGAGCTGCTTCGTCTCGAGGAGCTTGCGGATCTCTTCGAGGCTGAGGCCCGCCTCGCGCATGTCGCTCACGAGCATCAGCCGATCGAGCTCGCTCCGCTCGAAGAGCCGGTGCCCGCCTTCGGTGCGACCAATCGGTCGCAAGATGCCGGCCTCCTCGTAGAATCGGACGGTACGCAGCGTGTTGTCGGACAGCCGCGCCATTTCGCCCGTCGTGTACCAGCGGTCGCGACGCCGCGGCTCGGCCTCTTCGCCGGTCGTGGTCGCGCCGGGCGCCATCGGAAGACTCCGAGTGGCCGCCCCACCGGTGCTCGTGGTCGACCCCATCGAGGCATTGTGTCGTGTCGGCTTCATCTCGATTCTCGCCTTCCTTCCTGCGAGAATCAGAAGAGCTTTGCCGCACCCTGTCAAGGCGGCCTGGCGCGGCGCAACGTCATCTTTCTGCCCAAAGAGCGGCGTTTTGCCGCGCCTGGGAGGCCTCGAAACGCGCGGGGGCGCTCGTGTTCCGTCAGTGCGGCGTTTTGCCGCGCTTCAGGGCGTCGAGCCGCCGGAGGGAACGGTCACGGGGCTCACGACCCGCAGGGCGATGGCCGCCTCGAGCGCGCGGAGCAGCTCGGGTCGGGACGGGGACGTCGGGGCGGCCGGGCCCGCCGCCGCGTCGAGCATCGACCCGACGCTGCGTCCTTTGCCGAGCGACTTGAACACGGTGAGGAACAGCGCGGGCCACGTGAACGACTTGGCCCAGTGCGGCGGCGACTCGGGCGCGAAGAGCTCGGCGCGCCGCGGAAACCACTCGGCGAGGAGCGCCTCGTCCGAGCGAGACTCGCGCAGCCCCGACAGGACGAGCGCAGGGACGTCGAGGTCGAGGCTGAAGTCGATCCGCGTCGGGCGCACGCCGCGGTAGAAATTCAGGACCCCCGATCGCCACGTGAAGAGGCCGGCGACGCGCGCGCGGCCTTGCGCTCGGATGCACTGGAAGACGTCCACGGGATCGACCAGGCCGAGCCCGATGAGCGTGTCGCCGAGGTGGTTGTCGTACTTGTGCATGACCACGAGCGCCATCTCGAGCTCGCCTCGATCGATCGCGCCGCGCGCGACGAGGTGCTCGCCGAGCAGGGTGCTCGCCTCCGACGACGCCGCGAGCACGAGCTTGCCGCGGTCGAAGTAGAGCTCGCAGCGCGACTGCGCCGAGTCGGCGATGAGCAAGCCCGTCTCGAGGTGCTCGACGAGCCAGCTCATCGCGTCGACGACCGTCTGCACCGGCAGGCGCACCGTGAAGTCCGGGACGCCCGGGCCCTCCACGCGCGCGGTCGTCCCCGTCGACGGCGGCAGATAGCGAGCGAGCTGCGGCACCTCGCACGCCCGGTGAAAGCCGTTTCCGATGTCGACCTGATCGTCGGCGCCGACTTGCCCCGTCGCGAGGAGCTCGACGAGCTTGGCGAACTGCACCGGCTTCGCCTCGCCGCCCTTGCGTCGGATGCGGCAGTGGAGCACCGCGCCCGGCTGCAGCGTCGGGCGCTGGCTCGGCGGCTCCGGCGTGCTCGCGGGGACCGCGCTCGAGCGCTCGCTCTCGGGGCTGCTCTCCCGCTCGCTCACGCCCGCGATGGCGCGGTCGATCTGGCGCCCTATGCCGCTCACCTCTCGCGCGCTCCGCACCCACGAGGCGAGCTCGCGACGGAGGGCGTCGCGATCGGCGGTCTCGAACGGCTCGAGGGCGTGCGAGAGCTCCTTGGCGCTGGCGAAGCGGTCCTCCGGGAATTTCGCGAGCGCCTTCTCGAGCACCTCGAAGAGGCCCGGAGGGAGCGCCGATTGGATGGCGCGCAGGGCGTCGATGCGCACGTCGCGGATGGCGAGGAGCACGGCGAGCTGCCCGGCGCCCGCGAACAAGGGCGCACCGAGGATCATCTCGGCGAGCACGACCGTCAGGCTGAAGAGATCGGCGCGATGATCGAAGGGCTCCGCGGAGACCTGCTCGGGCGCGAGATAGGCGTATTTGCCCTTCAGCGCCACGCTCGGCTGCGGCCTTCGGACGGCGCTCGCGCGCGCGATGCCGAAGTCGCCGAGCTTCACGTCGCCCCGCTCCGACAGGTAGATGTTCGACGGCGTCACGTCGCGATGCACGACGCCGAGCGGCGCGCCCGACGCGTCGGTGAGGCGGTGCACGCACGAGAGCGCCTCGCACAGCTCACGCGCGATGTGCACCGCGAGCGACACACCGAGGGTGCGCGACGCGCCGGCGCGCGCGATCTTGTCGCCGCTCGTCCGCGTCGACAGCGGCGGCTCCGCGAACCGCAGGAGGCGGAACAGGTCGACCCCCGAGACGTACTCCATCGCGATGTACGCCTCGCCCTCGTACTCGCCCGCCTCGTAGATCTCGACGATGTTGCGGTGCTTGGCGACCGAGTGGATCTTCGCCTCCGTCGCGAACGTGCGGCGGGTCGCCGAGTCGAAGGCGAGATCCGGCAGGAGGCGCTTGACCGCGACGCGGGGCGCTGGCGAGTCGCCCTCCTTCGGCCTCGCGACGAAGACCTCGCTCGTGCCGCCGACGGCGATCCGCTTGAGGAGGAAGTAGCCGGCGAACGGCGTGCCCTCCGCCGGTGGATCCCCGCTCGCCGAGCCTCCGCGCATCGGCAGATTCTCTATCACATCGGGGGTTTTGGGGCGAAAGGCGCCCTGCGCCCCCGCGCCTCGTTCGTCACGAGTTCGGCCCGTTCCTCGCTTGTGAGCTATCCTTTCGCCGGCTTGCATGGAGGCGCGACGCTGTAGCATCCACGGGCTCGTCGCTGCGGAAGACGGGCGCTGTGTCATCTGTCGTCGAGGGGAGGCCGAGCCCGAGGAGGCGCCGCCGCCTCTCGTCTCGACCGGCACGATCGTCTTCGCCGTCGGCTGTCTCGCGATCATGGGTCTCGTGCTCTATTGGCTCGAGAAGCCGCCGACGAAGGCCGCGCCCGAGCCGCCGAGCATCGTCGTCGCGCCGGATAGGCCGGCGCCGAACGTCGCGGCGAACGCGCCCGTCGACGAGCCCAAGGCGCCCTCGCCCCGTCAACCGGACTTCTTCGCTTCCCCTCCTCCGTCGGCGACGCCGGCGGCCTCGGATCGAGAGATCGTCGTCGGGAGCGAGCCGAAGGAAGACCCGCGCCTCACCGAGGCCAAGCACCGAGTCGCGATCAAGATGTATGTGACTCCGTGGTGCGATTACTGCCGGCTGGCGCGCGTGTGGATGACGAAGCAGGGCTATCGCTGGACGGAGTTCGACGTCTCCCAGAGCGACACCGACAAGGTCGAGCTGCGCGCGCTCAACCCCGAGATGACGACCCCGACGTTCACCGTCGGGGGGCAGCCCCTCGTCGGCTTCGATCCCGATCTCCTCGACCAATCGATCACGCGGATCGCCAACGCCCAGATGGCGCGACGCTGAAGGCCGGCGTGACCGAACGAGCCGACGCGGCCGAGCCGGCGGACGCGACCGAGCCGAGGTGACGCGCGCCGGCGCTCGCCCTTCAGCGCTTGCGCACGGCGAGCGCCCGGCGGACGTCGCTCATGGGAACGCCGGCGGCTTCCAGGGCGACCATGAGGTGGTAGACGACGTCCGCGGCCTCCTCGGCGGTTCGCGTCGCGTCTCCGTCGGCGATCGCGAGGACGAGCTCGACGCTCTCCTCTCCGATCTTCTTCAAGCGCAGGTTTCGATCGCCGAGCAGCTTTCGCGTGTACGACGGCTTCGCGTCGGGAGCGGGCTCGACCGTCGCTCGCTCGTGGATCGTGCGCTCGAGCTCGAGGAGGGGATCGATCTCGGGCTCACCCCAGCACGTCGTCGAGCCGGTGTGGCACGTCGGCCCGCGCGGCTCCACGAGCGCGAGGATCGCGTCGGCGTCGCAGTCGGCGCGGAGCTCCACGACGCGGAGCGTGTTCCCGCTCGTTTCGCCCTTCTTCCAGAGGCCGCGCGTCCTCGATCGGAAATGGAGCTCCCCGGTCGCGAGCGTGCGCTCGAGCGCCTCGCGATCGGCGAACGCGACCATCAGGACGGCCTTGGTGCGCGCGTCTTGGGCGACGACGACCACGAGCCCCTGACCCTTGCCGAAGTCGATGCGATCGAGATCGAGCGACATGGCGCGCTCATAGCACGAACGGCCCTGGCCTCACGACCCGAGCCGTTCACGCCCCGTCGTCGTCGGACGAGCGTCAATAGCCGGGGGGGAGCACCACGTTCTCCCACGGGCTCGTCGATCCCGTGCAGCTCTTCTCGTCCTTCACGCCCTCGACCGATGGGCACCACGTGATCGGGCCGTTCAGGTAGTCCATGTAGAGGTCGTGAAAGCCCGGCATGCCGGGCGCGCTCGCGCGGTCGTCGCGGAAGGCGCCCCACGAGTTCTTGATGCGGAAGAACTGGATCTCGGTCGATGGCAGGAGCGCGGCGTCGAGCTTCTTCTGATCCTCGAGCTTCGAGGGATCGAGCGTCACGCCCGCGGCGAGCACGCCGAAGTCCTTCGTCTTCGCTTGGTAGTCCTCGAGGACCGTCATGTGACCGCCCTGTCTCCCGGGGCGACCGGCGCGGCCGAGCGTCGTCATGTTGAACGAGCCGGCGAGCTTCGGATCGGAGCTCTCCATCGCGTTGAAGTCGACCATCCACGTGATGACGACGGGGTTCTTGTCGTGCATCGCGCGCTGCACGCGGATTTGAAAGGATCGCTTCGAGCTCGCGGAGCCCCACGACGGGTAGTCCTGCGTCGACCACTCGTCGAGCGCGCTCTGGAGGGACGTGTCCTTCACCGTCGGCTTCGCGGGATCGGTCTTGCGCTCCGTGTAGCGGACGGTGAAGTCCTTCGATCGCAGGATCGGCGTCCCCGATTTCGAGGCGGTGCCGAGGAACGTCTTCGAGCCCGTCGTGCCGAACGCCTTGTCGAGGTACTTGCGGACGCTCGGGTCGAGCTGCCACGCGTCGTCGAGCACCTGGCGCACGAGCTTCCTGTTCTTTCTCGCGCTCGGCGTCGCGAGCCGTCCGGTCTTGAGCTCGATCGTGATGCGCGCGAGCGCCGCCGACTGACGACCGCTCATCTCCGAGAGCGTGTCCTCCACGATGAAGTCCTTCTCGCTCACGAGCCCGCGCTTCGCGATGATTTGCTTCGCGACGTACTCGTTGCCCCCGGTCTCGATCTCGCTCGCGCCGCCCGTGATCTGGTCGTACCAGTGCCAGTAGGTCCAGTAGGACTGGGAGTTGTCGAACTCCTCGCCGGTCGCCGCGAGGTGCAGCGCTTCGACCCACGACGACTCGGCGTAGATCCAGCAGTTGCCGATCGACTGGCGCTCGACCGCCGAGCTCGGGGTGTCGACGATGTCGGCGGAGGTCTCGTCGACCCCCGAGCAGCCGCCGACGCCGGCCGCGAGCAGGAGAGATCCGAAGAGGAGCGCTGCGCCACGAGGAGAGAAGGACGTTCGCATGCGGCGCCTCTCAGCACACACCAGGCCACCTCCTCGAAGGACTCTAAGTAGTGGAAAGTACGTCAACGAACCTGCTCGAACCTCTGATGGTGTGGTGGATCCGACGTTCTCCATATGAAGATTGCTTCACCATGGATCGGCTTCGTTTTTCGGATCGCCACGCCTGCTCGCCGCTCCGTGAGCCCGAGAAAGATGAACCAAGGATCATCATGGCGGGTCGAGCGCCGCGGGACGCCCAGGTCGGCTACGAAGAGGGATGCGCGAGGGCAGAGCGAGCACCACGGCCGAAGGCGTCGCGTTCTTTCGTGGGCTCGCGAGCTTGCCGAGCTCGCCGCTCGAGGAGGTCGACGATCCCCTCGCCCCGATCCTCTTGGGCGGTCCCTTCCGCGTCGCGCTCGATGCGGCTCGGCGTCTCGCCCCGCTGAGGCGCCTCGCGCGCGCGCTGTCGATCGGGCTGTTCGATCACGTGGCGCTGCGCACGCTCACGATCGACGACGCGGCGCGCGCCGCGGTGCGCGAGGGCGCGACGCAGCTCGTGGTGCTCGGCGCCGGTCTCGACGCGCGGGCCTTCCGCATGGCGGAGCTCGCCGACGTGATCGTGTACGAGGTCGACTTCCCCGCGACGCAGCGAGCGAAGCGCGCGCGCCTCGGAGACCGCCGAGCGCTCGCCCGTGAGGTGCGCTTCGTGCCGATCGATTTCGAGCGTGACTCGCTCGACGAGCGCCTCGACGCCGTCGGTCACGAGAGCGCGCGTCCGACGCTGTGGATTTGGGAGGGGGTCACGCCGTACCTCGTGCGCGACGCCATCACCTCGACGCTCGACGTCGTCGCTCGGCGGTCCGCGCGTGGGAGCACCCTCGTGGTGAGCTACATCACGCCCGAGCTCGCGCGGATCGAGGCGTTCGAGGGGGCGCGGAGGGTCGCGGTGCCTCGCGCGCTCCAGCCGATCATGCACGGCGTGTTCGCGCTGCTCGGCGAGGAAGTGCGCGCTCCGATCGAACGCGACGCGATGGCCGCGCTCCTGCAAGAGCGAGGGTTCGGCGTCCGTCACGACGGCGACTCGAGAGAGTGGGCGCGCGCTCACCCGCCTCGCGGCGGCGCCTCGCGCGTCGTCATCGCGGAGCGCGTCGCGGTGGCGGTGAAGGGCTAGCGAGCCCCGCGTGCATGGTCAGCGCGCGAGGCTCCGGGCCTGCGCCTGCACCGCGACGAAGCCGCGCTCGAGCGCGCGCACCCAGAGGTCGCCGCGATCTTCGGACACCGTCCCGGCGCGCGCGATCTCGTCGCAGATGACGGCCGCGTAGAGATCCGGCTCGAGCGGGATCGATAGGCCGAGCGGCTCCGGGGCGCGCTTCGCGATCTGCCCGAACGGGCCGGTGACCCACGCCTCGTCCGCGCCGCTGCTCATGAAGAGCACGGCCGTGGGTCGCATCAGCGCGCGCACCGCGTCCACGTCGAGCGAGAGCGTCGCGAGATCGGCCGACGTCAGGCGCACGACGTCGGCCTCGCGCAGGATCGACTGCACGGCGCGCGAGTCCTGTCCCATCCAGAGCTGCCATCGCGCGTTCACGTCGACCACGACCACCGAGCCCCGGCGCCGCGCCGCGCGCGCCGCCTTGCAGAGCTCCGCCGCGCGCGACACCAGGGGGGACAGGCCGGAGACGAAGAGCACGCGGGGCATCCACGCTTCGGGCACCTCGAGGCCCGCGCCGACGACGTCGAGCTCGGCGCGGAAGTGCGCCTCGCCGGTCTTGTCGAGCACGACGAGCCTCGGCGCCACGCCCGAGGCGATCACGCCGCCGAGATCGACCCCGGCCGACGCGAGCATCTCGCGGAGTCGACGCCCGGTCGCGTCGTTCGGCAGGGTGGTGGCGAGCCCGACGCGGAGCCCGCGCTTCGCGAGGACGAGGGCCGCCCAGGGCGCGCCTCCGAACGAGACGAGCTCGTTCGCGGGCGAGGCCGAAGCGGCGTCGACCGAGTAGCGGAAGAGGACCTCACCCACGCACGCGACGTCGAACCGCTGCATGACGAGGAAGGCTAGCTCGCCCGGCGGAGATGCGCACGCGCGACCCTCGCGGCGGTCGAGGACGCGTCAGCGGACGAGCAGGGCGCGCGCGGCTTCGGCGACGCCGCGGTTCGTCGCGATGACGCCTTCGCCGAAGCTCGTGCGGTGGCCGCGCCAGTCGGTGAACACGCCGCCGGCCTCCTCGATGATCGGCTGGAAGCACGCGGCATCCCAGGGCGAGAGGCGCCCGTCGGTCATGAGCTCGGCGCGTCCTGTTGCAACCAAGTAGTAACCGTAACAGTCGCCCCAAGTGCGCGCGATCTTGGCGCGCGCGGCGAGCGCCCGCCATGGCGCCTCGCACGCGGGGATGTCGGGGAAGCGCTCGTCCGTCGTGAGGACCGTGGCGTCGGCGAGGTCGATCACGTCGCTCACGCCGGCCATCACGCCGTCGGTGACGCAGCCCTCGCCGGGGGCGGCGGCGATGATCTCGCCCGTCACCGGGAACGAGGCCGCGCCCGCGAGCACGAGGTCACCCTCGACGAGCGCGACGAGCGAGCCCCAGAGCGGCACGCCGCGGAGGAAGCTCTTCGTCCCGTCGATGGGATCGATGCACCAACGCCGCCGCGCGTCCGGGTTCGACGCGCCGAGCTCCTCGCCGAGCACGCCGTCTCGCGGGAAGCGCTCCGCGAGGAAGGCGCGCGCCGCCTCCTCGGAGGCGCGATCGGCGATCGAGACGGGGGAGCCGTCCGCCTTCGTCTCGACGGAGAGGCTGCGGGCGCGCTGGTGGGCTCGGTAGTGTGCGAGCGCGACGGCGCCGGTGAGGCGCGCGAGCTCGAGGGCGGCTTCGAGATCGGAGCTCATGGGGCGCGATGCCTCACCGGGATGCCGTCGGCGGCGAGCCTCGTCTTCAACGCGCCGACGGTCACGAGCCCGTCGTGCAAGATGCCGGCGACCAGGGCGGCGTCGGCGCCGGCGCGGTAGGCGTCCGTGAGGTGCGTGGCGTCACCGGCGCCGCCCGAGGCGACGACGGGGACGGGGACGGCGGCGGCGACGCGGCGGACGAGATCGAGATCGTAGCCCGAGCGCGCGCCGTCACGATCGATGCTCGTGAGGAGGATCTCGCCTGCGCCGCGACGAACGCCCTCCTCGGCCCACGCGATCGCGTCGAGCTCCGTGGCGCGGCGCCCGCCGTGCGTGACGACGCGATAGCCGGACGGACGATCGCTCGTCGGCGCCTCGCGGCGCGCGTCGATGCTGAGGACCACGCACTGCGCTCCGAAGCGCTCTCGACACGCGGAGAGGACCGACGGATCGGCGACCGCAGCCGAGTTGAGCCCGACTTTGTCGGCCCCCGCGCGCAGCGCCTCGGCCGCGTCGCCTGCGGTGCGGATCCCGCCGCCGAGCGTGAGCGGCACGAAGAGGACCTCGGCGGTGCGGCGCGCGACGTCGAGCATCGTGCGTCGCCCGTCGGAGGACGCGGACACGTCGAGGAAGACGATCTCGTCGGCGCCCTCGGCCTCGTAGCGCGCAGCGAGCTCGACCGGATCGCCGACGTCGCGGAGCCCCTCGAAGCGCACGCCCTTCACGACGCGCCCGCGGTCGACGTCGAGGCACACGACCACGCGCCGCATGGCGGCGGTCACGGCTCCTTCTCCCAAGCGACGGCGCCCTTCGTGCTGAAGACGGCGCCCGCGTCCGACGATGCCGCCGCGAGCGCGAGCCCCGTGGCCTTGAACGCGGCCTCGATCACGTGGTGGCGATCACCCCCTCGCAGGACGCGCACGTGGAGCGTCGCGCCGAGCTCGGTCGCGAGCGATCGCAAGACGTGGGTGTAGAGCCGGCTCGGCAGCTTGCCGACGAAGTAGGGGCGACCGCCGACGTCGATGACGGCTTGGACGAGCGCGTCGTCCATCGGGATGGTGCGCTCGCCGTAGCGCGCCGCGGTGGGCGGCGTGATGTCGCGGATCGCGGCGCCGAGGGCGAGCGCGACGTCCTCCATCAGGTGGTGACGGAGATCGCCGCGCGCGACGAGATCGAGGTCGAGCCCCGCGTACTTCGCGAACGCCGTGAGCATGTGCTCGAAGAAGGGGAGCCGCACGGGCGGCGCGCCCTCTTCGGCGGCGTGGACGGTCGCCGTGATGGAGATCGTCGGGGCCGCCGAGCGCGCGCGGGCGATGCGGAGGTCGATGCGCGTCTCGCGCGTCTCGCGGGCGATCTTCACCATGAAGCGAACTCCTCGGCGACGGCGCGCGGGTCGAGCGCGCCGGTGTAGAGAGCCATGCCGATGACGGCCGCCTTCGCGCCGGCCGCGCGGAGGGTACGGAGATCGTCGAGCGTCGTGACCCCGCCCGAGGCGTGGAGCGGGTGCTTCGACGCGCGCGCGACGTCGCGGAAGAGCGCCTCGTCGGTGCCCGCGAGCCGTCCCTCGCGGTGAACGGCGGTCACGAGCACGCCGGCGAGAGGCAGCGGCTCGAGCTCTTCGAGAAGGGCGAAGACGTCGCGGCCCGAGGAGCTCTGCCAGCCGCGGACCAGGACCTCGGTGCCGCGAACGTCGACGGCGACGACGACGCGGTGGGGGAGACGCGCAGCGACCTCCTCGCGAAAGGCGCGGTCTTCGACGGCGCGCGTGCCGACGATGACGCGGGCCGCGCCGAGGGATGAGAGCGCCTCCGCGCGCGCGACGTCGCGCACGCCGCCGCCCACCTGCACCTCGAGCCCGGACTCGGCGACGAGTCGCTCGATGACGGCGCGGTTGTCTCCTCGGCCCGTCGCCGCGTCGAGATCGACGACGTGGATGGCGCCGAACCCCGCGCGCGCGAACTTCGTGGCCTGCGCCAGCGGATCGGGGAGCCTGACGCGCTCGGCGTCGAAGTCGCCTCCGACGAGCTGGACGCACGCGCCCTCGCGCAGATCGATCGCGGGAAGCGCCCTCATCGCGTCGCCTCTCGCACGAGGAAGCCGAGGAAGGCGACGCCCTCGAGCGAGCTCTTCTCGGGGTGGAACTGGCAGCCGATCGTCCGCTCGCGTCGCACGATGGCGGCGAAGCGATCGCCCTCGACCTCCGTCGTCGCGACGATCGCGCGCGGATCGCTCGGGCGGCAAGCGAACGAGTGCGCGTAGTAGACGGCGGCGGGCAGCGCGGAAGCGATCTTTGGGTCCGACGCGTCGACGCGGCTCCAGCCCATGTGAGGCGTGCGCGGCGAGGTGAGCTTCGTGACGCGCCCTGGGATCACGTCGAGGCCGCGCCCGGGCCCCTCGTCGCTCTCGCCGAGCAAGAGCTGCATGCCGAGGCAGATGCCGATGGCGGGGTGACCGGCGAGGAGCGCGTCGCGGAGGCGATCGCGAAAGGGGGCGATGCGCGCCGACCCCCGGCAGGACGAGGAGGTCCTTCGCGAGCGCGGCGGGCGCGTCGTCGTCGATGCTCACCGAAGCGTCGGGGAGCGCGCGCGCGAGCGCCTTCTCGAGCGAGTGCAGGTTGCCCGCGCCCGTGTCGAGGATGGCGATCCTCACGCGAGCACCGCCGAAAACGCGTCGAGCGTGTCCTTCATGATCGACCAAGGGCCGACGGAGATGCGCAGCGCGTCGCCGACGCCGTGGGCTCGGGGGAACGGGCGGACGCCGACGCCTCGCTCGCGGAGCTGGGCGGCGAGCTCGCGCGCGTCCCCGCCTCGCGGTCCGCGCGCCTCGGGGCCCACCGGCACGAGGACGAAGTTCGCCGCCGAGGGGATCGGCGAGAGGCCGATGCCGCGGAGGAACGCGTCGAAGCGCGCTCGGCTCTCGAGCACGTCCCGCACGCACGCGCGGATCCAGTCGAGGTCGTTCTCGAGCGCGGCGACCGCCATGCGCTCGGCGAGGCCACCGACTTTGTACGGGCCTCGTGATTTCTCGACCGCGCTCACGAGATCGCGGGAGCCGATGCCGTAGCCGATGCGCAGCCCGGCCATGCCGAACGCTTTCGACAGCGTGCGCACCACGAGCAGGCGCTCTTCGCCCGCCGCGCGCGCGGCGAGGCTCTCGGTGCCCTCTGCGTACTCGACGTACGCCTCGTCGACGACGACGACGCCGCGCGCCTCGCGCACGATCCGATCGAGCGCCGCCCCAGAGGCGAGCGTCCCGGTCGGGTTGTTCGGCGAGCAGAGGTAGGTGACCTTCGCGTCGGCGTCGACGAACCGCTCGGGCTCGACGTCGAAGCCCTCGCCCACGAGCGGGATCGGCCGGGCGACGAGGCCGTTCATCAGCGCGAAGCTCGGCAGCATCGCGAACGTCGGATCGGGGAAGGCGAGCGCGTCGCCCGGATCGGTGAACGCGCGCAGGGCCGAGTCGAGCACGTCGTCGGAGCCGCAGCCCGTCACCACGTTCTCGGGATCCACGCCGACGTACGCGCCGATGGCGCGCTTCAGCTCTGCGCCGTAGAGCGACGGGTAGCGCGTGAACGTGGCGCTCGCAGCCTCGGCGAGCGCCCGCTTGGCGGAGGGCGGCAGGCCCACGAGGTTCGTGTTGTCGGAGAGGTCGAGCGTCGCCGGCTTGCGGTTCGGCGCGTAGAGGTCCATCTCGCGATAAGCCGGTCGCGCGAGCTCGCTCGCCGGGATCTGCGCGCGGGTTCGGTCGCTCATCGCGCTCCGCCCTTCGCGCCGAGCGCGCGCGCCGCGTCGGCGTGGCTCGGCAGACCCTCCGCCTCGGCGAGCGTCGCGACGTCGGCGCTCATGCGCGCGGCCGCCTCGGGCGAGACGCGTTGCCACGTCGTCCACCTCACGAAGTCGAGGGACGAGAGGCCGGACATGCTCCTCGCGAAGCCCGCCGTGGGCAGCACGTGGTTCGCGCCCGTCATGTAGTCGCCGAACGCCACGGACGCGCTCTCCCCGAGGAACACCGTGCCCGCGTGGCGGCTCCTCGCGAGCAGCGCCTCCGGGTCCCGCACCGCGAGCAGGAGGTGCTCGGGCGCGTACTCGGCGATGAACGCGACGGCGTCCTCCATCGCCTCGACGTGGAGCACCGCGCCGCGCGACGAGAGCGAAGCCTCGACGACGTCGCGTCGCTTCGGGGTGGCCTCGGCGAGCATGGACAATACCTCGTCAGCCTTGCTCTTGGATTGGAGGAGGGCGACGCAGCTCGCGGCGGGGTCGTGCTCGGCCTGCGCGCAGAGCTCGCGCACCACGCAAGCGGCGTCGGCGCTGGCGTCGGCGACGATGAGGATCTCGCTCGGGCCCGCGGGCGAGTCGATGCCGACCGTGCCCGCGACGAGCCGCTTCGCCTCCGCGACGTAGGCGTTGCCCGGGCCGACGATGCGGTCGACCTTCGGCACCGACGCGGTTCCGAACGCGAGCGCCGCGACGGCCTGCGCGCCGCCGATCGACAAGACGCGCGTCGCCCCCGCGATGCGCGCGGCCGCGAGGACGACGTCCGACGGCGCGCCGCCCGGCTTCTGCGGAGGCGTGGCGACGACGATCTCGCCGACGCCCGCGACGCGCGCAGGGATGACGCCCATGAGCACGCTGCTCGGGTACGCGGCGCGTCCCCCCGGGGCGTAGACGCCGACGGCGCCGAGCGGATCGGGCCTTCGACCGACCACGACGCCCGGCTCGGTCTCGACCTCGACGGCCGACGGAAGGAAGGCGCGGTGGACGATCTCGATGTTGCGCGCGGCGCGTTCGAGCCCTCGTCGCACCTCGGGCGCGAGCCTCTCGAGCGCCGCGTCCCAGGCGCTCTCGGGCACGGCGACGGAAGCGAGATCGAGCCCGTCGATCTCGCGGGTGAGAGCGCGGAGGGCCGCGTCGCCCTCGGCGCGGACGCGATCCAGGATCTCGCGGACGCGCGCGGTGACGCGGGGGTCGAGGGCGGTGTCGGCGCGGTCGACGATGAAGGTGCGATCGGCGCGCGAGAGCGACGCGAGCGCGCCGGTGAAGCGGGGCGCGAGGAGAGGCGTCACGGCGTGAGCCTCTCGATGCGCGTGATGAGGACGCCCTCGCAGCCGAGCTCCTTCAGGCGCGCGATCGTGCGGTAGACCTGCCGCTCCGGGACGACCGCGTGCACCGCGACGAAGCGTTTGTCGGCGAGATCGACCACGGTGGGGCCGTTCAAGCCGGGGAGCACCGCCTGGATCTCCGCGAGCTTGTCGCGCGGCGCGTTCGCCATGAGGTAGCGCTGGCCACGCGCGCGGACCACCGACTCGAGGGCGAGGGCGAGCTCGCCGAGCGATCGCTGCGCGTCCTCGGCGAGCTCGCGCTTCGGGCGGCTGACGAGGCGCGCGCTCGAGTGCACGATGGTCTCGATCTCGACGAGGCCGTTCACCCGGAGGGTCGACCCGGTGGAGACGAGGTCGACGATGACGTCGGCGATGCCGAGGTGGGGGGCGACCTCGGCCGCGCCCGAAACGGCGACGACGCGGACGCGCTTGTTTCGCTGGGCGAAGAAGCGCTCGGCGAGCCGCGGGAACGAGGTCGCGACGCTCGCGCCGTCCGCCACGCGGTCGAGCGGCAGCTTCGCGTCCGGCGGCAGGTCCTCGCGCTCCGCGTCGCGCGCCTTGGCGGCGACGACGAGGCGACACCTGCCGAAGCCCAGATCGAGGAGCGACTCGAGCTCGCGGCCGGACTCCTCGACGCAGTCCCACCCGGTGACGCCCGCGTCGGCGGCCCCGTCGGCGACGAACTCGGGGATGTCCTGCGCTCGAACGAAGAGGGCGGCGAACTCGTCACCGAGCTTTGCGGTGAGGGCCCGATCGCTCTGGGCGCGCACCTCGAGCCCGGCGTCTGCGAGCGCGCTCTTCACGTCTTCGAAGAGTCGGCCTTTGTTCGGGAGAGCGATCTTCAGCAAAGGGACCTCGGGCTCGTCGCCGCCGATGATGCCACAGCCGCGCGCGCGGTCGAGCGGCTCTCTCGAGGCGATCAGGCGAAGAGCCGCCCGAAGGACCTCCCGAGCACGGAGGGTCGGCTGTGCTGGAGCAGCTCGTCGTACAGGCGCGCGTGGTTCCGGTTCATCGCATCGAGGGAGTAGCGCTCGGCGATCGCGGGTCGCGCGCGCTTCACCTTCGCGCGCAGCTCGTCGAGGCGGGCGATCGCCTCGGTGAGCCCGCGCGCGACGTCGGCCGGATCGTGCGACGTGGGCGCGCCGTCCTTCGGGGGGCCGTAGAGGAGCGGCGCGTCGTCCATCGCGATCTCCTCGATCGTCGGCAAGCGCGGCGCGACGACGGGGAGCTCCGTCGCCATCGCCTCGAGCAGCGAGAGCGGGTGACCTTCTTGGAGCGACGCCGACGCGTACGCGTCCGCGGCGCCGAGCAACGACGGCACGTCGCGCCGCGCGCCGAGGAGCGAGACGCGACCCGTGAGGCCGAGCCTTTCGATCTGCGCCTCGAGATCGGCCTTGCGCGGCCCTTCGCCGGCGATGACGAGCTTCGTCTTCTTCGAGGGCGCGAGCCTCGAGAAGCCGTCGATGAGGAACGAGTGCCCCTTCTGATCGGAGAGGCGCGCGGCGGCGAAGAAGACGAGCTCGTCGTCGGCCCACCCGAGCTCGGCGCGCTTCGCCCGTCGCTCCTCCGCGGTCACGGGCACGTACACGTCGGTCCGGATGCCGTTGTAGAGGACGACGATGTTCTCCTCGGGCACGTGCTCGTACTCCGCGACGTAGCGGGCGACGGCCTTCGAGCAGCACGCGACCTTCGGCACGGCGCGACCGCACGCGACGTAGATCGCCTGCGCCTTCTTGCTGCCGGGCGCGTACGTGAGGTGCACCGTGTAGAGGACCGGGATGCCCGAGAGCTTGCAGAGCGCCACCGTCTGCCAGTCCTGCGGCCTGTTGTGCACGTGCACGAGATCGGCCCCGCGCGCCTCGAGGTGCGCGCGGAAGCGCCTGCGCGCGGCGTGATCGAAGAAGCTCGGGTAGACGACGTAGCTCACGGGCACGCCGCGGCCCTCGATCTCCGCGCGCAGGCCGCGCTCGTACGCGGTCTGCGGCTCCTCGACCTTGCCTGCGCACACGACCTCGGACGCGAAGCCGAGGCCCTGGATGCCGACGGCGACCTCGACGGCCACGCGCTCCGCGCCGCCGACCGCGAGAGAGCCCGTGACCTCGATGATCTTGCGCGCGCTCATGGAAGGCTCGCACGATAGCGCAACTCGCTCGAAGGCGAGGGTCGTCGCGTCACGCGCGGCCGCTAGTCGGTGCGGCCGCGCCGTGCTACTCGGCCCCTTCGCTCGCATGTCCTACAGCTCGACGGCGTACAGCCCCGAAGAACACCGAGACGCGCTCTCGACCCTTTGGCGCGAGGACTTCCTCGACGCGCGCATCCGGAGCCACGTCGACGAGCGCATGCGGTGGCTCTACGCGGAGAACCCGCGCGGGCCCGCCGCGACCTACCTGAGCCAGGTCGCCGAGACGTCGCAGGCCGGGGGGGGCGCGACCTACTCCCCGCGGCACCTCGTCATCCACGGCGAAGACACCCGCGCGGGCGTGCTCTGCGACTTCGCGGTCGACAAGCACCATCGCATCGCCGGCGCGGCGATCGCCGTGCAGCGCGGGCTCGCGAAGAGCTCGTGGCCGGCGGGCTACCGCTTCCTCTTCGGGTTCCCGAACGAGGGCAGCATCGCGGTGTGCAAGCGCGTCGGCTACAAGGTCGTCGGCAGCACGACGACCTGGGTCAAGCCGCTGAAGAGCGGCTACAAGGTCCGGTCCTTCACGCCCGCGCCGTTCCTCGTGCGTCCCGCGAGCGTGGCGGTCGACGCCGGCCTCGACATCGTCGACCGCGCGCTCTCGGCGTTCGTGGGGCGCTCGACGGCGACCGAGGAGCTCGACGCGCCCGACGAGCGCTTCGACGCGCTCTGGGAGCGCGCGCGTCCGAAGCGAGGCATCCTCGGCGAACGAACCCGCGCGTACCTCGACTGGCGCTACGCGCGGTTCACGACGGCGAAGCACTGGTTCTTCTGCCTGACCAAGAACGAGGGGCGCGACCTCGCGGGCTACGTCACCTACTCGCTCGAGGAGAACCACGCGATCCTCCAAGACCTCTTCTGCGAGGACTTCGAGCAGACCGCCGACGCGCTCCTCGTCGAGCTCGCGATGCACCTGAGGCGCAAGCACGTGTGGTCGATCGTGCTGAGCTATTTGGGGCCGGCGCTCTTCGGCGAGCGGCTGCGGCGGCTCGGGTTCTTCAAGCGGCCCGGCGAGCGCGTCATGGTCGCGTACCTCGATCCGGCGCTCGACGCGGCGACGAAGACGGAGATCGTCGACGCGGCGAACTGGTTCATGCTCGACGGCGAGCTCGACATCTGAGCGCGCCCGGCGGCGGACCGAGAGGCGGAGCGAGAGACCGCGCCCACGACGCGGTGATCACTTCGGCGGCGGCGTCGCGCAGTGCCCGTTGATGCACTGATCCTGCGGGTTGCAGCAATCGGCCGCGGTGGAGCACTTCTCGAACTCCTTCGAGCAGCCGCCGCCCGTCGTCTTGCAGACGAGGTTGCCCATGGCGTCGGGCTCGCAGAAGCCGCCGCAGCACTCGTCGCCCGTCATGCACGAGGCGTTGTCCTGCTTGCACGGCGGCAGCACCCAGAAGCCGCGGAGGTTGTCGGCGCCGGCCTCCTGGCCGTCGAGGTAGAACGCAGGGTGGCTCGCGTCCTGTCCGTCGACGGCGTTGATGTCGAGGGCAGCGACCCACAGCTTGCCGTTCTGATCGCCGTTGTCCTTCGACGGCAGCGTGTTGCCGTACGAGCGGTGCGACGTGAAGACGACCCAGAAGTAGCCACCCACGGCCTCGGGGAGCACCGTCGGCGCGAAGTTCAATCCGGGATCGTTCGCCGGCAAGTAGCTGTAACCGTCCAATCGATCGAGCCGCGCCTTCGCTTGGGTGGCGACGTCGATCATGTAGAGGTCACCGGTCGCGCCGCCGTCGGTCTCGAACTGTTGGTTCGAGCCCGCGTGGTACACGACGAACTTCGAGTCCGGCGTGAACGCAGGCCACGCGGGGTAGCTCGACTCGGTCGTGAGGTTCGCGAGGTCGTGGAACGTCTTCGTCGCCGCGTCGTATTGGATCGTCGCGAGCGTGTGTCCGCCGTTCTGATCCTCGCGATTGAACGCGACCCACTTGCCGTCCGGAGAGAACGCCGGGCACCCCGCGTTCGTCACGACGTTGTCCCACGACGGCGTCGGGATCTGCGCGCCCGTGTGCGTGTCGAAGACGCGCGACGGATTGCCGATCCACGTGCGGTACGTCGTCGACGAGATCGAGAAGCTGCCGTCGGGGTAGATGCCGCCGTACGTGAACGCGTTGTTGCCCTGCGCGTTGAGCACGGCCGCGTTGTTCTTGAGATCGTAGCTCGCGCTGCCGAACGGGAACGCCGTCGAGGCGACGAGCGTCGAGCCGTCGGCGCTCGCCGTGTGGCAGACGTTGCCGCAGCCGCTCTTCACCACCGTGGGCTGCTTCGCGCCCGGATCGATCCGCATGATGCCGACGCTCGCGAGCGCCGAGCCGTACGTCTCGTAGTAGATGGTGCCGCGCAGGCTGCCCTGCGCGATCGACCACGACTCGGTCGCCGGCCCCGCGGCCTGTCCGCCCGAGACCTTGGTCACGTCGACCTTCACGACGTCGTTCGGTCCGGCGTTGAGCCCGATCGCCTTCCACACCGCGTCGCTCATGAGCACGCGGCCCGGGTTCGAGGCGCCGTAGTAGCCCGTGTAGTCCATCGTCGAGAACGTGATGTGGACCTTGACCGCGTCGGGTGCGCCGCCGCCGAACTGCAGCGTCGGCGGGATGAGCCCGCGCGGGAACACCGTCTGATCGTAGGGGTAGAGCCACTTGAACGACGCGTCGGCGCTGCCGCCGGCGTCGAGGAGACCCTTCGTCGTGGGATCGACGTTGCCCGGGTTCTCGACGATCGTGCACACGTCGTTCACGCACATGCCGTTCGCCGCTTGGCAGGACGCCGCGTCGCACGAGTGCGTCGGGCCGCTGCCTCCCGCGCCGCCTCCGCCGCCGCTGCCCATGAAGGCGCCGGTCGAGCCCGTCGCCGACGGGGACGTCGATGCGTTCGCGCCGCTGCCGCCCGTGCCCTGACCTCCCGAGCCTGCCGAGCAGCTCGCGCCCACGACGGCCGCGCCGAGCGCGCCCACGATGCCCCAAGTCCATCCGAGTCGACGCGCCATGTCCGTGCTCCTGTCACGCGGCCCATCGGCCGCACGAAGCAAGCTCGCTTCATCGACAACCTACCAGAGAACGGTCGTCCTCGACATGGGGCCTTCTTCGTGTCGATGATGCGCGAGGCCATGACTCCGCGCGCAACGACGCTCGCCCTCGGCACCTTCGTCGCCCTCGCGGCATGCTCGCCCGCGTCGAGCCCGTCGAGCCCGACGCGTCGACCGCAGGAGGAGATCCAGCGCACGGTGCACGAGGGCTTCGGCGCGCTCGAGGCCTGTTACGACGACGCGCTGCGCGTCACGCCGACGCTGTCGCTCCGGGTCACGACCCGGTTCACCGTCGGTCGCGAGGGCAAGGTCGTCGACGTCGAATCGGACGCCCCATCGAACCCGCCCGGCTTCGCCGATTGCCTCGAGCAGGCGTTCGCGGGCATCGCGTTCTCGAAGGGTCACGCCGAGCAGCGCGTGACGTACCCGATCGACTTCTCGCCCGCGCAGTAGCGCGTCGGACGCTCTGCGCCGACTTGGCGCCAACTTCAGTCGGTGGGCTTGACCGTGATCCGCACGCTCTTGCACATCGCGACCACGGCGGCCTCTTTGCTGCGCGCGCCCGAGCAGAGGAAGGTGCAGCCGAGGTTGCGACCGTCCTTGTAGACCTCGCCGCCGCTCCCGCTGATCTGCGCGTTCTTGTTGCCCTTCCCGTCGTCCTTCTTCTGCTTGACGATCGCGAGGTTCAAGCCGGCGCTCGTGCCGCGATACACGTCCTCGTACTCGCCCTTGTACATGTCGAACGTGCTGGAGGGCGTGGGCTCCAGGGTCTGGCCTTCGAAGCCGCTGAAGGCGAAGTCGTCGTTCGAGAGCGTGAAGCTCAGGCCGTCCTTCTGCGTCTCCTTGAGCGCCTCGGGCGCGTCGAGCTCGAAGGTGCATTCGCCCTGCGAGCGCTTGATGTGGTTCGTCGGGCTCGCGGCGGTCGCGCTCGCCGATCGCTCGGGCGACGCGCTCTTCGTCGACGCGCTCGCTTCGGTCGAGGACGACGCCTTGTTGCTGCACGCGCCGAGAAACAAGGAACTGGTGAGCAAGAGGAAGGAGCCGATTCGTCGTCGCATGGGCGCGCACCCTAGCAGCTTCGGCGTCAGATGAGCCCCTCTTCATGAGACGCGCGTTGCGCGGCCGAGCCTTGGCTCCGCGCGCCGGCCCCTGATAGCAAGGGGCCCATGTCGGCCCGAGGGCTTGGGGGATGGGGGTTCGTGCTCGCCGCGCTCGCGACGTCCACGATGGCGTGCGGCAAGGGCGCGGCGTCGCCCGAGCAGGAGCACGTCCATCCGTGCGGCGACGCCGACAAGACGCACGTGCACGATCTCAACGACGAGGACGGCACCGAGGCGTTCATCCCCTGCGCGGGCGGCGGCGCGCACGATCTCTCCGGCAAGGTGAAGATCGAGAACACGCCCGAAGGCGTGCACATCCACATCGACGCGACCGACGAGGACGTCAACGAGGGCGCGCTCGGCTCCGACACGAAGCAGCGCGACGCGGTCATCGTCTACCCGAAGGGCCGCAAGGAGAAGTCGGTCGAGATCCCGCTCGTGAAGACGGCGCACGGCTACACCGCCGACAAGCTCATCGCGTGGGACGAGCTCGACACGAAGCTCACCGACGAGGGCGCCAAGATGGACGTCGCGATCTTCGACCACGACGACGGCGCGCCCGCCGCCGAGGAGCTGCACCTCTCGGTGGCGGTGAGCTCGGGCAAGAGCTGCGAGAAGGCGCAGCAAGAGATCGGGCAGACCATGGACTTCGGCAAGAAGGGCGGCGCGCCGGCGCCCGATCTCTCGACCGAGCAGCTCGGCGCGCCGCTGAAGAACGGCACCTACCTCGACAGCTGCCACGTGAGCGAGAAGGCCGCGGTCGACATCTGCGCGTTCGTCGTGAAGGGCAAGGCCGTCGGCGTCAGCGTCGGCGTGACGCCGACCGACAAGAAGGCCGCGATGTGCGTCGATCGGATGACGCGCAAGATGACCTTCCCCGTCGGCGCGAGGCCCGACACGGTCAAAGAGCACTTCGACTGATCGGCGCGCTCCGCGCCCCACGCTCTCTCTTCGCGCGATCACCGAGGCGCCTGCGCTCGCGCGCGAAGCCGTCCTGATGAAAGCCGCCCGTGCGCGCGAGGTGCCGCACGAGGAGGATCGAGACCCACATGCGGAAGGGACGCCACGCCTCCGCGACGCGCTCGAGATCCGCTGTCGAGGGCGACGGGAGATCGTACGCGGCCGCGAGCCCTGCGAGCACGCGTGGCTCGGTCGTCGGGAGGCCGTCGTGGAGCGCGGCGCCTCGGAAGAGGACGTGCCCCGCCGTCCACGGTCCGATGCCGCGGATCGTCTCGAGGTCGGCGAGCGCGGCGTCGACCGGCATCGCCCGGAGGCGCTCCGCAGAGAGCCTGCCTTCGAGGGCGGCGACGGCCACGGCCTTCAAGCGAAGGAGCTTCTCCTCGGAGAGGCCGGGGTGGGCGTCGATCGCGAGCAGCCGTGCCGGCGACGGAAAGACGTGATGCACGACGCCGTCCTTCTCGACGGCGTCGCCCCAGCGCTCCGCGAGCGCCTTCTTGATCGCCGAGGCCTGCCGCATGCTCATGCGAGGGACGATGACGCCCCACGCCGCCGCGTCGTAAGGCGAGGGCTTCGCTGCGGTGAAGAACCCGGGGAACGCCGCCTTGAGGCGGGCGACGACGGGATCGCGATCGCCGACCTCGCGCCACCGCTCGGCGTCGGCGTCGAGGCCGAGGATGCGCGCGACCTGCCGCGAGACGGCCTCGACGTCGTCGGTGCCTGCGACCTCGCCGACGAGCCGCTCGCCGTCCTCTCGGAGCGAGACGGCCACCGCCTCGAACGTGTCGTCGAGGCGAAAGGCGAAGGTGAGATCGCGCCCCTCCGCGCGGGCCATCCCGCTGCCGGGGACGAAGCCCGCGTAGAAATCGCTCGCGGCGGAGAGGTAGAAGTCGTGGGGGCGGTCGAGGGAAAGCGTCGCGTTCTTCTTCATGACGTCCACGCTAGCGCCGCGCTCGTCCTCCGATGGACCGGCGGCCGCGCTCTCTTGACAGCATGGTGTCAGGAGACTGTCAGCAGGGCGCGAGCCGCTGCGCCGCCCGGGCCGAGAGCGCTTCGCCCATCGCCTGGAGTGCGGTACGGGTCGGTGATGTGGAAGCTCGTCGCCCGTGCGCTCGCCGTCCTGTCCTTCTCGCTGCTCGCGGCGTGCGGCGCGGCGAGCCCGTCGACGACGGCGCCGGAGGCAGCCGGGGACGTGGTGGTGCCGCCCCCGCCCGCGACCTCCGCCGACTCGCCGGCGTCGCCGCGAGGCCCCGTCGCCGGCGCCGGCGCGTGGATGACCGACGAGGCCTCCGCGCGCGCGCTCGCGAAGAGCGGACACCTGCCCCTCCTGGTCGACTTCCGCGCGGCGTGGTGCGCGGCGTGCGTCGAGCTCGAGAAGCGGACGTACCCCGATCCCGCGGTCGCGAAGGAGCTCGAGCGCTTCGTGCTCCTCCGCGTCGACGTGACGAACGACGACGATCCCGAGGTCAAGCGCCTCGAGCAACGTTACGGCATCGAGGCGCTGCCGAGCGTCCTGCTCTTCGACGCGACGGGACACGAGGTGCGTCGCGTGTCGGACTTCGTCGCGCCCGCCGAGCTCGTGAAGCTGCTCGCGCCGATCCGCTGAGCGTCGAGCGGCCGGTCCTCGAGCCACACCTCGTCGAGCGACCGGCGGCGAAAGAAGTGCTAAGGTCCCGCCCCATTCTCTCGAAGGAGCGTCCCATGACCACCCCGATCCGGCGCGCAGCCGTCATCGGCGGAGGCGTGATGGGGAGCGGCATCGCAGCGCACTTGGCGAACGCCGGTGTGCGGGTGCTCCTCCTCGACATCGTCCCGCCCGACCTCAAGGACAGCGAAAAGAACGACAGGAAGGCGCGCGACAGGTTCGCCCAAGGCGGCCTCGACAAGGCGCTGAAGGCGCGCCCCGCCGCGTTCTTCCACAGCTCGTTCTCGGGGCTCGTCTCCGTCGGCAACGTCGAGGACGACCTCGCGAAGTGCGCCGACGTGGACCTCGTCATCGAGGCCATCATCGAGAAGGTCGAGCCGAAGCGCGCCCTCTTCCAGAAGCTCGAGAAGATCGTGCCCGCGCACACCATCGTCGCGTCGAACACGTCCGGCATCCGGATCGCGTCGATGATGGAAGGCCTCTCGGCCGACTTCAAGAAGCGCTTCTGCGTGATGCACTTCTTCAACCCCGTTCGCTACATGAAGCTCCTCGAGCTCGTCGGCGGCCCCGACACCGCGCCCGAGACGCTCGAGCGCATCGCGAAGTTCGGCGCGGACAAGCTCGGCAAGGGGATCGTCTACGGCAAGGACACGCCGAACTTCGTCGGCAACCGCATCGGCGCCCACAGCATGATGGCGGCCATCCACCAGATGCTCGCCGACGGCCTCTCGCCCGAGGACGTCGACAACATCACCGGCATGCCGATGGGCCACCCGAAGAGCGCGAGCTTCCGCACGGCGGATCTCGTCGGTCTCGACACGTTCGGCCACGTCGCGCAGAACTGCTTCGACTCGCTCACGAACGACGAAGACCGCGAGGTGTTCAAGCTCCCGGCCTACATCCAGACGATGATCGAGAAGAAGCTCCTCGGCGACAAGACGAAGAGCGGCTTCTACCGCCGCAACAAGGACAAGAGCGTCGACACGCTCGATCCGAAGACCGGCGAGTACCGGCCGAAGGGCGGCGACGAGGCGATCGCGAAGCTCACGAAGGGCCTGTCGAAGATCGAGGACCCGAGGGAGCGCGTGAAGAAGCTGATGGCCGACGAGGGCCCGGCCGGCAAGTTCGCGTGGAAGGTCACCTCGCGCTCGCTCGCCTACGCCGCGCGCCGCATCGGCGAGATCGCCGACGACGTGACCGCCGTCGATGACGCGATGAAGTGGGGCTACAACTGGGAGCTCGGGCCTTTCGAGGCGTGGGACGCGCTCGGCTTCGTCGCCACCGTCGATCGCATGGAGAAGGACGGCGTCGCCCTGCCCGAGTCGATCAAGAAGATGAAGGCGAGCGGCGCGACGAGCTTCTACAAGGCCGACGGCTCCGTCTACAACCTGGTCAAGGGCGCCTACGAGAAGCGCGCGAAGGACCCGCGCGTCGCGACGGTGAACGAGCTCCGAAAGGGCTCCGCCCCGGTGCTGAAGAACGACGGCGCCGAGGCGTGGGATCTCGGCGACGGCGTGCTCGGGCTCACCTTCAAGAGCAAGGCGAACAGCCTCGATCCCGACGTCATCAAGATGCTCGGCGACGCGGCGGCCGAGGCCGAGAAGAACTGGAAGGGCCTCGTCATCGCGAACAACGGCGAGCACTTCTGCGTCGGCGCGAACCTGTTCCTCGTCGTCATGGCCGCGGGCCAGAAGGAGTGGGAGCAGATTCGCCAGATGGTGAAGGGCTACCAGGACGCGACGCAGCGCCTGAAGTACGCGACCGTGCCCGTCGTGGCGGCGCCGTACGGCATGACGCTGGGCGGCGGCCTCGAGCTCTGCTTCGCGTGCGACGCGGTGCAGGCGGCGGCCGAGACCTACTCGGGCCTCGTCGAGGTCGGCGTGGGCCTCATCCCCGGCGGCGCGGGCACGATGAACATGCTCTGGCGCGCGCTCGAGTCGGTGCCCGAGGGCACGAACGCCATCACGCAGGAGTTCGTGGTGCAGACGTTCAAGAACATCGCGATGGTGAAGGTCGCGACGAGCGCCGACGAGGGCAAGGCGTTCGGCTACTTCCGCAAGACCGACGGCGTCTCGTTCGATCGCGCGCGGCAGGTGACCGAAGCGAAGGCGCGCGTCATCGGCATGGCCGACGCGGGCTACCACCCGGCCGCGCCGCGCTCGTACGTGCTGCCCGGCGAGAGCGGCATCGCGACCCTGTCGATGATGGTCGATACGCTCGTCGCCGGCGGCTACGCGAGCGAGCACGACGCGAAGATCGCGCGCAAGCTCGCCGAGGTGCTGTGCGGCGGTCGCGGCGGCGCGTCGCACCCGGTCACCGAAGAGGAGGTCCTCGAGCTCGAGCGCGAGGCCTTCGTCAGCCTCTGCGGCGAGCCGAAGAGCCAAGAGCGCATGCAGTACATGCTCATGAACAACAAGCCCTTGAGGAACTAGCCATGCAAGACATCGTCATTGTCGAAGCCGTTCGGTCGGCAGTCGGAAGGGGACACAAGGGCTCGCTCGCCCTGCGTCGTCCCGACGAGCTCGCGGGCGAGGTCATCCGTGGCCTCCTCGGGCGGGTGAAGGTGAAGCCCGAGGAGATCGAGGATCTCGTCCTCGGCTGCGCGATGCCCGAGGGCGAGCAGGGCCTCAACGTGGCGCGCGTCGCGGGCTTCCTCGGCGGTCTGCCGCAAGAGACGAGCGCGATGACCATCAACCGCTTCTGCTCGAGCGGGCTCCAGGCCGTGGCGCTCGCCGCGGGCGCCATCGCGATCGGCTCGAACGATCTCGTCCTCGCGGGCGGCGTCGAGTCGATGAGCATGGTGCCCATGACGGGCAACAAGATCTCCGCGTCCAGCGAGGCGATGGAGCGGTTCCCGACCGTCTACACGCCCATGGGCATCACGGCGGAGAACGTCGCGAAGAAGTTCGAGGTCTCCCGCGAGGCGCAGGACAAGTTCGCGTACGGCTCGCAGCAGAAGGCGACCGCGGCGCAGAAGGCGGGCAAGTTCGATCAGGAGATCGTGCCGGTCACGAGCCTGCGCTACGAGAACAACCAGCGCGTCGCGAAGGAGTTCAAGGTCGACGAGCTCCCCCGCGCCGAGACGACGCTCGAGGGCCTTGCGGCGCTCAAGCCCGCGTTCTCGACGACGGGCTCGGTCACGGCGGGCAACGCGTCGCCCATCTCCGACGGCGCGGCGGCGGTGCTCGTCGCGAGCGCCAAGAAGGCGGACGCGCTGGGGCTTCCGCGACTCGGCTACTTCCGCAGCTTCGTCTCGGTAGGCGTCGACCCGGCGATCATGGGCATCGGCCCGGCGCCGGCGATCAAGAAGCTGCTCGCGAAGAACAACCTCTCGATCAAGGACATCGACGTGTTCGAGATCAACGAGGCGTTCGCGAGCCAGTGCGTCTACGTCCAGCGTGAGCTGGGCATCCCCGACGAGAAGCTCAACGTGAACGGCGGCGCGATCGCGCTCGGTCACCCGCTCGGGTGCACCGGCGCGAAGCTCACGGCGACGGCGCTCTACGAGCTCAAGCGACGCGGCGGGAAGTACGCCATCGTCAGCATGTGCATCGGCGGCGGCATGGGCGCGGCGGGGCTCTTCGAGCTCGCGAAGTAGACGACGCGCGCGAGCGCACGACGAGGGCCGTCACGACGCGTTCGTGGCGGCCTTCGGCGTTTTCGCGCGCGAGGTCGCGCTTCGCTTTCGGAGTGGCGGGACGCCCTGGTAGGCTGTCACGCTGTGGAATGGCTGCATGAACCCATCGTCCGGTACGCGGCGGGGGCCGCTCTGGTCCTCCTCGTGGTCGCGGTGGGGCGCAAGGCGTACGCGTGGTTCGCCGGCGCGGCCGAGCGCGAGCTCGCACGTCAGCTGTCGGAGGCCATCGCGGCGGGGGACCACAAGCTCGCGGGCGACATCCAGGTGCGCCGCGGCAACCTCGTCGAGGCGTCGCGCATCTTCCAGCGCGCCGGCGAGCACGCTCGCGCTGGCACCGTGCTCGCGATGCTCGGCCGCGACAAGGACGCGGCGGAGGAGTTCGAGAAGGGCTCGGAGTGGCGCAAGGCCGGGCCGCTCTACAAGAAGGTCGGCGACCTCGCGAAGGCGGCGGCGTGCTTCGAGCGGTCGAGCGAGCGCGAGGACAAGATCGCCGCCGCCGATTGTTGGTCCGCGTCGGGCGAGTCGTTGAAGGCCGCGCGCCTCTACCAGGACGCGGAGGACTTCGAGAAGGCCGCGGGCGCGTTCATGAAGGTCGACGATCTCGACGCGCTCGAGGTCGCGCTGACGATGCTCGAGAACGCCGCGATCGCCGAGAAGGAGAATGCGAAGCGCAAGAAGCGCCTCTGGGCGCGCGCGGGCGAGGTCGGTCTGAAGCTCGGCGCCCACGAGCGCGCGGCGCGCGCGTTCGACGAGGCGGGCGACTTCGCGAAGGCGGCCGACGTCTACGAGAACGCGCTGAAGAAGTTCGACGTCGCCGCGGTGCTCTACGGGGAGGCGGGGGACACGGTCGCCGCGAGCCGCTCGACGCGGGCGGCGGGCGGGGAGGCGAACGTCGAGGCTACGCGCTTGGCGCGCGCGCGTGCGAAGGGCGACACGGCGCTCGCCGAGAAGCTGACGGGCCGCGCGACGTCGAAGGACGAGCACCACGACGACGCGAGCGAAGAAGCCCGCGGGGCGACCTCGAAGGCCTCGAAGGACGGACCCTCGAAGGGCGCCACCGCCGCGACCGTCGTCCGCGCCGGCGCAGCGGTCGATCCGACGCTGCCCGCCGCCGTCGACGTCCGCGTTGATCGCGACGCGAAGAAGAGGACGCACGATCTCGAGGAGCGCTTCGAGCTCGCGGGTGAGCTCGGGCGCGGTGGGATGGGCGTCGTCTACCGCGCGAGGGACCTCAAGCTCGGGCGGTTCGTCGCGCTGAAGTTCCTGCCGTCCGACGTCGAGCCCGGATCGACGATGGCGCGGCTCTTCCGTCGTGAGGCCCGCGCCGCGGCGGCGCTCAGCCACCCCGGGATCGTCACCGTCTACGACGTCGGTGAGCTCGACGGTCGTGAGTTCATCGCGATGGAGCTCGTCGAGGGCACGACGCTCGATCGCGTCCTCGAGCAGAACGGGCCGCTGGCCGTAGCGGAGGCGCTCGACGTCATGGAGAAGGTCCTCGAGGCGATCGAGTACGCGCATGGCAAGAGCGTCATCCACCGCGATCTCAAGCCCGCGAACATGATGCGCACGAAGAGCGGGATCAAGATCATGGATTTCGGTCTCGCGAAGGTGATGACGTCGAAGAGCTCGGGCAACACCGTGGTCGGCGGTACGCCGAACTACATGCCCCCCGAACAGGCGACGGGGCACGCGGATCATCGATCGGACGTGTTCTCGCTCGGCGTCTCGTTCTACGAGCTGCTCACCGGCACGCTCCCGGGAAGGCCGGGGGAGCCCGCGAGCACGGCGACCCACTACCCCTCGCCGCGCGAGCGCGTGAGCGAGGTGCCCGCGCGCCTCTCGGAGCTCGTGATGCACTGCCTCGAGCGCAACCGCGAGGAGCGCGCGCAGGACGTGGTCGGCGTGCTGCGCGAGGTGCGCGAGATTCGAGAGGAGCTCCGCGAGGCGACGGCCAAGGCCGCCGCGAAGCGCGACGGTCGGGGCGTCACCGGCGTCGGCGGGTCGCCGAGCTCCCGCCGCGTCGAGCCGACGCCGCAGCGGCGGCCGCTCCCTGCGCGCATCGCGCGCGAGGAGGACGACGAGCCGGCCGCGGCGCGGATCGAGCGCATCGGGCCCGCCCCGAAGGCGAGCCCCGCGCCGAAGGCGAGCCCGGTCCCGAAGGCGAGCCCCGGTCCGAAGGGGCGCCTTCGGTAGTTTCGCGCGAGGCCCTGGTCCCGCGCCATCTCGGCGCTACGATGAGGAGCATCCACCGATCGCAAGGAGGGTGCGTCATGGGTGCTCGTTGGTACTTCGGGCAACGGTCGCGGATCCGCGCGGGGGCGATCGCCGCCGCGTTCGTCGTGGGGTCGCTCGGGGCGAGCGGCGAGGCGCTCGCCGATCCACCGAGCCGAGAGCTGCGCGTCTCGGTGCTCCCCGACGCGAGCCCGTTCGCGTACGACTTCGTGGGACGCGGCGACGGCGCGGTCGAGGGGGTCGGCATCGCGTCGCTCATCGCGACGAGCCGCAGCCTCGCGCGCGTCGCCGACGAGCGGGGGCTGAGCCGCCTCTGCGTCTCGCGGTCCTGCGCGCCGCTGTCGCTGGCTCGCATCGCCGACACGTACGACGCGTCCCTCGGCGCGTCCTCCTCGCTCACGCTCGACGGCGCCGTGCGCGCGAGAGAGACGATCGCGCGCACTTCGCCGAAGCGCGCGACCGGCTGGGCCTTCGCGCCCCTCGGCTTCGCGCTCGACGGGCTCGGTGTCGCGAGCGCGATCGGCCAGTTCGATCCGCTGCGCGCCACCGGCGGCAGATCCGCCGAAGGCGCCGGCCGTGACGTCGCGGTGCGCACGGCCGGTGGGGCGACGTTCCTCGCGCTCGGGCTCCCGCTGACGGGGCTCGGCCTCTGGGCCCTGCTGACGCCCGACACGGTCGCCGAGGCGCACCCGCCGATCCCGCGCGACACGATGCCGCTCCCGGGCGGCCTCGCGCTCGGCCCGCGCGGCTTGGTCTTCTGACGGCCGGGCGCGCGTTCGAGGTAAGCTCGGCCGCGATGGCCGATCGAAACACCGACCTCGAGATCAACGCAGAGGCGATCAAGCTCCTCGTGCAGGTCGCCTCTGCGAACGATCACGTCCACCCGAAGGAGCGCGATTTTCTCGTGCGGCTCGCGAGGGCCTGGAAGGTCTCCGACGTGCTCGAGGGGCTGCTCGCCGCGCTCGACGGAGGGACGCCGCTCGCGCAGCCCCAGCTCGCCATGCTCCGGCCGCGCGCGGACAAGGTGATCACGGCGGCCGAGGCGCTCATCGCCGTCGACGGTGAGGTCGACGCCGACGAGGACGAGATGCTCGCCGAGCTGAAGACGCTGCTCGGCCGCTAGCTACCGGTTCACGAACCGCATGCCCACCTCCGCGTAGCGAAGGCCGGCGGCGGCGCCCTTCGGGAACGCGGCCTCGAGGCGTCGGCGATCTTCGGACGAGAGCGTGAGCGCCTCGGCCGCTGCGTTCTCCTCGAGGTAGCGACGCCGCTTCGTCCCGGGGATGGGGACGATGAAGTCGCCTTGCGCGAGCACCCACGCGAGCGCGAGCTGCGAGGCCGTCGCGCCCTTCTCCTTCGCGATCTCTTCGACCTTGGAGACGAGCTCGAGGTTCTTCGCGAACGCCTCGCCTTGGAAGCGCGGGTTCGTCCTGCGGAAGTCGTCGGGCGCGAGATCCTCGAACCGCTTGATCTGACCGGTCAAGAAGCCGCGACCGAGGGGGCTGTAGGCGAGGAAGCCGATCCCGAGCTCGCGGCACGTCGCGAGGATGTCGTCCTCGGGGTCGCGCGACCAGAGCGAGTACTCCGTCTGCACCGACGTGATGGGGTGGACCGCGTGCGCGCGGCGGAGCGTGTCGGCGCTCGCCTCGGAGAGGCCGATCGCGCGCACCTTCCCGGCCTTCACGAGATCCACGAGCGCTCCGACGCTCTCTTCGATCGGCGTCTCGGGGTCGACGCGATGCAGCTGGTAGAGGTCGATGACGTCGACGCCGAGGCGGCGCAGGCTCCCGTCGCACGAGCGCGCGATGTACGCCGGCGTGCCGTTCACGCCGCGCGCCGAGGGGTTCGCCGGATCGCGGACGATGCCGCACTTCGTCGCCACGATGACGCGGTCGCGTCGATCGGCGATCGCGCGCCCGACGAGCTCTTCGTTCGTGTGCGGACCGTACATGTCGGCCGTGTCGAGCAGGGTGACGCCGAGCTCGATCGCCCGGTGGATGGTGGCGATCGACTCGGCCTCGTCGCGCGGGCCGTAGAAGTCGCTCATCCCCATGCAGCCGAGGCCGATGGCGGGAACGTCGAGTGATCCGAGCTTGCGCTTGTGCATCGCGTGCCTCCTCGCGCGCTCTCTTAGTCCTCGTTCGCCGAGCCGCAACCGCCACGCGCGTCGAGCGCGCGCCGGCGACGTGCACCGCGGGCGAGGCCGCGAGGACGAAGGATCGCATCGCGCGGTGGTACGCGACGCCGCGGGACGGGGCATCAGTCGACGAGCGCGCGCACGTCGGCGATGCCGATGCGCTTTCGTACGACGTCGTCGCGCTCGAGCGCCGAGAGCATGAAGTGCGCGACGTCGTCGCGCGAGACCTTCATCTGTCCGTGGCCGGGCATCGCGTCGATGGCGATCTGGTACTGACCTTCGCCCGGCTCGTCGGTCAGCGACGGCGGACAGACGGCGATCCAATCGACCGGGCTCTCCTCGAGGGCGGCGAGCTGCCGCGCGTGCTCGCGCGTCACGGCCTCGAAGCGCGCGGGCACGCGCTCGTAGAACAGCCACCCCGACAGGAGCGACACGAGGCGGGCGATGCCGCGGGCCTCCATGGCGTAGAGCACGTTGCGCGTGCCGCTCGACAGCACGGTCGTCACGCGCCCGTCGTCGCCCGCGCCGAGCGCGATCAGCACGGCCTCGGTGTCGTCGATGGTCGCCTCGACGTCGCGGAGCGTCTCTGCGTCGCCGACGAGGAAGGTGAGCCGCGGATGCGAGAGCTCGAGGCGCGCGGGATCTCGCACGAGCGCCTTCACCGAGTGGTCTTCGCCGAGCGCGCGACGGAGGAGGCGCGATCCCGTTCGACCCGTGGCACCGAACAACGCGAGCTTCACGAGTGACTCCTAGGGGGGAGTGTGGGTCTGGTGAAGACCACCCGCCAGATCTCTGGTGGGGAACCTTGACACCGAGGGGCCCGCGCTGCTGTCGTGGCTCGGGCACCATGGCGGGCTCGGTCGACAGCACGGGACCTATCGAAACGTTCTGCCAGCGGGCCGACGCCGCACCCGTCAGCCGGCGCAGCTCGTTCATGTTCGAGCCCATCTGCGTCGGCGATCGCGTGCTGCTCTGCTTCGGCGCGGCGGACGACGGCGGCGCGCCGTACGCCCTCAAGATCCGCGGCCCGAGCGGCGCGGTGCTGCTCGATCGGATCCTGCGCGTGCTGCCGACGGGCATGCCGCAGAGCGAGCCGCCCGTCGAGCTCGTCGTGAGCGCCCGCGGCGACTACGCGATCGAGATCCGAGAGGTGCGCGGCACGAGCTGGGGCAAGGCGACGCTCCACGTGGCGTGATGCGGCCGGAGCGCGCAGAGCTGGCCGCGTCGACGCGGTCGTCGTTCGCGGCGAAGCGCGGTCCTTCGTGGGCGGTCGCATGGGAGCTTCCCCTCTACGCGGGGCCGCGCCATCGGTTCCAACCCCGAGGTGATTCGCTCGGCGACCGTTCAGTCACGCAAGGGGCTGGGGGGGGCTGACGTGGACGCGACCAAGGGGCGGGGGGAGTCCATCGATCTGCGCGAGGCCAGGCTCGAGGCCATGCTCCGCGTGCTGCCGCAGGCCGTGTTCGAGCTCGATCGCGAGGGGCGCTTCCTCGCCGTGCACGGCGGCGAGATCGAGCTCATCGCGCCACGCGACGAGGTGCTCGGGCGGCTCTACGCCGAGGTGCTCGGTGGTTTCCCCGTGCTCGTGAAGGCCATGGCAGAGCTGCTCACGGCCGCGTTCGCGGGGGAGCGCGCGTCGAGCGAGTACTCGCTTCCGTCACCGGGGGGCGAGCGAGTGTACGAGGCCCGCGCCGTCGCGGCCACGGCCGATCGCGCGATCGTGGTCGTGAGCGACGTGACCGAGTCGCGGCGCCTGCTCGCGCGCCTCGTCGTCGCCGATCGGCAACGGGCCGTGAGCTCGCTCGGAGGGCTCCTCGTCCACGAGATCGCGACGCCGACGACCTACGTGCTCGGCTCGCTCGAGACGCTGTCCCTTCGCCTCCCGGCCGGGAGCGAGGCGGCGGAGCTGCTCGCGATCGCGCGAGACGGGGCGAAGCAGCTCGCGGAGATCTGCCGCGAGTTTCGCGCCCTCGCCCGCGCCGACGAGGCGATCACCGACGCCGATCCGCGCGAGACGCTCGCGCGCGCGCTGCGCTTCTCGGGGCCGATGCGCGGCGCCATCCCGGTCGAGCTCGACGCCGTGCCGGTCCCCCGGGTGGCCGTCCCCGAGGTGCGGCTCGGGCAGGTGTTCCTGAACCTCCTCGCCAACGCCGCCTACGCGCTGCGCGCGACGCCCGACCCTCGGATCGTCGTGCGCGTCCGCGAGCGCGACGGGCGCGTCGAGGTCTCGGTGAGCGACGTCGGCGTAGGCGTCGCGCCCGAGAATCTCGGGCGGATCTTCGAGCCGTTCTTCACCACCAAGCCGTCCGGGGAAGGCACCGGTCTCGGCCTGTTCGTCGCGAAGCGGCTGCTCGAAGAGCACGGCGCGACCATCACCTGCGAGAGTCGGCTCGGCGTCGGCACGACCTTCCACCTCTCGCTCCCCGTGGTGACGCCGACCTGAGCGGCGGTACCGTCACCTTGCCGGCGCGCGGGACCGGGGAGTAGCCTCTATCGCGGAGCCGCTGCGTCATGACCGCCTTTTCGTCGTGGAGCCCTCGAAAGAAGGCGTGGCTCGCAGCGGGCGTGGCGGCCGCGTCGATCGGGCTGCTCGGCTCGCAGGTCGCGCGTTGGCTCGCGCTGACGACACCCCCGGTCGTCGTCGGCGCGCCGGCGAGGAGCGCGACGCCGCCGCTCATCGCCTCGGCCGTGTCCCGCCCCGAGACCTATTCGAACATCTACAAGTACGACTACGTCGGGCCCGAGACGTGCGGCGCGTGCCACGAGAAGAACTACGCGAAGTGGAAGAACCACCCGCACAGTCGAATGAACCGCAACGCGTCCGCCGGCTCGGTCGTCGGCGATTTCGCGGACGCGCGGATCGACTACGGCGGCGGCCACGCGACGTTCTCGAAGGGACAGGGCGAGTACTTGATGACGATCTTCGACGGCGCCGAGGCCGTCCGTCGCTTCAAGGTGACGCGCGTGGTCGGCAGTCGGTTCATCCAGATGTACATCGGCGTCGAGACGGACGGGCCCGAGCCCGCGGGCGATCCGGTCTACACCGAAGAGGTGAAGCTGCCGTTCTCGTATTGGATCGATCGGAAGGAGTGGTTCCCGCAGACCTACGACGAGGACGTCGACGGCATCGAGTACGACGAGAAGAAGAACCTCACGCCGGCCTACGATTACCGCGGCAAGGCGAGCGGTCGCTGGCGGCACGTGTGCATCAAGTGCCACAACACGTATCCCTACGCGCTCCGCTTCGATCCTGGGGCGAAGGGCATCTTCCTAGGCTTCCCCGCCGCCGACATCGCGCTCAAGGCGAAGCCGCTCGGCCTGCACGCCGAGTCGACGGGGCTCTCCGACGTGGATCCGTCCGAGCTCGTCACGCTCGGGATCAGCTGCGAGAGCTGTCATTTCGGCGGGCGCGAGCACGCGCAGAAGGGCGCGTCGGTGAGCTTCCTGCCGAAGAGCGACGACCTCACCCTCGCCGTCTCCGCCGAGGGCACCGGCGAGAGCCCGTACGCCGTGAACTCGATCTGTCACCAGTGCCACGCGGCGGAGCCTCAAGGGCCGCTCTATCCCGACGGCTCGGCCAGCTGGAACGCGCGCGAGGCCGCCGATCTCGTCGAGAGCGCGTGCAAGAAGAAGATCTCGTGCATCGACTGTCACAACCCCCACGAGGCCGGGCCCGACAAACCGAACGCGCCCGACAACCCGGCCCACGTCGACGCGTGCCTCGGCTGCCACTCGGAGCTCCGCGCGCCCGAAGCGCAGCTCGCGCACGGCCACCACGCGAAGGGCGACGGGGTGGGCTGCCTCGACTGCCACATGCCGCGCATCGTCCACGGCCTCGCCGGCTTCACGCGCACGCATCGGATCTCGTCGCCGACCGATCCTCGCATGCTCCGCGCCGACGAGCCCAACGCGTGCAACCTCTGCCACCTCGACAAGTCGCTGAAGTGGACGCTCGACGCGCTGTCGTCGAAGTGGGGGAAGAAGCCCGACATGGGCGCGGGGTTCGTCGCGTCGGACGAGCCGCTCGGCAAGGTGTGGCTCAAGCACAAGGAGCCGGTCGTGCGCCACGTCGCGGCCGCCGCGTATGGCCGCTCGTCGATGGGCGCCGCCGCGCTTCCGTTCATCCTGCCGCTGCTCGACGATCCGAGCCCGCCCGTGCGCATGTTCTCCGTGCTCGCCGTGGAGGACGCGCTCGATCGCCGGATCGGCACCGACGAGTACACGCCTTGGGCGCCGCCCGACGTGCGCGAGAAGCAGATGGAAGCGCTCTCTCGCGCCGCCGCCGACGCGCGCTGAGGCGCCGCGCGCGTACGTGAAACGTGCTACGAGGCGGGACCATGACCGACGTCGCCGCCTACGCCGCCTTCGATCCGAAGAGCCCCCTCCGCCCCCACACGATCACGCGGCGTGAGCCACGCGAGCACGACGTCGAGATCGAGATCCTCTTCTCGGGCGTGTGCCACTCCGACGTGCACCAGGCGCGCGACGAGTGGGGAGGATCGCGCTTCCCAATGGTGCCTGGTCACGAGATCGTCGGGCGTGTGTCGCGCGTGGGCGCGCACGTGAAGCGCTTCGCGGTCGGCGCGACCGTGGGCGTCGGCTGCATGGTCGACGCCTGCCGCGCGTGCGCCGCGTGCGGCGAAGGCGAAGAGCAGTACTGCGCCGACGGGCCCGTGTGGACCTACAACGCCGTCGAGCGAGACGGCGTCACGCCCACCTACGGCGGATACTCCACGCGCGTCGTCGTCGACGAGGCGTTCGTGCTCGCGGTCGATCCGTCGCTCGCGCTCGAGGCCGCCGCGCCGCTGCTCTGCGCGGGGATCACGATGTACTCGCCGCTCCGGCACTGGAAGGTCGAGCCGGGTCAGCGCGTCGGCGTCGTCGGGCTCGGCGGGCTCGGCCACATGGGCGTGAAGCTCGCGCGGGCCATGGGCGCCGAGGTGACCGTCTTCTCTTCGAGCACGAAGAAGAGGGCGGACGCGGTGCGCTTCGGCGCGAGCGACCTCGTCGTGTCGACGGACGACGTGGCGATGGCCAAGCTCGACAAACGCTTCGACCTCGTGATCGACACGGTGTCGGCGCCGCACGACCTCTCGGCGCTCCTGCGGCTCGTGCGGCGAGACGGCTCGCTGGTGCTCGTCGGCGTCCCCGACAAGCCCCTCGAGGTGCCGGCGTTCGGTCTCATCGGCGCGCGTCGAAGGGTCGCCGGATCGCTCATCGGCGGCGTCCGACAGACGCAGGAGATGCTCGACTTCTGCGCGGAGCACGGGCTCGGCGCCGAGGTCGAGGTCATCCCGATGAAGGACATCAACGTCGCCTACGACCGCATGGTGAAGAGCGACGTGCGCTATCGGTTCGTCATCGACGCGGCGACGCTCCGCTGAGCGCACGAGCCGCCGCCGACGACCGAGGGCGAAGGAGTCACTTCGTCACGAAGTCGACCTTGACGTTGTCGGCGGCGAGCGACGCGTCCTTCTCGAGGATCGCGTGGCCCGAGGCGTCCTGGAGCTGCACCTTGAACGCGCCTGCGTTCGGGAGGAAGGGGATGGCGTAGCCGCCGCTCGTGGACGTCACGGCGTACGTGTCGCCCGTGTTCGGCACGACGTTCATCCCGGAGAGCCCCTCGCCGGGATCGTAGGCGCCGTTGCCGTTCGTGTCGGCGTACGCGACCCCGACGAGGTAGCGGTGGTTGTCCTTGAGCGGCTCGCCGAAGTCCTCGGTGACGACGAGCGGGCCCACGTTCGGGCTCGGCGGGTTCTCGACGATGCTGATGCCGATGTCGCGCTTCGCGCCGTCGAGGTCGAGCAGCGCCTTGCGATGCCCGAGGTCCGCGTTGCCCCAGTCGATCGCGAACGCCGCGTTGCAGTACTCGGGGCTCTCCGCGTACGAGAAGATGTTCTCCGAGCAGAAGCTGTATTGGTAGCCCGCCTTCGTGATCCGATCGAAGAACTTCGAGCCGTCGGTCCCGTCGTGCTGCTGCACGCCGGCCGTCGCCATGTCGATCGAGTGCTCCTTCGACGACGCCAGCAGGTGCGGATCGAAGGCGAGGGGAGGGACGGGCGGGTAGCTCATGAAGTCGCTCACCACCGTCTGCTTGTCGACCATGAACTGGGTGATGGCGTTCTGGACCGACGGCAGCGCGACGAGGATCGGCCCTGCGCTCGCGGGATCGGCGCGCATCGCTTGGGTCAGCTCGAGCAGCTGCTGCTCGAGCGCGGAGGGATCGCCGTGGGAGTAGGTGTTCGCGGGGAGCGCGAACGGCGTCAGCGCGGGGTTGCCCGTGCCGCTCGAGCCGCTGCCCCCGGTCCCGGCGCCGCCCGTGCCGATCGCGTCGCCGCTCCCGGCCGCGCAGCCGAGCGATCCGGAGAGGGCGAGCGCGAGGAGCGACACGCCCAGCGTCGACGGGGAGACGAGTCGCGAGCGGGCCGAGGCGCCGCGAGGACGAAGAACGCGCATCCGGCCAATCTATCGTGATTCGCCGTCGGGCGCGCGGGGCGCGTGACGAGGGCCCCGCGACCTCGATCTCGGAGCGCCTCGTTTTCGGGTAGGGTGCGTCTCGTGCCGACCATCTTCACGAAGGGCGATCTCCTCCACACCGAAGGCCTGCGGGCCTTCGCGCACGGCTCGAACGTCGCGGGCGCGATGGACACGGGCGTCTCGCACGCGCTGAAGACGCGCTGGCCTGCGATGGCCGAGGACTACCAGCGGCGCTGCGCCGAGGGTCACGTCCACACCGGCGACGCGGTCGCGTGGAGCGACGGCGCCGACACCGTGTTCACCCTCGCGCTCCAAGAGCACGCGTCGAAGAAGGCGAAGCTCTCCGCCGTCGTCCACGCCGTCGCGAAGATGATCGAGCGCGCTTCGGCGCTCGGGATCGATCGGATCGGCGTGCCGCGGTTGGGCGCGGGCGCCGCCGGCCTCGAGTGGAAGCGCGTGAAGGACGTGCTCGTCGAGGCCGGGGCCGCGACCGACGTCACCCTCGTCGTGTTCGAGCAGTTCGTGCGCGACAAGACGAAGGCTTGAATCCATCCCGGACCGAGGCGCCCCTCCGGATGCTATCAAGGGCTGCCCCTGCGCACGGAGCGCCGGGCCCAGGGAAGTGAGCCTCGACCCATGCGACGAACCCTCTATTCGATTGCTCTGTCCGCCGTGCTCCTCGCGGGGTGCGGCGAAGGTCGCGCGCGCTACGCGACGACCGACTCGCCGCTCAAGCTCGATCGCGTGGTGCTCTATCGCAATGGCATCGGCTATTTCGAGCGCACCGGCGACATCGACGGCGACGTCCTCACGATCAAGGTTCGCAAGGATCAGATCAACGATCTCTTGAAGAGCCTCACCGTCGTCGATCGGCAGACGGGCAAGGCCGTCAGCGTGTCGATGCCGCTCGATCCGCAGAGCTGGGCGAACGCGGCGATCGCCACCCTCGCGCCGGGGCGCGGCAACCTGGCCGACGTGCTCGACGCGCTCCGCGGGACGCGCGTGACGCTCGACACCACGGACGGCGCCCTCTCCGGCCGCATCACCCTCGTCGAGCAGATCGACGACGAGCCCGATCCGTCGAGCGACGCGGCGCGCCCCGGCTATCCACCGCCGCCGCCACAGAGGCCCACGACCGATCACCGCATCACGCTCCTCGACGGAGACGAGATGAAGGTCGCGCGCCTGTCGAAGGTCCGCGGCCTCTCGCTGGAGGACGGGGATCTGGCGATGCAGATCAACCGCACGCTCGACGCGAGCGCGGGCGAGGGGATGTTCCAGCAGGTCGAGGTCTCGATCCGGCTGACCGGGCCACACACGCACAAGCTCTCCGTGAGCTACGTCGCCGCCGCGCCGATGTGGAAGCCGACGTACCGCGTCGTGCTCCCGAAGGACAAGAAGGGCAAGGCGCTGCTCCAGGGGTGGGCCGTCGTCGACAACACGAGCGGCGAGCAGTGGAGCGACGTCTCGCTCGGGCTGACGTCGGGCGCGCCGATCGCCTTCCGCTACGATCTGCACACGCCTCGTCACGTGCAGCGCAGCGATCTCACCGAGAGCGGCGTTCGCCGACAGGCACAGGCGATGATCGGCGAGACGACGTTCGAGGAGGCCGCGCCGGCCGAGCCCGCTCCGCCGCCCCCTCCCCCGATGGCGCAGGCGCCGATGGGCGGCGCTGCGGCGGGTGACGCCACGGGCCTCGGCTACGGCCGTGGCTCGGCGCCGGCGAGCCCTGCCGTGATGCAAGCGACGCTCGCTCCGAAGAAGAAGGCGCCTGCTCGCGCCCACACCGGCGCGATGGACCGCGACCTGAAAGAAGCCGAAAAGAACGAGCTCGACGACAAGCCCTCCGCGGGAGAGGCCGTCGATTTCGAGGCGCTGCGCCGAAGCACGCTCGCCCAGGCGCGCACCGCGCAGGTGAGCGGCCTCACGCGCTTCGACATCGACAGCCGCGTCACCGTGCCCGAAGGCACCAGCACGATGGTCGCCATCATCAACTCCGAGGTGGAGGGCGAGGAGACCTTCCTCTACCGGCCCGGCGGCGCCGGCGTGGGCTACGAGGCGAACCCCTACCGGGTCGTGCGCTTCAAGAACGCGACGCCCTTCGTGCTCGAGCCCGGCCCGATCAGCATCTACGCAGGCGGCAGCTTCGTCGGTGAGGGTCTGTCGGACACCGTCGGCACGCAGACGAGCGCGACGATCCCGTTCGCGGTCGAGCCCGGGCTCATGGTCACCACGAGCTCGAAATACGACGGCGACGAGATGAGGCTCGTGAAGATCTCGCGCGGCATCCTCGAGGTCGAGAGCTTCGGCCGAAAGGTGACGACCTACACCGCCAAGGCGCAGACGATGAACGACGGCTTTCACGTGCTCGTGCGGCACCCGAAGGCCGGCTGGAACTACGAGCTCGCCGAGCGACCCGAGGGTACGGAGGATCTCCCCGACGCCTACCTCGTGAAGATCGACGTTCCGCCTGGCAAGCGGGAGGGATCGCTCACGGTGACGGAGAAGACCCCGAGCCGCCGGGAGATCAGCATCTGGGATTCTCCTGCACTACCGCTTCTGGAGAAGCTCGTTCTCGCGACGGATCTGACCCCCGAGATCCGCGCCAAGCTCCAGCCGATCGTCGACCGCCGGCGCGCCATCGGCAAGATCGACGAGCAGCTCGACGGGCTCCGGCGCCAGCGAGACGTCAACGACCAGCGCGCGAACGAGACGCGGCAGAACCTCGAGTCGATCCAGAAGGACTCGGCGGCGGCCGCGCTCCGATCGAAGTTGACGAAGCGGCTCGACGACTTCTCGAACGAGGGCAACCGCATCGGTCGCGACATGGCCGAGCTCGAGCGGCAGCGCATGGAGCAGCGGATCGAGCTCGAGGACATGCTCCAGGACCTCGACGTGCTCGCGCCGGCGCCGAAGAAGGGTCAGGCCGGGGTGACGGCGCCCGCCTCCGACGGGGCGGTGTCGCCGAGCGTGGCCCCAGCGCCGTCGAGCGTCGCGCCGGTCCCGCCGAGCGCCGCCGCGCCCGCGCCGGCGTCGAAGCCGCTCGCCTCGCCGAAGGCGCCGCCGCCTCCGCAGAAGAGCCCGGCCAAGGCCCCGCCGAAGGCGCCGCCTTCTGCGACGAAGCCGAAGCAAGCACCCAAGCCTCCGACGAAGTGAGAGCGCGCGCGCGGGCTCGCCTCGGCTCGGGGCGGGCCCGCGTGGAGCGCGTCAGCGCAGGTAGATCGCGACGAGGCCGATCAGGATCACGCCGAAGGCCACCGTCACCCCGACCGCGATCGGTACCTTCCAGTCGATCTTGGCGGCCCCGAGGTCCGGAGGACGCGGCGAGAAGGTCGGCGGCGCTGCCGGCATCGCGGCGAGCGGGGCGGGCGGCGGCGGGTAGCCCCCGGGGATGCTCGGCATGCGCGGATCCCGCGGGCGCAGCACGGTCTGATCGTCGGAGCCGTCGTCTTGTCCGATCGGCTGCAGCTTCACGAGCGTCGCCTCGTCCTGCGTCTTCTCGTCGAGCGGCTGCGAGCCGTCCGGCACGAGCGGCGCGACCGCGAGATCGGCCGAGGGCGGTCGCGCGACGACGAGCGTGGCGTCGTCCGAGTTGTCGAGCGGCGTGAGCGGCATCATCCCCCCGTACGTCGCCTCGCCCGCGCCGTCTCGTCCGTTCTTCCCACGCCCCGAGCCGCGGCCCGACGGCGACGCCCGCCGCGTCGGCTCTGCGAGCCCGGCGAGCACGCCCGGCTCTCGGGGCATCGGCGCCGGCATGGCCGAGAACGCCTTGAGGCGGTCCGCGAGGATCTTCGCGCTCGCGAGGCGCCGGTCCGGATCCTTCACGAGGCAGTCGGCGACGATCTTGACGAGCTCCGGTGGCAGGCCTGCGCGCCGCTTCGCGAGATCGACGGGCGGCTCCGTCAGCACCGCGGCCGCCGTCTTGGTCGCGTTCGCCCCCTCGAACGGGAGCGCGTCGGTGAGCAGCTCGTAGAGCGTCACGCCGAGCGACCACACGTCGCTGCGCGCGTCGGCCTGCGCGAGCCCGCGGATCTGCTCGGGCGCCATGTACGATGGCGAGCCCATCACGTCCTCGCGCTCGGTGAGCCCGGTGATGCCCTCTTCGGTGAGCTTCGCGAGGCCGAAGTCGAGGATCTTGATGCACGGCTGACCGTTGGGCAGCGCCGCCAAGAAGAGGTTCGAGGGCTTCAAGTCGCGATGCAGGATCCCGAGCTGGTGCGCTTCGGCGAGCCCCTCGGCGGCCTCGCGCGCGTAGAGCGCGGCGTCGCGCGGCGAGAGCGGACCGTCGCGCTGAACGAGGCGGTGGAGATCGAGCCCCTCGAGGTACTCGAGGACGAGGTACGTCGCGCCGTTGTCGAGCGTCCCGACGTCGAAGACGCGCGCCACGTGCGGGCTCGTGATGGCGGCGAGCGCGCGCGCTTCGCGGAAGAAGCGCTCCTTCAGCTCGTTCGAGCCGACGAACTGGGGCTGCACGATCTTGATCGCGACGCGCTGCCGCAGCGCCTCGTGGCGGGCCGCGAGCACGACGGCCATGCCGCCTTCACCGAGCTGAGACTCGACCCGGTACTTTCCGGCGATCACGTCGTCGGGCGCCGGGATCATCGAGGGCGTGACGGGCACGGCGGGAGCTTAGCGGATGATGGGGCGGGAGGTCATGCGCGCGACCGCTTCGGGCGCTCCTCCTCAAGAACTTTGAGGGCTCAGGCGGGGGTGACGAGCGCCTCGACGTCGGAGAGCGCGTGGTTGGTGATCGCCGTGAGCACGTGGTCGCGGAACTTTCCGTCGATGTAGAGGTAGTCGCGCGCGTAACCTTCCACGACGAAACCGAGACGTTTGAGCAGGGCCGCGCTCCGCTCGTTCTCAGGGCGATGGTTCGCCGCGACCCGATGGAGGCGCAGCGTCTCGAACGCGTAGCTCACCGTGGCGCGAACGGCTTCGAACATCAGCCCGAGGCCCTCGTGGTCCCGATCGACGCCGTAGCCGAGGAGCGCGCCGCGATACGGGCCGAGCGAGATCGACGAGAGCGCGCACGTGCCGAGGACGGGCCCGTCGGGATCGTGCCGGTCGAAGAGCGCGAGCCTCACGGCGGTGCCGGCGCGACGCTCCTCGGCGTAGCGACGGACGGTCTCCTCCCAATACGCGAGCGTGTCCCATCGCGGCGAGCGCGCGGGCGTCCAGCGCGCGAAGTGCGCCTCGTTCTTCACCGCGTAGAGCAGCAGGCGATCGGCTTGGGGGAGCGACGGGATCGCGAGCACGAGGCGCTCGGTCTCGATGCGCGGCGGGGCGATCTCCATCGTCATGACGTCCTTCGTACGCGCGACGGACGCCGTCTTCAATCGTAGCAAGGGCACAGAGGATCGTTCGGCTCGCAGGAGCAGCCGCGCAGCCGTCGGCTCGACGGGCGCGGCGTCGGGGCTCTCGAGATGCCGATCGTCTGCGCCGATCGCCTCTCCCTCTCGGCGGCCGCGTCGGCCTCGCGATGCGCGGCGAACGCGAGCGCCGTGTCGACGACGGGGCTCGGCGCGAGCGGCTCGATGATCGTGCGCACGATCCCGCCGTCCACGTCGTTCTCGACGTCGACGAGGACGCGGACCGTGGCGCTCGGCTCTCGCGCGGGCGCGTCGGCCCGGCTGGCGACGCGCGCGCGGCCCCGCCCCGATCGCAGCGCGAGGAACGTCCCGAGCTCCTCGTCGGTGAAGCTCAGCGAGACGGCGGCCGTGGGGCCGTCGAGCGAGACCGCGACCCAGCTGAAGCTGCCGACGTGGGGGCGGAGCTCGTCGCTCGGCGACTGCGGCGCGCTCGTCAACCACGAGGTGGGGGGCGCGAGGACCACGAGCTTCCGCGCGCCGGAGACCGCCTCGTCGGCGACGAACGCGTACACGACGCCCGGCCAGAGCGCGCGCGCTTCGCTCCGTCGGCGGGTCCGCGCCGCGCCTCGTCGCGTCGACGGATCGTACCGCGCGTCGTACTCGACCCAGTGCAGCGTGTCCTCGCTCCAGTCCCCCATGTGAAAGCCTCGCACGACGGCGCGGTAGGGAGCGCTCCTCTCTGTGCCCAGCTGGTAGCCGTCGGAGCGCCGCGCGAGCGCGAGGGACGGGGGCGCGCCGAGCTTCGACCACGTGTACGCGCGGAAGGTGCCGTCGACCTCGACCTCCGCGAGGAGATCGCTCCCGAGCACGAGACGATATCCGCCTTCGGTGAGCGTGAGATCGAAGCGGCCCGCGCCGAGCTCTTCGTCGTCTTCGCTCGAGAGGTTCGGGATCGACGCGAGCGGCGTCTCGACGCGGAGAGGCCGCTCGAGGCGCGGCCGACCTGCGATCTGCGTGAGCGGACGCGCGGCGAGCGCGAAATGAGGCGGATCCTGATCGACGGCGAGCACCGGCGCCTCGTCGCTCGGCGTGTCGATCGGCAGTGTCGGCGCGGCGACGACGCGTGCGACGGGCGACGCGGGCGCGCGCGCCGGATCGCGACGAACCGCGCCTCCGCACCCCGCGGCCGCGAGCGCGGCGGCGAAGAGCAGCGTCGCCCTCACAGCGTCTCCAAGAAGCGAGACAGCGCGGCCCGATCGTCGGCGGAGAGCTTCGACGTCGCGCCCATCCTGCTCGCCGGATCGGCGAGCAGCTCGTCGAGTGAGCGGTAGCGGCCGTCGTGAAAGTAGGGCGCCGTCAGGCCCACGTACTGCAAGGTCGGTGTGTCGTAGGGGCTCTTGTCGGCGCTGACCTCGTGCGACTGGTGATCGGTCCCGAGCACGTCGCGATGACAGTCGGAGCAGCCCTGCGCGGCGAAGAGGGCCGCCCCTCGGCTCACGTCGTCGTGCGTCGATCCGGCAGGGATCGGCATCCGCTCCAGGTAGGAGGCGATCGCGACGAGATCGTCTGCCGGTAGGCCCGTCCCGCCGAGCCGCCCGATCGTGCTCTCGATGTAGTCGGGCAGCGTGCCGACGTTGCGCGTCCAGCCGTATGGTGCGGTCCCGTGCACGCGACCGGCGAGCATCGGCGTCTGGCGCGGGCCGTCGGGGGTCGACCACGTGAGCCCGTCGTCGCCGCCGTCCGGGTGGCAGCTCGCGCACGCGACGCCGTCGAAGGAGATGCGCGGATCCCGCGTCTCGTAGAAGAGCTCGCGCCCTCGCTGGTACGACTTCGACAGCTTCGTCGCATCGTGCGCGGCGAGGTCGACCCGCGCGCGCGCCCCGGTCGCGAGGTCGATCACGTCGAGCGCCTCGTCGAACTCGCCGAACGCGACGCCGAGCCCTTCCTCGTCCGCGATCGCGAGGCCCGAGACACCCTTCGAGAGATCGTACCTCCCCTGCACGACGCGCATCGGATCCGCCGCGTCCCCGTCGAGCTCGAGCAGCTCGTCGATCCCGCGGCACGCGACGTAGAGGCGGCGCGTGCCGGGCCGGAACGCCGCGGCGCGTGGGAGCAGACACTCGCGCGCGAACCCGTCCGGGCTGAGCGCGAGGACGTGCGACGAGCGCGGCCGCTCGGTCTCGCCGTCGACGGTCACGGCGACGGGCGCTTCCTTCGGTATCCCCCGCGAGGGAGGTGGTCCGTAGTACACGCCGAACCGCGTCTGGTCGCCGACGTCGACGCTGACGTGGGGCGCCACGATCCTCCGTCGCGGCGCCCGCTCGCGGAGGACGCCCGTCCCCTCTCCCGCGCCCGAGGTCGACGGCACCGTGAAGCTCGCGAGCGCGTATCCCTGGGCGCCCGTGCGTCGCGATCCGAGCGCCTCGGGCGCCGCGCTCGCGGTCGCGGCGGTCAGCCGAAGATCGATGTCCCGCGTGCCACCGCCCGCGAGATCGACGACCGAGAGACTGTCGCCGACCAGGTGCGACACGAACGCGCGATCGCCCTCGACGACGACGCTCTCGGGCGCGCGTCGGAGCGTCGAGCCGCCGACGCGCGCGAGCGACCGCGCGTCGAGGATGGAGAGCGTGTCGGCGAGCGTGCTCGTCAAGACGAGCTGATCCGCCTCCTCGGTCACCGCCAGGGCGTGGGGCCCGCGCGGCGCGTCGACGACGCAGCGCTCGCTTCCCGCCAGCCGAAGGCCGCCCTCGCCGATCGCGATCGTCTCGAGCGCGTTGCGATCGGAGAGCGTCGCGATCAGGCGGCCGTCGCCGAGCGCGAGGAGCTCGTCCGGCGTCCCGGAGACCGGGATCGATCCGAGCCGCGCGCGTGTCGCGACGTCGACGACGTCGATGCGCCTGCCGCGACCGTTCGCCACGTACGCGAGGAGCTCGTGGTTCGCGCGGGCCAAGGCGACGCTCGAGCTCTGCCGCGAGAGCGGCTCGAGCCGGAGGGCCATCGGGACGGGGCGCGCGCACGACGGTGGCGGTGGCGCGATCGCGGCGGCCGCGCGGTTCGTCGGAGGTCGCGCGGGGGCGCTGCTGCACGCAACGAGGCCTGCACAGAAGAGCGAAAGCGCGAGGCGCGCGCACGTCGTCGCGGACATGGATCCCGATCCTCCTCGGCGGCGCGTGGCTCGCCGGGCACTTCTGAACCGGGGCTGCGCTGTTCCTTGGGTCGGAAGCCGAGCGGTCGTCGCGCGGGGCTACGGCGCGCGATCGACCTCCACCACGTACGGCTCGGCGCCGCCGTGTGGAGGGCCAGGCTCGTCGACGCGCGGCGCGAGCTTCAAGCGGAGGCAGCGGGCCTGCATCACGTCGAGCGCGTCGCTCTGCCAGGGGCTCCGCGTGTCCCCGGCGGCGGGCGGCACGCCGTCCTCGTCTTGGATGCGGATCGGCGCGCGCTCGCCGCTCGCGGAGAGGAGCGTCACCTCGAGCACGCCGCTCTCACGTGGGCCGGTGCGGACCTTCCAACGGATCGTCCCTTCGACGCCGTCGGCGACGCAGAACACGTCCTCGTCCCGCGCCCACGCGAGGGTCGCCGTGCGCTGCGCGCCGAGCTCGATGGCGTTCGCCGACGACGCCGAGTCGTTCGGCTCGATCTCGGTCGCGGGCGTCGCGTGCGCCGAGGTCACGCTGATCGTGTACGTGTCGGAGACGTTCTCGTAGATGAACGCCGGCGCGCCCGACCAAGGGCTCAGATCCTGGACGACGGCGGCGAGGTAGTGGCCGGGCTCGAGCGACAGGGCAGGCACCACGAGATCGCGTCCGGGGTGTCCCACGCAGAACCGATCGATGGGCTCGTCGAAGCCGCTCCGGTAGAGCATCGTGCACATCGGGATGTTCGGCAGAGCCGTCACGCGCAGCGACACGAGCGCGGGGCCGCCCTTCGCGTCGGCGCCGACGTCGAACGAATAGAAATCGCGATCGCCGTGCTCGGCGTCGATGCGCTCGCCGAGGTGTCCGCGCAGGGGCTCGCCGAGCGGGAGCGGCGTCGCGTGCGCTGCGTCGTCGTTCGGCTCGAGCTCGAGCCCCGTGCTCGCGGGACGGCGCTGCGCGAGCCACGCGACGAGCCCCACCACCGCGCCGAGGATCAGCGACGACGCCGCGACCAACCAGTAGCGCTTCCGCCGCAGCCTCCGCTCGTAAGCGTCGACCTCGTCGCGCGTCGCGACGGGCAGCGTCGGGCGCGCGTCGCTGTGCGCGACCTCGGCGATGCGCGCGAGGTGCCGGAGCCGCTTCGTGTCGAGGAGGCTCTCGACGCTCGTCGAGCCGCTCGAAGAGAGCTCGTCGATGAGCGCCTCGCGGAGCGCTTCGACGGTCGGGTAGCGATCCTTCGGATCCTTCTCGAGGGCCCGCATCACGATCGCGCTGAGCCCCTCGGAGATCCGGAGCTCCGGCGTCCTGACGTGCGGCGGTACCGGCGCCTCGGTGAGGTGCTTCGACAGCACCTTCATCGGCTTGCCCACGAAGGGGTGGAGACCCGTGAGCAGGCGGTACATCAAGACGCCGACGCCGTAGACGTCCGTGCGCGCGTCGACCTCGTCACCGCGGATCTGCTCCGGTGCCATGTAGTACGGCGTGCCGAGGATCGTCCCGTGGTTCGTGATGTCCGCGTGCCCCTCGCTCTCGCGGAGCTTCGCGAGGCCGAAGTCGAGCACCTTCGCGATGTCGGCGCCGTCGAAGGCCGACAGGAGCATGATGTTCTCCGGCTTCACGTCGCGATGGACGATGCCCTTCTTGTGGGCCTCCGCGAGTGAGCTCGCGACCTGGATCACGATCTTCGCCACGCGCGCGCCGGGGATGGGTCCCCCTCGCGCGAGCACGCGCCCGAGGCTCTCGCCGTGCACGAGCTCCATGACGAGGTACGTGAGCCCGTCGGAGACGCCGAAGTCGAAGACCTGCACGGTGCTCGGGCTCGCGAGCTTCGAGACCGTGAGCGCCTCGCGCTTGAAGCGCCGGACCATCTCCGCGCTCCGCGAGAGCTCGCCCGTGAGGAGCTTCATCGCGAGGAGCTTGCCGATGCGCACGTGCTCGACTTTGTAGACGACGCCCATGCCTCCGCGCCCGATGGGCTCGAGGATCCGGTAGCGATCGGCCACCACCACGCCGATGAGCGGATCGGCGAGCGCCGCGGCTTGCTCGGTGGCCGTGCGCGCCGCGCTCGCGCTGAGCACCGAGATGTCGCGGCTCGAGAGCGCCTCGACGTCCGCCGAGCTCTCCACGACCGCCAGCGCGGGTCGAGGGCGCGCGCCGGGCAGCGCCGTCGTCAGCGCAGCTCGCGGATCTCCCGACGGCTCTCTCTCCACGGTGCGCCGTCGCGACTCTGCGTTCAACTCTTTGGCTCGAACGACCTCGGATCTCACGGACGTCGGCGGGCTCACGGAGGTCGCTTTCCCAGCACGCGCCGGACCCTTCGCTCTTCTTCGGCCCGCCCGTCCTTGCCGCTCCCGTCGATTCTGCTTCTCTTGGAAGAGGGGGCTCGCGCCATGTCCACGCTGTCGCTCACAGTCCATCCGCAACGAAAGGCGGTTCGATCCGGCGAGGGCGGGTCCATCTTCGTGGCGTTGGTCTTGCGAGCGGAGGGCGCCGGCGTGGAGGCGTCGCGAGCCGATCTCGCGTGCGCGCTGTCGCTCGACGTCTCGGGCTCGATGGGCGGCCCTCCGCTCGAGATGCTCGTCGCGTCGGTCGAGAAGCTGTGCGAGCTCGCCCGCCCGACCGATCGCATCGGCGTCGTGGCCTTCTCGGACAGCGCGACCGTCATCGCGCCGCTCACGCCGATGGACCCGAGCGGGCGGCGAACGCTCACGAGCCGCGTACGCCGCTTGCAGGCGCAAGGCGGCACCAACGTCGAGGACGGTCTGCGCAAGGCTGCCGAGCTGCTCGCCCCGACCGACGGCGCGGCCCGACCCGCGATCCTGCTCCTCTCCGACGGCCAGCCCAACCGCGGCGCCGCGTCGCCCGAGGCGCTCGCCGACGTCGTGGGCGCGCAAAGGCCGCGGGTCACGGTCTCCACGCTCGGCTACGGCGTGCACCACAGCGAGGACGTGCTCGTCGCGATCGCCGACGCGGGCGCGGGCAGGTTCTCCTTCATCGCCGATCCCGCCGCGTGTCGTCGCGAGCTCGCCGCGGCCCTCGGCGCGCAGAGCGACATCGTCGCCGCGGGCGTCGAGCTCGTCCTCGCGCCGGCGGAGGGGATCGAGATCAAGCGCATCGTCGGCGATCCCCCGACGCGCTTCGTCCGCGGCGGCGTGCGGCTCGCGCTGAGCGACATGGAGGATCGCTCGCAGCGCATCGTCGCGCTCGAGCTCGCCTACGATCGGCCGCTCGCGGTGGGCGGGCACCTGCTCGACGTGCGCCTGTCGCACACCGAGACGCGCGCAGGAGCGCGCGTCGAGATCGCCCTGCCGATCGTGGTCGACGTGAACGCCTCCGGCGCCGCGGACGATCCGGAGGGCATCGGCTTCATTCTCCTGAGCCGCGCCGAGGAGTCACGCAGGAAGGCGCGTGCCCTCGCCGACGCGAGGAACTTCGAGGGGGCCGCCGCGACGTTGCGGGCCATCATGGGCGAGATCGTCGCTGCGCCCGGCTACGTCGCCGCCGACGGGTCGATGCTCTCGGAGGCCTACGAGCTGCTGCTCGACGAGGTCGTCGCCTTCGAGCGCGCGCCCTCGTCCGAGACGTACTCCGTCTTTCGGAAGCAGACGATCATGCAGAAGCTCGACGGCGACGGGGCGCGGAGCGTCGCGCCGGTGCGAGGCGCGACGTCGAGGCTCTTCGCGCGCACGACCGCGGGACCCGCGAAGGAGGCGCACCTCGTCGTCGTGCGAGGTCCGCTCCTCGGGAGCGCCTTTCGGCTCGGCGAAGCGTGCGCCATCGGGCGCACCGCCGGCGCGGACATCGTCGTGCCCTCCCCGAGCGTCTCTCGGCGTCACGCCGAGATCTACGCGCTCGACGCGGAGCACTGGGTCTGCGACCTCGGCAGCACCAACGCGACCGAGGTCAACGGGAGGAAGCTCGCGACCGCTCCCCACAAGCTCTCCGCGGGCGACGTGATCCGCGTGGGCGAGGTGGAGCTCTGCTACCGGCTCGGACCGGCTCCCTGATGCGCTCTTCTCAGCCGCCCGTCCCGGTGCTGCTCGTCGATCCGCCGCCGGCGCCGCTCCCCGTGCCGCCGACCGACAGCGTGCAGGTGCCGTTGGTGCAGGCGGCGTACGACGCGGGGCACGTGCACGCGCTCGCGTGACAGCCGGAGCTCTCCAGGTCGCCGAGGTACTTGTTGAGATCGCTCTTGTTGATGGCAGCGCTCGGGCAGTTGCAGAGGGCGTCGCAGCTGTCGCTGATGACCCCCGCGCAGTCCGCGTCGACCTTGCACGTCTGGACGTAGTCCGCGGCGACCGGCGTGGAATGGCAAGCGAGCATCCCGACGGCGGCGAAGGTGGCGAGGCCCAGCGAGGCGATGACGTGTCGAAGTTGCATGGGGCGGCAGGTTAGCAGTCCCGCCTCCCCCGCGGAACTCCCACGCAGGGGCGCGTGCTATCCTCCAGGCGATGACGGATGACCGCGCGCGTGCCGCTGCTGCACGCTCCGACGTGTCCGCGCGCCGACTCTTGCGCCGGAGGGATCTGCTCCTCGGCGCGTCGGGCGCCGCGCTCTCGCTCGTCGGATGCCGCTCGAGCGCCACCGAGGCGCCGCTCCCGCCGCCTTCGCCCGAAGCGCGGTCCGTCGTCGCGATCCTCGACGGGATCTCGACCCTCGAGGGCGCCGGCGTCCGTCTGCGCCGCACCATCGGGAGCCGCGCGCTCCCGCTGCTCGATCCGTTCCTCTTGCTCGACGACATCCGCTCCGATCGGCCCGAGGACTACGAGCGCGGCTTCCCCGAGCATCCGCACCGCGGCTTCGAGACCGTCACGTACGTGATCTCCGGCGCCGTCGAGCACCGCGACAGCGTCGGCAACCACGGTCGGCTCGTCGACGGAAGCGCGCAGTGGATGACCGCAGGGCACGGGATCGTCCACTCGGAGATGCCCGCGCGAAGCGAGGGCCTCTTCTGGGGGCTGCAGCTCTGGGTGAACCTCCCGCGCGCGAGCAAGATGGTCCCGCCGCGCTATCAGGACATTCCGCGAGAGCGCATCGCCGAGCTCTCCATCCGCGGAGCGCGAGCGCGCCTCGTCGCCGGCGAGCTGCAGGCGGAGCGCGGGCCCGTCGACGGCATCGTCGTCGCGCCGACGATGCTCGACGTGACCGTCGCGCCCGGCGAGACGTTCGAGCACGAGCTGCCCGCGGGCCACACGGCGTTCGCCTATGGCCTCGACGGTCACACCCTCCTCGGCGCCGAGGGCGCGGCGGTGCAGCGCGCGCAGATCGGCGTGCTCGGCGCGGGGGCCCTCGTCCGGGCTCGCGGCGGGCCCGAGGGCGCGCGGTTCCTGCTGCTCGCGGGCCAGCCGATCGGCGAGCCCGTCGCGCGACGGGGCCCCTTCGTGATGAACACCGAGGAGGAGCTCGATCGAGCCTTCGCGGAGTACCGTGCAGGGACGCTCACCCGAATCTGACGCGCGAAGAGCGCGCAGGAAGCTCCGCTTTGCGTGCGAGTCCACGTATCATGCGGGCATGTCGGCTGGTCCTCTCAGTCCGGGCGGCGCGCAGACGAGCGATGCCGCGCGACCGCCGCGCTCGCGGAGGAGACGCGTCGCGTCCGTCGTGGTCGCGTCGGCAGCGACGGTCTCGCTCGGCCTCACGCTCGCGTCGTGCGGTCTCACGCTCGGCGCCGTACCCTTCGCCTGCGCCGACGGAAAGACGTGCCCGACGGGCTACACGTGCCAAGCGAACGTCTGCCTCCAAGCGGGTCAGCACCCCAACGTCACGCGCGCGCTGCGCATCACGTACATCAACCGATCCGAGATGTATTGGTTCGCGTCGCCCGCCGGTGGTGCGTCGCTCCTCGTCAACGACGGCTTCTCGCCCGGAGCGCGCGGCGTCTACGAGGTGCACGTCGGGGCGGACGGCGCCGTGTCGCCGGCGGTGATGCTCCTGCCGTTCCCGGGGGAGCAGACGGTGTCGAGCGCCGCGATCGCGATCGACGACACGCACTACGGCCTCGTCACGATGAGCTTTCCGGGCGCGCTCGACGACGGCCTCTCGATCAAGCTGCACTCGCTGCCGCGCGACGGATCGGCTCCGCCCCACGACACGATCCTGCGCGACGATCGCTTCACGTACGCGGGCGGCTACGAGCCCGCTTACGTCGGCGGCGTCGTGCGCGGCGACGAGATCGACTACGCCTTCACCGACCCGGGCCAGGGCGGCGGCGTCGTGGTCACGCGCACCCAGAAGGACGGCACCCTCGTCGGGCGGTTCCGCATCCCGCTGCCGCAGGGCGTGCTCCCGCTCTCGGGCGACTGCCTGCTCTGGAAGACCACCGACGGCCGCGTGATGCTCCGACTCGGGCTCGGCGCGCAGAGCGTCTTCTCGTTGGATCTCGACAAGGGCACCGCGACCGCCGTCAGCTCCGGCGACGGCGTCCCGCTCTACGGCTTCGGGAGCTCGATCGCGTACATGGTGCCGAACGAGGACAGCTCGCAGGTCACGTTCACCGTGCGCGATCTCGCCGGCAACACGCTCGGGACGAGCCCCGTCGAGCCCTACAACGCGAACGTCGATCCTTACACCGGCGTCGCCTTCGGCACGGGCGCGCTCGTCGCGCCCGTCAGCTCGGACCCGGACTTCAAGACGATGGAGGTCGCCTACATCGGCAGCGACGGAGGCTACCGACACGTCGCGAGCGTCGATCGCCCCGGCGACGATGGCCTCTATTCGGCGCGCTCGTTCGCCACGGGCAGCAACGTCTACATCGCGTGGACGAGCTTCCACGAGCAGCTGATGGATCTCTGGATCGGCGTCGCTCCGCTCGGAGCCTTGCCGTGAGCGTGCCGACCTCGACCTCGCGTGGGCTCCGGGCGTTCGCCGGCGGGATCGCCTCGATCGCCCTCGTCGCGATCGCCGCGTCGTGCAGCGTCAACCTCGGCGACCTCCCGGCGCGTTGCACGTCGGGGAGCGACGCGGCCGCCGCGGCGTGTCCTCAGGGCTACGAGTGCATCCACGACGTCTGCGCGCGCCCCGGCACCCCCATCCCGATCACGCTGACGACGCTGCAGTACCTGCGTCCGTTCGATCTGCGCATCGTGCCCCAAGGCAACGACGTGCTCGCCGTGTGGCAGGTCTATCACTACGACTTGCAGCTCCACGACTTCGCCGGCGCCCGCATCATGCCCGACGGCAACGCGAGCGCGCCGATGTTGCTGGTCACGAAGTACCCAGCGAACGCCGACTACCTCGAGCCGTACTTCGACGTCCTCGGGATGAGCGACACCGAGCTGCTCATGTCGATGGGCGCGGCGCCCGCGGACGACGCGCCCGAGCCGCGCCTCACGCAGTTCGCGGTGCACCTGCCGCCGGTCGGGAGCGAGGCGAAGGGCGCCACGTTCGATCAACGCTGGGAGAAGCGCTTGCGGACCATCGGCTACGGCGCCGTCTCGCAGCCCAAGCTCGAGAAGACGTCGCAGGGCATCTCCCTCGCGTACTTCGAGAACTTCACGACCATGACCGACACCGTCGGGGCGCTCGACTCCTACGAGATCGCGAACGACGGGAGCACGGTGAACCCCCCCGCGTGCACCGACTCTTCGTGCTGCCAGGCGAACGACTGCTTCACCTCGCGACCGAACCTGCCGGTCGCGGTGAGCGTGTGGGACGGCTTCGTGCGGGACGCGAACGTCTGGTGGATCGTCGACGACACGCGCCCGAGCTTCGTCCGCCAGACGCTCGGGGCGAAGAGCACCTTCGCCGACGGTGATCTCCCTCGGCTCGCCGTTCCGGTCGACGCGACCGCCGACACGCTCGTCTATCTCCAACCCTCCGCGCGCGGCGGGACGGGCCTGCCCGACGATCCGGTCGTCGGCGCCGCGAGCCTCCAGAGCGTGACGCTCGACGCGATGGGCAAGCCGGGGGCGCCGCACACGATCGGCGCGCTCCCCGGCGTCCGCGACACGCCTCGTCCCGCGTGGGTCTCGCGCGCCGGCAAGCCGGCGTTGCTCGTCACGCCCGGCACCGACGAGACCGCGCCCGAGCTTTCGGTCTACGCGGTCGACACCTCGAGCGCGGCTGCCACCAAGGTCGCCTCGATCAAGCGCTACTCGTCGATCCCCGTCTCGGCGGTCCGAGCCGCCATCGTGCAGGGCAAGCTCTACGTCGTGTGGCTCGACGCGAGCCCCGACGCGGCCACGGTGCGCGCCGCCGTGATCCCCGAGCCCTGACCAGCGCCCGTTGACGACCTCGGGGAGACCGCGTTTCCTCTCGGCATGGCGGCTCGGATCCTCTTCGTCCACGGGATGTTCCTCACGGGTCGCTCCTGGAGCGCCTGGGCCGATCACTTCGGGAGGTTGGGGTTCGAGTGCGTGGCGCCGAGCTGGCCTGGGCGCGACGGCGATCCCGAGAAGCTGCGTCAGGAGCCCGATCCGCGCCTCGACACGCTGACCCTGTCCGACGTCATCGCGCTCTACGAAGCGGAGGCGAAGCGATCGGAGGACACGATCCTCATCGGGCACTCCATGGGGGGTCTCGTCGTGCAGTCGCTCCTCTCACGCGGCGTGGGCAAGCTCGGCGTCGCGATCGACTCCGCGCCGCCGTACGGCGTGAAGAGCTTCGCGATCTCGCACCTGCGCGCGAACGCGCCCGTCTTGTGGCCTGGGCGAAGCGCCATCGTGCCGACCCTCGCGTCGTGGAGATACGCCTTCTGGCACACGGGCGCCGACGAGGAGGTGGCGCGCGCCTTCGAGGCCGAGGTCGTGCCGGAGTCGCGCCTCGTCGGTCGTGGTCCCCTCGGCGAGGAAGGGCGCATCGACTTCGACGCTGCGCGCCGGCCGTTGCTGATGATCGCCGGCGAGCTCGACAAGATCATCCCTGCGTCTCTCAATCGCAAGAACGCCGAGCGCTATGGCGCGGCCGCCCCGACCGAGCTCATCGAGATGCCGGGAAGGACGCACTACCTCTGCGGACAACCCGGCTGGGAGGACGTCGCGGAGACGTGCCTCCGCTTCCTCGAAAAGCACGCCTGACCGTCCGCTCGAAAGGACACACGCGCGCGCGATCCGTCCGCTCCGAAGGACGATCCAAACACGAATCACGCCGGGCGCGCGCCGTTTCTGCCGCTCGGCGCGAGCGGCACGCAGCGTGCTCAGTCCCTTCTCCGACGAGCGCCGACGGGGCGCTCGCAGAAGGAGCGCGCGATGATCGAGGCATTTCATCTCGGAGGTTTCGGCATGTTCCCCACGGCGCTGTTCGGGCTCATCCTGCTCGCATCGTCGATTCGCTACGCGGTCACGCCCGAGCGTCGCTACGTGCCGCTGCAGGTGAGCCTCGCGATCATGACCCTCGCGAGCGGCGCCTTCGGCTGCGTGACGGGACTCATCAAGACGTTCACGAGCCTCGGCGGCGGCGTCGCCGATCCGTTCCGGATCGGTCTCGTCGGGACCGGCGAGTCGCTCTGCAACATGGCGCTCGCCCTCGGTGTCGTCACCCTGGGCGCGATCGCGGCGAGCGTCGGCGCCTATCGCATCGCCTCGGGGAGTGTCCGCGAGATCGCTGCGCGCTGATCGCGACCCCCCGCGGTCAGCGGTCTCGGCGTGCGCGTCGCTTTCGCGCAGCGAGCGCTGCGCCGACCAGCGTCAGCGCGAGCGTGCCCGACGACGTCGGTTCCTCCTGCGCGAGGACGCAGCCGCACCCTCCGCCTTGCGGCGGGGGGAGCGCGCTCGGCGCGGGTGCTGCGCTCGCGCTCGGCGGCGGCGGCGCGGGCGGCGCGCCCGACGACGACGCGTCGGGGCTCGGGCTCGGCGGCGGTGGGATCGGATCCGACGCCGGGATCACGAACGCGTCGAGGCTCGGGACGCCGCCTTCGAGCGAGGCTCCGAGGCTCGCCGCGGGCTTCGGCTCGCTCGGCTTCGCGCCCTTCGGCGGCTTCGGTGACCACACGCCCCGCTCGGGCGAGTCGCACGCGATGGCCCCCTTCCAGGTGTGGCGCACCACGTAGCGCGCCTGGAAGTCGTTGCCGCCCTCCGACCAGTAGACCTTCTTCTCGGCCGTTCCGCTCGGGCCCCGCTCGCGCCCGCCCTCGATCGCGCGCGCCGGCTTGAGGACGAGATCCTTGTCGGGGATCGCGCCGAAGCGCGCGCGGAGCTTCGTCACCACCAAATCACCGAAGTACTTGCGCGAGAAGGGCGACAGCTCGAGCGCGAGCGCGCCGCTCTTGTCGAGGTGCGAGGCCTTGATCGCGGTCGTCATGCATTCGACGAGCGCGCTCTCCCCTGCCGCGCTGCCCGGATCGCTCGCCGGCTTCACGCCCGTCACCGCGCCGTTCGCGACCTCGACCTCGAAGCGCAACGATCCCGAGAGCGTGGGTTTCTCGGCGACGCTCTTCGCGTAGCAGCTCTTCAGACCTGCCTGGAGCGCGTCCGGGCCACCGGGCTCGGACGAGACACCCTCCGCGTTCGAGAGCACCTCGGCCTGCGTCCCCTCCTTCATCGAGGGCAGCAGCGCGACGCCGAGATCGGTGATCATCGACGGCGCCGGCGGTGCTTCGCAGTCGTCGCACGTCGATGCGCGCCACGCGTACTCCGTCACCAGCGCGTTGGGCTTCTTCTCGAACGCGTGGTCGAGCAGCGACGCGTAGAAGCCATCGAGCTTGGGCCGCGAAGCGCCGGCGAAATCGAGGTTCGTCGGGATCGCGAGGTTCTCTTGGTCCTTCGCCTCGTAGCGATTCTGCGGGCTGACGACGAAGATCTCGAGCGAGCCGTGCCCCGCTCCGGCGGCGAAGAGCCGCGTCGGAAGCGAGAGCTCGCTCGACGTCGTGAGCATCGACAACGGCGGGAGCGCGTCGATCTTCGACGCGTCGATCTTCGCGATCACCACCTTCATCCCCGCGTCTGCGTAGCTCGAGAGGATCGGCGTCGCGGCGTCGGGCACCGTGTAGCCCTCGTCCTTCAGCTTCGCGAGCGCATCCTTGCCGTCGAGGATCTCGAACGAGTAGCTCGCGCCGGCGTCGGTCGCGGCGGGCTTGGCGGGGGCCGAGCTCGACGAGGTCGCGGGGGCCGCGGACGACGGCGCGGCGGCCGAAGGCGCGGCGGAAGCAGCGGACGAGGGAGCCGCGCTGGCGGAGGCCGAGGGCGCGGCGGAGCCGTCCGGCGGGAGCGGCCCCGGCTCGACGGCAGGGTGGATCTTGCACGGATCGGCCTCCCAGAGCTCGACGACGCGAGGACCGCTCACGCGCGCGAGCGCCGCGAACGCGCTCGGCGAGAGCGTCCGCGTATCGCTCGGGTTCGCGACTGGGACCACCACCGCGATCTCCCCGCTCTTGTCGGTGAGATGCGGGACGAGCGAGAGGACCTGGCGGCCGCCCTCGCGAAGGGCCACGACCGTCATCCGGTCCGTGCTCGGCGGCGTCTTCTGCTTGCCGACCACGAGGAACGCGCTCGCCGCGCTCGGCGCGAGGCAGGTGAGCGCGAACACCGGCAGGAAAGCCCATCTGCGAGTCATCGTCTTGTTCTTCCTCCAGTGCTCGGCGCGCCGCGGCGGAGCATCCCGCGTGCGCGCCCATCCTAAGCGCTCGCGCTCGAAATCGGTCTCCCTGATTTCGAGCGCGAGGAGGGGAACGCGTCTGGGCTCCGGCGTTCGCCGTCGAGGGCCGCAGCTACTTTCGAAGCACGGGGGCGGGTCCGACCTGGGGCTTCACGACGGGCGCAGGGGCGACCGGCGTCTTCACCGCCGGGTTCACCTTCGGCGCGTCCGGCTTCGAGGCGTCGGGCTTCGGCGCGTCGATCTTCGGTCCCTTCACGTTGAGCTTCGGCGGCGTGAAGACCCCGCGGCTGATGCGCAGAGGCGCCACGGGCACGCCGGGCTTGATCGCGACGAGGCTCTTCGTATCGATCGCGTGCGACTCGCCGAGCTTGAACTTGACCGCCTTCTGCTCGACGTCGACGTCCTTCGCGCCCTTCTGCACGTGCTTGATCGCGATGTCGTACGAGCTCGTCGACTTGCCGCCACCCTGCACCGTGAACTTCTCCGCGGAGCGGTCCATCTTGAGCTCCACCTCCGAGTCCGCGTCGGCCTTCATGTTGGCGATCCGCACGGCGACGCCCGTCTTGTTGTCGTCGATGGCGAGCTTGAGCGCAGGCATCGCGCCGGTGCCGGTCTTGTAGCGGAGACCGCCTCCGTCGTGCGGGAGCGAGAGCGTGTCCTTGTCGCTCGGCTTCAGCGCGAGGCCGTCGATCGTGACCGCCGAGCCGTCACCGAACACGCGGACGCCGCGTCGATCGTCGCCGCCCTCGGGGGCCTTGCCGTCCTTGCCGCTGATGCTGATCTCGTAGTCGTTCTCGTCGGGCAGGATGTAGATCGGCTGCGATGGCGTTCCGCCTTCGAGCCAGCCGGCCATGTCGACCACCTCGGCGTCGGGGATCTCGTTCGTGACCTTGTCGCCCTCGACCTTGAGCTGGCGACCCTGCTGATCGGTGATCGCGACCGAGCTCGCCCAGGGCCACACCGTCTTCTTCCTCGTGCCGCGGCAGAACGGACACTCGGCCTTCTTGAGGCGCAGATCGAGCGGGATCGCGAGGATGCTGTGGTTCTCGGCGCTCCCGCCCCACGGCATCTTCGGCACGTCCGGGTTGATCGCCGCGAGGTCGTACTTCCACGTGTTCGCGTTGCGATCCATGATGATGTAGCGCTCGGTGTCCGGATAGTTGTTGTCGTAGATCCGGATCCAGTGGATGCCGTTGCCCTTGTCCTCGACGGCGTAGGGCGTGACGGCGTGGCCGCCTTCGCCGGGCGGACCCCAGAACGCGAGCGTGGCGAACTGCCCGTGCTTCCAGAGGTCGAGGAGCTTGTCCTCGGTCTGGTTCGGCGTGGAGCTGTAGCGCCCGTTCATCACCTCGCGCTTCACGGGGTTCAGCGTCTGGTAGGACCAGTAGTACGCGATGAAGGGGGTCGCGTCCTTGCGATCGAGGTTGTGCGCCGAGTGGCCGCTGAAGCTCGCGGTCGAGTCGATGTTCTTCCAGAACGTCAGCGCGGAGACGGCCATGCCTTCGCACTGACCGCCGTTCATCGCCTCGTTCACCATGTCGGCCCACTCGGAGGCGGGGGGCGTCAGGCGGCAGTCCTCGACGTCCTCTCCGACGCACGCGCCCGGGCCGAAGAGCTTGACCACGATGTTGTCGGTCAGGACGGGGGGCGAGAGCGGGTAGCGGCCACCGGTGTTCTTGAACTTGTAGCCGTCCTTCTGCGGTCGGAACCCGATGTCGCCGAGCAGGGCGCTGTTCTTGCTCTTGCTGCCCTTGCTGCCCTTGTCGTTCTTGGCCGACTTGTCGGACTTCTTCTTCTTCTTTTTCTCCTGCCTCTTCTGTTCGGCCTTCGAGTCCTCGTCGTCGTCGTCATCGTCGTCGTCGTCGTCCGAGTCGCTGGAGGCGTGCTTGTTGTGGTCCTGGAGCAGGTCCACCAGCTTGTCGCACCCCGTCGACGAAGCGGCGACGAGGCTCATGGCCAAGAAGAGCGAAAGATTCCTCATGGAGCACCCATCATACGGTTCTTCCGCCCCGTCCTGCCCCAGGCCGAACGCCTTTTTCGACTGGCGGCGCGACCGGGAGGAGGGTCGCGTCAGCGGCACGTGAAGTCGACGTAGAACTTGTCGTCGTCATTCACGTTTCCGTCGGTGTTCAGTCCGAAGAGGTGAACGCTCGCCGCGCCGAGCGACGCGACGATGCAGCTGTCGTCCACGCCGCCGCCGTTCTCGCAGAAGCCGTCGCGGACCCGTCCCCACTTGGTCGGCGGCGTCGTGCAGCCGTTGCAGCTGTCCTGCCAGCCGAACACGATCTCGCAGTGGCCTCGCACGTAGCTCGCGAGCAGCGGCCCCGGGCTCTCGCACGTCACGCCGCCGAGACCGTCGATCCCCGTGACGAGCTGCCCCGCGGGACACGTCCCCGTCGCCATGCTCGTCGCGGGGGTGGGGCTCGAGCACGTCATGCCGATGTAGAACTTGTCGTCGTCGTTGACGTCGCCGTCCGTGTTGATGCCGAGCACGGGGATCGTGTCGGCGCCGAGCGTCTGCGTGGTGCACGTGTCGTCTGCGCCCGCGCCGTTCTGGCAGCTCGTCGCCGTCACCGAGCCCCACTTGAACGGCGGCGTCGTGCAGGCGTTGCAGGAGTCGATCCACCCGGCGTAGAGCGAGCAGCCGCCGCGAACGTAGTCGAGCGCGCCGAGCGGTGCGCACGTGACGCCGCTCGCGTCGACCGCGGTGACGAACTGTCCTGCGGCGCAAGGGCCCGGACCGCCGACGCCGTCGGCTTGGCACGTGAACCCGAAGCTGAAGGTGTCGTTGTCGTCGACGTCGCCGTCGGGGTTCAATCCGAAGAGCGAGTACGTCGCGCCGCCGAGCGTCGGGCTCGTGCACGTGTCGTCCACGCCGACGCCGTTGAGGCACGACGTCCCGTTGGCACGCCCCCACTTCGAGGGCACCAGGCCGCAGCCGTTGCAGCCGTCTCGCCATCCGAGCAACACAGAGCAGCCGCTCGTGATCGCGGTCGCTGCGGCGACGTCGATGGGCGCGCAGAGGAGCGCGCCGGTCGCGTCGATGCCTGTGGCGAATTGGTCGGTGGGGCAGCTCTGCGGCGCGACGCCCGACGAGCTCGAGACGTTCGCGCTGCTGCTCGACGCGTCCGAGGACGCGCGACTCGTCGTCGATGCGCTCGCGCTCGTCGTGGCCACGGCGCCGCCGCTCCCGCCTCCCGCTCCCGCGCCCCCCGTTCCCCCGATGCTCGTCCCCTGCGCGCAGGCGACGAGGAGCGCGGCCACCGAACCGAGCGCGACGACCCTCATCGCTCCGAGGATACCGGAGGACGGCGCGAGAGGGAGCTGCGCTCGAGTTCCCTGTCGGCACGGGTGCGCGAGTGTGACATGCGCGCACGAGAATGGAGCGACGCGCGCCGTCGGAGGTGTCTCGCCGCCAAAGGTTGATAGACTTTCGTTTCCCAGGAGGGCCGTTGAGCAAGCCGAAGCATCGCGGCGCGTGGCTCCATGCCGCGCCGGGCAGACGCGAAGCGAGTGGAGCGCCGAACCTCGTCGCCGGTCGCTATCGCCTCGAGTCGCAGCTCGCGAAGGGCGGGATGGGCGAGGTCTGGGCCGCCTACGACAAGACGCTCGGCCGCCGCGTCGCGCTCAAGATCGTGCGCCACGCGGCGTCGATCGACGACGCCAAGGCGCGCTTCGATCGCGAGGTCGCGCTGTCTCGGCAGCTGCGTGGACCAGCGTTCGTCGAGGTCTACGCTCACGGCACCGACGGCGATCGATCGTTCGTCGCGATGGAGCTGCTCGAGGGCGAGACGCTTCAGGAACGGATCAAGCGCGTGGGGGCGATGAGCACCGCGGACGCGCTCGACTTCTTGGTCGGCGTCGGCGCCGCGCTGCGCGTCGCCCACTCCTTGATGGTGGTGCATCGCGATCTCAAGCCGAGCAACATCTTCTTCGCGCGCGTCAAGCCGGGCTCGTCGGGCGCGCGACCGAAGGACGGGCGCACCGAGATCGTGAAGGTCCTCGATTTCGGGATCGCGAAGGACGCATGGGACGATGCGAGGCTCACGCGGCCCGGCGTCGTGATGGGGTCGGCGCACTACATGAGCCCGGAGCAGATCCGCTCGGGCGCCGACGTCGACGTGCGATCGGATCTGTTCTCGCTCGGCGTGCTCCTCTACCGCGTCGTCACGGGGGAGCGGCCCTTCGAAGGTGGCGCCGCGGAGGCGCTCGCGCGCATCTTGAGCGATCCACCCAGGCCGGCCACGGCCGTGCGCGCGAGCCTCCCCGACAAGCTCGACGCCTTCTTCCTGAAGGCGCTCGCGAAGGAGCCCGCGAAGCGCTTTCAGACGGTCGACGATCTCATCGACGCGTTCACGGCGGCCCTCTCGCCGCGCCGTCCTTCTGGCGGGTGGGTCGATCCGCAGTCGTGGATGAGCGATCGCGACGGGCGGGCCTCGAGCGATGCCGACGCGCGCGTCACGGTCCTCGAGAAGCCGCCCGCGGTGATGCCGGCGAGCGCGCTCTCCGCGCGCGCGGCTCCCCCTCGCGCGAGCCTCGACTCCGCGTTGCTGGAGCAGCTCCTTCCGATCGTCGAGCCCCGTCCGCTCCCGCCTCCTCTGCCGATGACGTCGCGTTCGGATCACGCGAGCGCGTCGAAGGAGATCGGGGCGCGCGCAGTCGTGCGCGAGGAGATCGCCGATCGCGCGATCACGCCGACGTCGATCGCGTCGCTCCCGGCGCGTCTCCCGCTGCTGCCTCCCACGCTCGAGCGCTCGGGATCGGCGGCGCCCGCGCTCGATCGTGCGCCTCCTCGAAGCGGCGGGGATCGACCCGCCTCGAGCCCTTCGCCGTGGGTCGCGCGCCCCAACGAGGTCACCGCGCGGCGCGGGAAGAAGCGGTCGATCGTGGTCGAGGTCGCGATCGTCGTCGTCGTCGCGACGATCTTGGTCGTCGCATGGCGGCTCGGCGCCGTGCCGCTCTCGAGCGTTCTGCCGCGTTGACGCTCGCGTCGCGCGCGCGCCCCCGCTTCGGCGCCGTCACTCGATCGTGAGGCTCAGCGTCGCGGGTCCACCGTTCGGCGAGAGCACCTCGGCGAGCGCGGAGAACGCGGTGTGCCAGTCGCCCGAGTCGATCTCGGTCCGGCTCATCACCCAGAGAAACGTCGGCGTGGGGCCGCCGCTCGCGGGGAGCTTGGCGAGCGTCGAGGCGGGGATGCTGGCCTGTCCCGCGTCGGCGGGGAGCCTGCAGGTCAGCGCGACGACGCTGCCGTCGGGTTGCTGGACGCCCGTGACGAAGAGCACCTCGCCGATCGTGCCGCCGCTCCAGGCGAGGGCGAAGTCTTGCGCGCGCGACGCCGTCACAGGCTTCGTCGAATCGGGCGCGGTGAGGACGACCGGGGATGGCGCGGTCACGGAGCCTCCGTGCGCGGGGACGTCGCCGAAGGCCTGCACCTCGAACCCCACGGTCTCCCCGCCTTGGAAGAGAGCCGGCGTGTTGTCGATGGGTGGCGCGTAGGTCCCGGCGCCGGTCGGCTTGATCGTGACCGTGCGCGCGCCGACCGTGACGGCGATCGCGCCGGTCGTCGCGGCGGGGCCGGGGGTCTCGACGTTCTCGCACGTGCGGACCGTGCACGCGCCGAGCTCCTCGCTCGTGCAGACCGGGCGCGCGCCGGAGTAGCGGTGAAAGCCTGCGGCGATCGTCAGCGCGTCCTTCGGTGGTCCGTACGAATAGACGGAGACGGCGCCTTCGCCGCCCGGCGGTGGGTCGCCCGATCCGCCGCCCGCGCCGCTCGTCGACGTCGCGTCGTTGCCTTGGCACGCCGCTGACGTGAGCGACGACGAGAGCAGCAGGATGCCGAGGATCGACGATCGCATTCCGAGCCCTCCGGTGACGTGGCTCTCCGGATGCTACCACGCTCCCGGGTCACACCCGCCAGTTCGACTCGCGTTTGCGCTGCATCCGCACCAGGGCGGCGATGCCGGCGACGTCGCGGGAGAGCAGCTGCAGGAGATCGTCGAGCGTGAAGATGCCCACGAGCGCCCCCGCCTCGTCGAGCACGGGGATCCTCCGGATCATGTGCTCGGTCATCTTCGCGAGGACGTCCGCCACCTCGTCGGTCTCGCGCGCGGTGACGACCGTCCCCGTCACCACCTCGCCGATCGAGAGTGACAGCAGGCGCTTGGCGTCGGTCGCGATCACGTTCACGACCAGATCGCGATCGGTGACGATGCCGACGGGTACCAGCTGTCCCTCCCGCTCGCTCACCACGACGAGGTTGCCGACGTGGTGCTTGCGCATCGCGCGTGCCGCGTCCACGACGCTCTCGCTCGGGGTGATCGTCGCGACGTTGCGCGTGCAAACCTTGCCGACGTTCATGCTGTTCTCCGTGTCGGCGAGGGGGTCAGCAGCCTTCGTGCCAGCGGTGACTCGCCTGCTCGCCTTCGAGGCTCGTCTCCGGCATGCGCTTCGCTTCCGAGAGCGACGTGGTCTCGTGGGATGGATTCGTGGACGACCTCGCCAAGCCCTATGTGGGGTACCGGAGCGGTGTCGCCAGCGCCTTCTGGGCGGCCATGTCGACGCTCTCGGACCGCCTGCGCGTGGAGGTCACGGGGATCGAGAACCTCCCGAAAGGGCGCGCGTTGCTCGTCATGAACCACGCCTTCGGCTGGGACGCGACGCTGCCGATGGCGGCGATCCGCCGCGCGACGGGGCGCCCCGTGTGGGCGCTCGGCGAGCACCTCTGGTGGAAGGTGCCGTACCTCCGACGTCTCGCGGCCGCGGTCGGCGCGGTCGACGGCACGCCGGCGCACGCCGACGAGCTGCTCGCGCACGACGAGCTCCTGCTCGTGCTGCCAGGCGGGCTCCGCGAGGCGGTGAAGCCGCGCGAGCTGCGTTACCGCCTGCTCTGGGGAAAGCGCTTCGGGTTCGTCCGTGCCGCGATGCGCAGCCACGCTCCGCTCGTGCCCGTCGCGGGCCTCGGCGCCGACGACGTCTTCGAGCTCGTGGGGGACGCCTTCGCCCGCGGGCGCAGGTGGCTCCATCGCGACTTCCCGCTGCCGCGGCTCGCCCCTCGGTTGCACCGGGCGCACCTCGCGTACCTGATCGGCGAGCCGATCGACACGTCGCGCATGCCGGGTGAGAGCGAAGAGGCGGCGGCGCGACGCTTGCGGCGTGAGGTGCGTGGGGCGCTCGAGGAGCTCATCGACGAGGGGCTGGCGGCGCGGCTCGGATGGGCGTGCTCGCGCAGCGACATCCCCGCAAGTTCCGCGTGAGGATGCAGAACGTGCGCGCCGCTGGCGCGGCGACGAACCGCGGGCGACGATGACGTCGATGCGAGCGTGGTGGTCGGTGCTGGGCGGCGTCGCGTTGCTCCTCGGCGGCGTGTCCCGTGACGCCGACGCCGCGCCGCGAGACGGTGTGGCGCGTGAGCCGATCTCGACGCTCGCTTGGACGGCGACCGGATCGATGTCCCGCGCCCGCACGCTGCACACGGCGACACGCCTGCTCGATGGCGCGGTGCTGGTCGCGGGAGGGCATGACGGCGCCGGCTTTCTCGCTTCGGTCGAGGTGTTCGATCCCGCTCAGGGCACGTTCTCGGCGCGGGCCCCGATGAGCTCGCCGCGCGACCAGCACGCCGCGGTCCGCCTCGCGTCGGGTCGCGTCCTCGTGGTCGGCGGCTACGCGAACGGGGCGTACCTGGCGAGCGCGGAGCAATACGATCCGGTCGCCGACGCGTGGTCGAAGGCAGCGTCGATGACGGCGGCGCGGCTCGGGCTCACGGCGACGCGCCTCGACGACGGTCGCGTGCTCGTCGCGGGCGGCTACGGCGACGGGGGCCTGGTCGCGTCGGTCGAGATCTACGATCCGACCGCCGACGTGTGGGCGGCGGCGAGCGCGCTGGCCGTCGCGCGCGATCAGCACCGCGCGGCCCTCCTCGCCGACGGTCGCGTCGTGATCGCAGGCGGATTCGACGGCGCGAAGGCGATCGGCGCGACCGAGATCTTCGATCCGAAGAGCGGTGGCTGGACGCTCGGCGGCAGCCTGCAGCAGGCGCGCTGGCTCCCCGCCGTGGTCACGCTCCCAGACGGGCGCGTCCTCTTCGCAGGCGGTCGCGACGAGGCTGGCCCGATCGCGAGCGCCGAGATCTTCGATCCCACGACGAACGCGTGGACTTCGGCTGGGAGCATGAGCGTGGCGCGCGCCGAAGCGTCGGCGAGCTTGCTCGACGACGGCACCGTCGTGGTCGCGGGCGGCTCCGACGGCGTCGCCGACGTCGCGAGCGCCGAGACGTTCGACGCGGTGACCGGGACCTGGTCGAGCCCCACGCCCATGGTGGTGGCGCGGCACGCGCACGCCGCGGTGGCGCTCGCGGGCGGACGGGTGCTCGCGGTGGGCGGGCTCTCCGACGCGAGCTACCTGGCGAGCGCCGAGATCGGCGCGCCCGCGCCCTCGACGAGCGGCTCGGGCGGCGGCGGCGACATGCCGGCGAGCCCTCGCGCGGGCGGCGATTGCGCGTGCGCGCTCGGGTCCGAGGACGCCTCGGGGGGCCGCGGATGCGCGCTCGTCCTGCTCGCCTTCGCGTCGTTCGGGGCGAGGCGCCGGCTCCATCGAGCTTGAGGGCGTCCTGTCGGCCTGCTAGGGAGCGGCACGATGACCAAGGCCGACCCCAGAGTCGTTCTCGGGCCGGCTCTCTCCGCCGCCCTCGACAAAAAAGGCTACACCGAGCTCACCGCCGTTCAGCTCGCGGTGCTCGACCCCGCGCTCGAGGGGCCCGATCCCCGCCTCTCCTCCCAGACGGGTTCGGGGAAGACGGTGGCCATCGGCTTCACGCTGCGCGGCCACCTCGACGGAGAGACGGAGGCACGCTCCGGCATCGCCCGACCTCGCGCCTTCGTCGTGACCCCGACGCGCGAGCTCGCCAAGCAGGTCGAGGCCGAGCTCGCGTGGCTCTTCGAGGGGCTCGAGAAGCGGGTCGCGTCCGTCATCGGCGGCGCGAGCTACCGCGACGAGCGCCGCGCCCTCGCCGCGAGCCCCGCGGTCGTGGTGGGCACGCCGGGACGCCTGCTCGATCACCTCGAGCGCGGCGGGATCGATCCCGAGCTCGTCGGGGTCGTCGTGCTCGACGAGGCGGATCGCATGCTCGATCTCGGGTTTCGCGAGGAGCTCGAGGCGATCCTCGGGCGCGTCCCCGAGGGCCACCGAACGCACCTCGTCTCGGCGACGTTTCCTCGAGAGGTGCGGGCGCTCGCCGATCGCGTGCAGCGCGACGCCGTGCGTCTCGAGGGCACGCGGCTCGGCGAAGCGAACGCGGACATCGAGCACGTGGTCCACCTGGTCGATCCGGACGAGAGGCTCGACGCGGTCGTGAACCTGCTCGCTGCGGCGCCCGACGCGCGCACGCTCGTGTTCGCCCGCACGCGCGCGGACGTGTCGCACTTCGCCGGCGAGCTCTCTGAAGCGGGGTTTCCGGTGGGCGCCCTGTCTGGCGAGATGGAGCAGCGGGAGCGCAACCGCGCCCTCAGCGCCTTCAAGCGCGGTCAGCTCCGCGCGCTCGTCGCCACGGACGTCGCGGCGCGCGGGATCGACGTGCACGACGTCTCCGAGGTGATTCACCTCGAGATCCCGAACGACGCGGACGCGTACACCCACCGCAGCGGCCGCACCGGACGGGCTGGTCGAAAGGGACGGAGCGCCATCCTCGCCACGATCGGCGAGCTCGCGATGGTCAAGCGCATCCTCGAGCGCGCGCGCGTGAGCTTCCGCTTCGCTCCCATCCCGACGGCCGAGGAGATATCGCTCAAGGTCGACGACCGGATCGTGGCGGCGCTCACGGCGGAGGAGCCGCCCGGCGAAGAGGACGAAGCGCCGGACGCGCGGATGAAGGCGCTCGCACGTCGCCTCGTCGACGCGGGGGATCCGGCGCGCGTCATCGAGCGCCTGCTCGTTCGGAGCGGCGCGGGTCAGACCGTGCCCCCGCGCACGCTGACGCCCGTCGAGGTCCCGCGCGAGCTGCCGCGCCCGGCGCGGGTCGGGCGACATCCGCGCGATCGACGGCACGAGGGATCGCTCGAGGCGCGAGGCGCATCGTCGTTCGAGGCGCGAGGCGCATCGTCGTCCGAGGCGCGAGGCGGATCGTCGCGCGAGGAGAGAGGCGCATCGTCGCGCGAGGCGGGCGCGTCGCCGTCGTACCCGCCGCCCCGGGGGAAGGGGCCGTTCGTGGGCGACGAGCGCGAGGCGCCGCGCGGCTGGGCGCTCTTCGACGTGACGTGGGGCGATCTGCACGGCGCGGACGCGCGGCGGCTACTCGCGCTCGTCTGTCGCCGCGGCAACATCCGCGGTAGCGACGTCGGGGCGATCCGCGTGGGGCGGACGTCGTCGCAGGTGGAGGTCGCGACCGACGTCGCGGAGTCGTTCGCGCGCTCCGCGGGCGAGCCCGATCCGCGGGATCCTCGCGTGCGCATTCGCGACGCGCGCACCGCGGGACAGAGTCAGCGGCCTCCCCCGCTCGAGGCCTCTCCGTGGGCTCCGCGCGGCGCGGCCGCTCGGTCGGCGCCACCGAGCCATCGACCTCCGCGAAACGCGCCGCACACCGAGGTCCCACCGCGGGAAGGAGCGCGTCCGCCTTCGAGCTACTTGCCGCCCGAAGCCGATCTCGCCGCAGGCCGGTCGCGCAGCGGCGCGCGGCGCGAGAAAGCGGCTCGAACCGAGCCCGCGCGTGCGTGGACGAAGGGCGCTCGGGGCGACGCGCCCCCGGGCAAAGCCGGTCCTCGCCCGTCGGCGCGCGAGGCTCTCGCAGACGAACCGAAGGTGCCCGCGAGAGCGCCGCGCGAAAAGGGCGCGCCTCCGAAGCGAGCGCACGCGAAGGGCCCGGCTCCGAAGGGCAAGCCGAAGCCCCACCGCGGGCGCTGAGCGGCCTTCACGCTGCCGCGATGGAGCGCGCGGCGACGCAAGCTGGGCGAGCGCTCGATCAGACGAGCGGCGTCGACGCGCGGCACCGGTCGCGCACCGACTCGAGCATCTGGGCGAGCTCGCGGCAGCTCTGGACGCGCGCGCGCGAATCCTTCTCGAGGAGGCGGAGGATGATCGCCTCGAGCTCCTCGTCGATCGCGGGGTTGTATTCGTGAGGCGGGATCGGCGCGTCCCGGATGTGTTTGTTCAAGACGTCGCGCACGTCCTCCGAGTCGAAGGGCAAGACGCCGGTGAAGAGCTGGTAGGCGATCACGCCGAGCGAGTAGATGTCGCTGAGCGGCGTGACCGATCCGAAGGCCTGGATCTGCTCGGGCGCCATGTACTGAGGCGTCCCGGCCGTGAGCCCCGACTGCGTGATGCCCGAGCGCGCGTCGATGCGCTTCGCGATCCCGAAGTCCATCAGCTTCACGACCTCGTCGTTCGTCACGAAGATGTTCTCCGGCTTCAGATCCCGGTGAACGACGCCGACGTCGTGCACGCACTGCAGCGCTTCGCAGAGCTGGATGAGGTAGTCGATGCGCCTCCACTCGCTCGCGATCTCGGCGCGCGTGCCGAGGTCGATGCCGCTCAAGAGCTCCATCGTCAGGAAGCGCACGTGGCCGTGCTGTCCGATGTCGTGCAGGCGGATGACGTTGCGGTGGCTGATCTGCCGGCAGACCTGGATTTCCCGCTTGAAGCGCGCGATGAGGGTCGTGTCGCTCGCCCCGTGCGCGAAGAGCTTGATGCCGACGTCCTCGTCGAGCTCGAGGTCGCGCGCGTGGTAGACGGACGCGGTGCCGCCGACGCCGAGCAGCGCGCGCACCTCGTAGCGCCCGCCGACGAGGAAGCCGATCGGCAGCTGCGAGACATCCCCGATCGGCGGCAGATCCGAGCGCGGCGCGGACGACGGACCCGACGGCGGAGGGAGATCGTCGAGATCGTGAGGGGGTCTTCGCGGGCTCGTGGGCCCAGATCGTCCGCGCACCGAGGGCGGTGCCGGAGACGGCGACGTGCCGCGTGCAGGGGGCGGCGGAGGTCGGTGTGCACCTTGTCCGCGCGACGGGGGCGGCGGCGGCGCTCGCCGCTCCGGTGGCGGTTGCAGCGAGGCCCCACGCACCGACAGCGGAGGCAGATCGGGCAGATCGGGAAGGTCCGGCAGGTCCGGGAGCGAGCCGACGCGATCCTCCTTCGGTCCACCGAACCCCTCGGCGAGGAGCGCCTCTTCGAGCGGGGCGAGCCGTGCGGGCACGTCGCGGAAGCCGGGGCGCACCGCCGAGATCGCGCGGTACGCGTCGCGCGCGTTCGCGGTGTACCCGTGCCGCACGTAGAGATCCGCGAGGCCGTAGAACGCGTCGAGCGCTTGATCGCTCCTCGGCGGCTCGCTCAGGAAGGGGCCGATGAACTGATCGAGCGCGAAGTCGACGCGATCGAGATCGCACGCGATGCGGATCGCGAGGCTGCACGCGTCGGCGTAGTGCGCGACGTCCCGCGAGATCTGGACGACGGTGCGGAGCGCGTCGTCGCGGCGGCCGGCGCCGTAGAAGCATCGGGTCGCCTCCTCGAGCGCGCCGAGGCGCTCGTAGAGCCCGGCGGCGGTCGCGAGCTGCCCCTGACGCTCCGCCTGCTCCGCGAGCGCGCGCAGCTCGGGCCCGCGCATCTGTGAGACGCTCGATGGTCCTGGTTCGCCCGCGCCGGCGACGGTCGCGACCGCGCTCGCCAGCGGAGGTGCGACCCTCGGCGCAGCGGGTGCGGGCCTCGGCGCAGCGGGTGCAGGCCTCGGCGCGGCGGGCGCGGGCCTCGGCGCGGCGGTCGTCGCCGCCGTCGCGCGCTGCAGGGCGATGGCCTCTTGGAACCGCCCAGCGCGGTGCAGCCAATCGACCACCTCCGCGTGGAGGCCGACGCTCTTCATCAGCTCCACGGCTTCCGCGATCCGCCCCTGGCCGAACATGACCTTGGCGGCGCGGCGTGCAGCGTTGGGATCCGGGGTAGACACTCTCTCGTCCTCGGGGCTGCCCTCGGTGGGCCTCCCGCGATGCCTCCATGGGTGGCGCGGCCTCGACGGAAAAAACGGCGCGGCCTCTTCGGAACACGCGGCGCTCGCCGCGCAGCTCAGCCTTTGCGGAACGCCTCCGGGTTGCGCGCCACGCGGGCGGCCTCTTCGACCGAGATGAGACCCCGGCGGACGAGCCCCGCGAGCGCGGTGTCGAGGCTCTGCGTCTCCGAGCCCTCCGGCTGCGTCGCGAAGAGCTGCGCGTCGACTTGGTACGTCTTCGCCTCGCGGATCATGTTCGCGAGCGCGTGGCTCCAGAGGAGCACCTCCGTCGCGGCGACGCGGCCGCGCTCGCCCTGGAGCTTCACGAGCTGCTGCGCCAGCACCGCGCGCAGGCTGGTGGCGAGCGTCGCGCGCACCTGCGTCTGCGCCGCCTCCGGGCACATGTCGACGAGGCGATCGATCGATTTCGCTGCGGAGTTCGTGTGCACGGTGGCGAAGACCAGCATGCCGGTCTCCGCTGCCGAGAGCGCCAGCATGGCCGACTCGGGATCGCGCAGCTCGCCGATGACGATCACGTCCGGGGACTCGCGGAGCGCCGAGCGCAGCGCCGCCGCGAACGACTCCGCGTGGAGGCCGATTTGCCGCTGCGTGACGACGCTGCGCATGTTCGTGTGCACGAACTCGATCGGATCCTCGAGCGTGACGATGTGTCGCTGCGAGCGCGCGTTGATCTCGTGCACCATCGCCGAGAGCGTCGTGGTCTTGCCGTGGCCCGTCGGTCCGCTCACGAGCACGAGACCCGACTCGAGCGCCGCGAGCTTCTTGAGCACCGGCGGCAAGGAGAGCTGCTCGACCGTCGGCACCGCGCTCGGCACCACGCGGAACACCGCGCTCATGCCGTGGGCTTGGACGAAGGCGTTCGCGCGGAAGCGCCCCACGCCCTCGACGGAGTACGCGAAGTCGATCTCCTGCGTCTTCTCGAAGTGCGCGCGCTGGGCCGGCGTCATGATCTCGAAGATGAAGCGCCGCGTCTCCTCTGCGCTCAGCGTGCGGAAAGGGAGCGCGACGAGCATCCCGTCGTGACGGATGAGCGGCACGTTCCCGGCGTGGAAGTGCAGGTCGCTCGCTCCTTGCTCGGTGACGAGGCGCAAGAAGGAGTCGATGCGGTGCGGGGTCGATGCGCCGTCGCTCATCGCTCGGGGCTCCTCGTCGCCTTGGGCCCGATCGCTCCGCTCGGTCGCGGCGCGGGGACGGCTTGTTGTTGCGAGGGCGCGGCCGGCGGCGGCTGGCCCGCGCGAGCGTCGGAGGGCGGCAGGTTGAAGGCCATCTCGAAGGCGCGCTTGTCGACGCTCTTCGCGTACGCGTCCTCGAGCTCCGCGCGCCCCTCCTTCACGAGGCGAACGAGCTCTTGGTCCATGAGCTGCATGCCCACGTCACGACCCGTCGCGATGAGGCTCGGGATCTGGAACGTCTTGGCCTTGCGGATGAGGCTCTGGATGGCGTCGGTCACGATGAGCACCTCGGAGGCGACGACGCGCCCGCCCTTCGGGTTGCGCAGGAGATACTGCGTCGTCACCGCGCGCAGCGACTCGGCGAGCATGCTGCGGATCTGACCCTGTTGTCCGGCGGGGAACGAGTTGATGACGCGATCGATCGCGCCGTCCGCGCTCGAGGCGTGGACGGTGCCAAGCACGAGGTGCCCCGTCTCGGCGGCGGTGACCGCGAACGCCATCGTCTCCAGATCGCGGAGCTCGCCGATGAGGATCACGTCGGGGTCCTCGCGCAGGGTCGCGCGGAGGGCCTTCGCGAACGACGTCGTGTGCGAGCCGAGTTCGCGCTGATTGACGAGGCTCTTGTTGCCTTTGTGCATCACCTCGATCGGGTCTTCGATCGTGACGATGTGGCGGGTTTGGGTCTGGTTGATGTGGCCGATGATCGCCGCGAGGGTCGTGGACTTACCGGCGCCTGCCGGGCCTCCGACGAGCACGAGCCCCTGGTGGAGGTTGGCGAACGTCTGGATGACGGGCGGCAGTCCGAGCTCGGCGGCGGTCCGGAGCTCGTCGCTCACGCTCCGGAAGACCGCGCCGAGGCCCGTCAGCTGAGCGAAGACGTTCACGCGGAAGCGTCGCTTGCTCGATCCGAGCTGATAGGAGAAGTCGACGTCGCGACCCTCGTCGATGGCGACGCGCTGCTCGTAGGACACGTGCGGCAGGATGAGCTCGCGGATGGTCGCGCCGCTCATCGGCTCGTCGCCCACCGGGTACATCTTGCCGTGCCGCTTCGCATAGGGCGGGCGCCCGGCCTGCAGGATGAGGTCGTCGACCTCGAGCGAAACCGCGTGCGACAGGAGCGGCTCGAGGGACTTCAGCTCGGCGAGCGACGACTCTTCGTTCGACGCCTGCTGCACCGCATAGTGCCGGATGACCCGCGCCGCGGCCTCGCGCACGGCCTGCGACGGATCGTTCTCGCAGTCCGTCACGAACAGGAGGTGGGTCCCGTCGTCGAGCTCGTGCAAGAACTCGAGCGCCGCGCAACGCACGTCGGGGTCCTCGTCCTTGAGGAGCTCGGCGACGATGCCGAGGGCCTCCTTCGCGTGCAGCGTGCGGAGGCCGGACATGGTCGCGAGGCGCAGGGCCGGCCGCGTCGAGAGCAGCTCGATCAGGTACGGGACCGCGCGCTGATCGTTCAGCTTCACGATCGCCTCGATCGCGCCCTCGCACACCATCCAGTCGGGGTCGGTCTGCGCCGTGCGGACGAGGGCGCCGAGCGCGCGCGCGTCGCCGATCCGCGACAGCGCGTGCACCGCGAACCGCCGCACCGTGTCCTCCGGGCTCGAGAGGTACTCGGCGACGATGTGCTTCGTCAGGTTCGCGCCGTTCATCTGGATGAGCGCGTCGAGCACGCGCTCGCGCACCCACCAGTCCTCGTCGCGCAGGAACTTCAAGAGGCGCGCGGAGAGCGTGCCGTCGGCGTCGCCGATCTGGTTCGCGATCTCGCCGGCGGCGCGCCGCACGTTGACGTCCTTCGAGCCGAGGAGCCACACGATCGCGCGCGCGGCGTCGATCCGCTTCGACTGCGCGAGGTTCGTGATGACCTGCATCGCCTTCGTGCGCACGACGAGGTCGCGGCTCGAGACGGCGTCGACGATCGCCGGGAAGAGCGGCTCGGACGGCGACGTCTCGATGGCGTCGAGGAGCATGAGCTGGAACGACTTCTCGCCGGAGCGGAGGTGCTGGCGGAAGAACGCGAGCACGCTCGGGGACGGCCGCTCGGCCGCTTGCGCGAGGAAGGCCTTGCGCGCCTCGGGTCCGCGCTTCGTCGCGACGGGCTCGACGAGCTCCCAGAACCCGTCCGGCTCGAGCGCGGAGAGCGCCTTCATGGCGGCGACGAAGATGCGATCGTCCGCGTCGCGCAGGGCGGTCGCTGCCACGGCGATCGCCGCGGGGACGTCCTTCGCGAAGCGCTCGGCGGACGCGAGGTGGCTGAGCGCGAGCGCCTTCTCGTTCGGCTTGCCGACCTCGAGGACGTTGCGCAGGAGGGTGAGCGACTGAACGGCGGCGCGCGGCACGAGCGCGGCCATCGCCTCTGCGCGCCCGAGCCAGCCCGGATCCTTCGCCTTCTGGGTGAGCTCGACGAGCACGGTGCGGCTCGCGACGTGCAGCGCGATCTCGGCGGCGGCGGCGCGCGCGCCCGCGTCGTTGGAGCCGAAGAGCGTGCAGAGATCGCCGTGCGCGTCGTTGTCGTTGATGCGGACGAGCACGGCGACGAGCGTCTTGCGCAGCACCGGGTCGGGGTAGAGGAGCGCCCGGAGCGCGGGGCCGAAGAGCTGCTTCTGCCCGAGCGCGAGCGCGAGCGCGGCGAAGGCCTGACAGCGACGCTCGTGCGCCTCGGGCGGCGACGACGGCCTGAGCTCGGCGATGATCGGCAGCGCCTTCACGAGCTCGGCGACGTCGTACGACTTGGCCGGGATCGACGTGACCTGGGCGAGCTGCGCGGCGCTCTCGAACGTCGTGGTCTTGAAGAAGTGGAGAAGCCCGCCGCCTGGCTGCATGGAAGTTTCAGCCTATGGAACCGAGCCTCGGAAGGCAACGCCTCCACTCCGTCTCGAGACGTCGTCGGCGCGACGCCTCGCGCGCAGCCCTCGACGCGCCTCTGCGTCGCGATCGCGCGCGCGTTCATTTTTCTTGGCGCGGCGCGGTGCGCGCGGGGCGCACCACGGAGCACCTCACGACGCGCGCCTGCGCGGACGTCACATCGTCATCGGCGCGATCCAGAAGATGAACCCGAGGGTGTCGTCTGCGACGAACAGCCGCCCGTCCGCGGCGAAGTCGAGCGCCGCTGGCCTTCCGTGCGATCGCTTCGTGTCGTCCCACCCCGTCGCGAAGTCCACCAAGCTCCCGGTGTCGGTGCCGCCCGTGTTCGAGCCCTGCATCGGGAGGCCCGTCGCGGGGTCGAGCGCGACGGCGACCATGCGCGCTCCCGTCCACGTCCCCGCGGCGCCGTGCGTGACGACGAGGGCGTGGTTCTGCCACGCGGCCGGCCACGAGGCCGGCGTGAAGGCGAGACCGAACGGCGTGTCGCCGATGCGGAAGCCGACGTCCTCGGGCGTGACGGTCGAGCAATCGGTGCCGGGCGGCGACTCCATGTACGGCAGGTTCGTCGTCGCGCAGCAGGGGAAGCCCCAGTCGTCGCCTTGACGGATGGGGATCATCTTCTCGCGGCCGCCTGTCGTCGCGCTGTAGTCCTTCGCGAGCTCGAGGGCGAAGCAGTGATCGTGACCCGGCTGGCATCGCACCGCGATGGGGTTGCGGAGGCCCTTCGCCACGGGGGTGCCGCCGGGCGAGCCGTCGAGCTTGAGGATGCCCCCGTGGAACGGGTGCGCGGGATCGCACGCCTCGCCTTGGTCGCCGCCGTTGGCCACGTAGATCGTTCCGTCGTCGGCCATGTCGAACGTCTTCGGCCAGTGCAACGCGGAGGTGTAGATCGTGATGTCGGCGACCTGTTCGCTCGCGGCCTTCGGCGCGCGGTCGCCCGCGGCGTAGGGCACGCGCATGATCTTGGTGTTGTCTTGGTAGTAGAGATACCCCGGCTGGAACATGAGCCCCTGCGTGTTGGGGAGCATCTCGAGAAAGTCGATCGGCGTGTCGCCGACGCCGTCGCCGTTGTCGTCGGGGACGACGACGATCGCGGCCTTGCCGCCCGGGCCGCCGCCGGTCGTCGTGCCCGTCGGCGACGCGACGAACAGCTCGCCTCCTGGCGCGAAGCGGAGCTGACGCGCGTTGGGTACCGTCGCGAACGCGTGCGCGCAGAATCCGGCCGGCAGGTGGAGGAACGAGAGCTTCGCGCTGTCGGCGCCGCCCGGGACGGTGACGGTGCCGTTCGCGGTGAAGCGCACCGCGCCGGGCAGATCACAGAACGGCCCGGCCGGGGGGAGCGTCCCCGTCGAAGACGAGGCGTTCGTCGTCGCGTGACCACCGCCCCCCGTGTTGTCGTCGCCGCAGGCCGCGCCGACGAAGACGCCGAGAATCGCGAGAACCGACAAAGGAAGGCCGAATGCGCGCATCGGACCCTCTCATAGTTCGAGAGCGGCCCGATCGCCATCGCCGTCGAGCGCGTCTCCGTGCTCGGAGGCGCGTCAGTTCGGTACGGGCGGGATCACCACCTGGTTGATCGGCAGCGCGTTCATGCCGCCCGGGTACCCGTACGACACGTCCCGCGTGCTCGACGTCGTCTCCGGCGTTCCCCATCCCCACACCCAGAGGCCGAACCGTCCGTCGCTCTTCATCTCGTGCGCGCCCGTCGAGCAGTTCCCGACCGCCTTGAAGTCACCCGTCGAGAGGTCGACGCGCGTCCACTCGTAGTCGCCGACGGGCTGCCAGCCGCCGAGCACGCCGGCGCAGTCGAGGCTCACGTCGCTGAACATGCCCTTCGCGTTCTTCGCTCGGACGACGACGAGGTTCGTCTCCGGGTACGTCGGGTCGGCGAAGAAGACGTAGCGATTGAGGTACTGCGCTGGCGGCACGCTGACGACCAGATCGGGATCGCCGTAGCCGTCGGCGACCCAACCGTTGCTGCTCATGTACGTCATGAGCAGGAAGGGATGCGCGTCGTCCTGGCTCTTCACCACGAACGGCGTGCCCGTGTCGAACTCGACGAGCTGACCCTTGCTCAGGGTGAGCGGAGCGCCGGGGATGTTGCTCGACCAGGTGAGCTGCGTGCCGTCGACGGCGCCGACGAGCTTCCAAATCGTCTGCGTCTCGTTCGGCACGCGAGGTCGGTACATGACGCCGACGTACTCGCTGCCGAGCGCCTTGACGGGCGGGATCATCTGCTCGCCGTGATCGCAGTACGAGTAACCCTGCGGCGCGCGCATGCAGTCCTGACCGGCCATGAAGCCGATGGGCTTATCCGCCGAGATGATGCTGCCGGTGAGCTCGGCCTGCTGCGAGATCTGCAGGTGCTCTCCGTGCTGGAGGACGACGGTGCCCGGCTGATTCGCCGGCATCGGCGGGACGGCGCCGCCGCCGTCGACCATGGCCTTCGGCAGGATCGTCACGGTCGTGTCGTCGTCGCGCGCGATGATGTTCATCGACGGGTTCGCGATGTCGTATGGGCTGATGTTGACGGCGACGTAGTTGGTGTCCCAGACGCTCGTCGGCAGCAGCAACGACGCCGCGGTCGTCGCCGCGCTGCCGCCGCCGTAGGGGTTGATCTGGTAGGTGACGACGGGCACGTCGGTCGTGATGTGGAACGAGTGCCCGATGTCGGTCGATTGGAACTGCGCCCCGGTGGGCACGCCCGACGGGATCGGGCAGGGGACGAAGCCCTGGCCGCCCGCGAGGAACAAGATCGCCACTTGCCCCGGCGGCAAGCCGGCGACCGGATCGTAGGGCTGGTATGTGAGGCCCGGACCGCTCCCGGAGGGGATGCGCGCGATCTGTCCGACGTCGAGCGTCTGGCCGTTCCACTCGGCCTTGATGTGCGCCGGCGTGTTCCACGTGTTCGCGACGAAGGAGGCGAAGCAGACGTCGATGTAGATCTGGTCCATGTCGGTCGCGTAGTAGTCGCAGCCCACGGACAGGTGGTTCGTCTCCGCCGACTGACACGCGTTCTTGCAGGTGCCCGTCGACACGTCGCAGCCTTGGTCACCGGTACAAGATGCAACGACGGTACCGTTGCAGTCGATCACCGCGTGCAAGTCGGTCGTGCATTGCAGGCCGCAGCCGCTCCCGCCCGACCCCGTGCCGAACTGACCCGTCGACGCGTTCGCGCCGCTCCCCGCGTTCGGGCCCGAGGTGCCGGAGCCGCCAGCGCCGCCCGTGGCGGAGTTCGAGCCAGCGGAGCATGCCGCCATCGCAGTGAGCAGAAGCAGGGGAGGAAACGCCAGGAACGGACGGCTTCGCATGAAGGCATCGTACGTCAGGGCACGTGCGCTCGCGGAGCGGAACGGCCTTCGCTGGCGAAGGCAGTCTCGCGGTAGCGTTGTGACCAGGGTGCAACGCCGCGAGAGCCCCATCGTGAAGATGAAAGTCCCGAAGAAGAGCTGATTTCGAGGCTCTGCGAGCAGCCCTTCACGCAACGGCAAGGTAGAGTCTCGCCCTTCATGCAACCGGCGCCCCGACCTTCCTTCGTCGACGCGAAGCTGCTCCAGACGCTCGAGCGGGCGTTCGCGAAGCACGCCGGCAAAGACGCGGTCATCGACGTGAAGGAGCTCCAGGCCGCGATCGGGCTCAAGAGCGACTACCTCGCCAAGCGCGTCCTCGCGGGGTTCGATCTCAACGCCGACGGGGTGATCCAGAAGGACGAGTTCCTCGAGGGCGTGCGCAAGCTCGTCTTCGGATCGGATCGCGACAAGCTCGCGTTCGCGTTCCGCGTGCACGACCACGACGGCGACGGGTTCCTCGCGCAGGAGGAGCTCTACCGGATGATCGCCATCAGCCTCGCCGAGAGCGACGTGGCCGAGCGCGCGTCGCAGCCGGCGGATCGGCTCGCGAACGTGCTCTTCCTCGCCGCCGATCGCAACCGAGACGGGCGCATCTCCTACGAGGAGTTCGTCGAGGTCATCAGCAAGCGGCCACGGCTGCTCCAGCAGATGACCCGCAGCGAGGCCCTCTGGATCGCGCCCAACGAGGATCTGCTCGCCTGGGTCGACGGCGCGCGGAAGAAGCGCCCGGGGCACCTCCGTCGGTTCCTCGAGAACCGCTGGCTGCCCTCCTTGTTCGTGGCGCTCTTCGCGGCGACGAACGTCACGATCTTCGTCGGCACGTTCGTCAACGGCCTCGGGCCGCACGACGATCCGATCATGCAGATCGGCCGCTCCCTCGGCACCTGCATCGATTTCGACGGCGCCCTCATCCTGTTCCCCGTCATGCGGCGCTTGTTGACGTGGCTCCGCTCGACGTTCCTGCACCGCGTCGTCCCGGTCGACGAGGCCGTGCGCTTCCATCAGCTCGTCGGGCACACGATGTTCGGCACGGCCGTCGCGCACACGATCGCGTTCTCGGTCGCGCGCACGAACGGGCACCCGAAATCGAGCCTCGCCGACCTCTACTTCCTCACCGAGCGCGGCCTCACGGGGTTCATCCTGCTCGCGGTCTTCCTCGTGATGTGGGCGTTCTCGCTGCCCTTCATCCGCAGGACGAACCGCTTCGAGCTCTTCTACTTCACGCACCTGCTCTACGTCGCGTGGTTCGTCCTCGCCATCGTGCACGCGCCGGGCTTCGCGCTCTTCGCGGGGGTGCCGCTCCTCGGCTACGCGATCGAGCAGATCCTCCGGCTGCGCAAGCGCGGGCTCCCGACGACGGTGAAGAGCGCGCAGGCGCTCCGCTCGGGCGTCGCGCGCCTCGAGATCGTCCGGCCGCCGGGCTTCGATTATCACCCGGGCGACTACGTCTTCTTGCGCATCCCGGCGATCGCGAAGCGCGAGTGGCACCCGTTCACGCTCTCGAGCGCGCCGGAGTCGAAGGCGCTGACGGTGCACGTGCGCTCGCTCGGCAATTGGACGGCGGCGCTCCGGCGCAAGATCGAGGAGAGCTACACGTGGGGCGCGACCACGCCGATGACCGTGTTCGTCGACGGCCCCTACGGATCGCCGAGCCAGCACATCTTCGACTCCGAGGTCGCCGTCTTCATCGGCGCGGGCATCGGCGTCACGCCGTTCGCGAGCGTGCTCGAGAGCCTCGTCC
>CAYYKK010000002.1:0-68351 GCA_964467935.1 uncultured Polyangiaceae bacterium
GAGCTCGGCGCGCGGAAGTGGTAGCTCCCCGCGACGAGCCCGGCGGCGCGCGCCTTGGTGATGTCGTCGGCGTAGTAGGCGTTGACGTACCCGTTCTTCTCGGTCGCCTTGATGATGACGAACTTCTCCGCCGTCGCGACCTGCGCCCAGTCGATCGCGGCGCCGTTCGGGTGCTGGAACGACGCGATGTCGATCCCCTTCACGCTCGCGCCCGGGCAGACGTTGTTGATCGCCTCGCTCGCGTCGCCGAGGTTCTCTCCGCCTCCTTCGCCGGTCGAGCCGCCGCTCTCCACGCAACCGGAGCCGACCAAGGAAGCGGCGACGAGCGCCGACGCCATCGCACCACGAGAGGACCAGGTCTTCATGCGATCGACGGCATTCAACAAGATCCGCGCCAACCGCCTTTTCAGGCCTTTTGCGCGATTTTCGCGGCGCCCTGGGCTGGGGGTCGACCACCCGCGCTGGTCCGTCACCGATCTAGTTGTCCTACAGCTGCGCACCGCTCGGCTCGGAGTCCGACGAGGCGGCCTGAGTCGTGCATTGGTCGGGAGCGGAAGGAGCGACGAATGCAGCTGGAACTGACCGAGGAAGAGACGCGCCTCTTGTCTGCGCAGCTCGAGGAGCGCGTCACGCACCTCGAGGGGGAGCTCGTGCACACCGACAACCGCGCTTTTCGACACGAGCTGTCGGCGGACATCGATCGACTGAAGGTGCTTCACGCGCGCGTGAAGAAGCTCCTGCAGCGCTGAGCGCGGCCGAGGGTCGCGCGCGCGCTGCGCGCGACCGCAAAGCCTGCGCAAGCAGCGCGGCTCCTCCTTCGCCGATCAGGCGTCAGGCTCGGCGGGCGGCGGCGCGTCGAGGAGCCGAGCGAGGGCGGTGCGCACGAGCGTGTGATAGCGAGGACGAGCGGCGTCGAACACGCGACGCGCGAAGGACGCCCCCCATGGCGTGGCGACGAGCTCGCCGTAGAGCGGCCGCAGGTACTTGCCGCGACCGTTCTCGGTGAGGAATCGCTCGAGCGCGGGGAGCGCGGGGTCGTAGCGGCGCTTGGCGGCGAGTCGGAGCCACGCGGCGAGGATCTCGGCGTTCGTGCTCGAGGAGAGAGCGAACACGCGGTCGAGCACCTCGAGCCGCTCGTGCGCGAGCGCGCGGGCCTGCAGCGACACGAGGAAGTGCCGCCACTCCTGGGGTCGCCACGTCGTCACGTCGAGCGACGCGGGCGACGCTCCCTCGGCGAACGCGACGGCGCACGCGTCGACACGCGCGAGCGCCGGCGAGGGCGGCGGCGCTCCCTCCGCCCTCACGTCGGGCGCGTCGATCCACGCCTCCAGATCGACGGGGGACGCCTCGTCGATGAAGAGGTGTGCTCGGAGATCCGCGACGAGCTCGTCGGTCGTCACGGAGGTGAAGGCGTGCCGGTCGAAATAGCCGCGCAGCCACGCGTCGAGCCTCTCCCTGCCGACGCGCCGCTCGAGCGTCCAGAAGAGCGCGGCGCCCTTGAGATAGGGAATGGCGGTCACGCCGACCACCGGATCGCGGCCCGTCATGTCGTAGCGGAGTCGCGTGTCCGGCGAGCCCGCGCCGATGCGCTCCGCCTCGGCGAGCAGCTCGCGCCACCCGAACGTCTGGAGGATGCCGGCACGCTCTTCACCCCAGAGCGCCTCGTTCAGGCGGAGCTCCAGATAGACCGTCACTCCCTCGTTGAGCCAGAAGTCGTTCCACGTCGCATTGGTCACGAGGTTGCCCGCCCACGCGTGCGCGAGCTCGTGGACGATCACCGTCGTGAGCGATCGGTCCCCCGCGAGGAGCGTCGGCGACGCGTACGTGAGCCGGGGATTCTCCATTCCACCATAAGGAAACGAAGGCGGCATGACGACGACGTCGAAGCGCTCCCAACGATAAGGGCCGACGAGCCGCTCCGCCGCCTCGATCATCGCCTCCATCTCGCCGAGCTCGTAGGCCGCACGCGCCAGGGTCGCGGCCTCGGCGTAGACGCCCGAGCGCGGTCCGGTCGCGTGAAATCCGAGCTCCCCGACCACCAATGCGATGAGATAGGACGGCACCGGCTCGCGCATCTCGAACGCGAACACCCGCGAGGCCGGATCGGCGGCGTCGGTCGGCCCGCGCTGCTCGGCGCTCATGACCGCGGAGAGCGCCCTCGGCACGAGGATGCGCGCGTCGTAGGTCTGGCGGATGCCGGGGCTGTCCTGGAGCGGGATCCAACTCCGCGTCTCGATCGCGTGCCCCTGGGTGAAGAGAAAAGGGTGCTCGCCGCCCGCCGTCTGCGCCGGCTCGAGCCAGTCGAGCGCGGGCGCCCCGGGCCCCGTCGCGTAGCGGATCGTGACGCGGGTCGCGTCGCGCATCGAGGGCGATGGTTTGGGGAGCGTCACCGTGAGCGCCGCGCCGAGGAGCGCGTCGGCCTCGGCGAGCGCGAACGGGAGCGGCTCGCCGTCCTCACCGAACACCTCCTCCACGACGAGGCCGCGCGTGTCGAGCACGAGCTCGCGCGTCGGTCGGAGGAGCGCGACGTCGAGCGTGGCGCTGCCTCGGAGGCGACGCGCCTCGAAGTCGACCTCGAGATCGAGGCTCACGTGAACGACGCGCGCCTCGTCCGGGCGGGCGTACGAATGCGGATCGACGGGGGTCGCGGCGGGGATCATCCGAGCTCGACCCGCACGTTCGAGACGATGTGTCGGAGCGCGTCCTCGACGACGCGCGTGTCCTCGTGGCGCACGAGGATGAACCCCTCTCCCTCGTACGAGGCGCCCTTCTCCTGGCCGGGCTGCGGGATGCGCGCGTCGGTCACGAGGTGGCCGACGTCGCGGTGCACGACGTCGAGGCCGTGCACGGCCCGCACGCGCCCCTGCCCTTGTCCGCGGAGATAGGCCCCACCGGCGGCATAGCGACGCTTCGGGAAGGGCTCGAACGCGCCCGTCACCTCGAGCTTCGCCCACGCGCCGCGGCAATCGACGTCGTGGGCGCGCGAGATCATCGTCGTGATCTGTGCGCCGGGCGGTCGGGCGCCCACCTCCGAGAGGACCACGCTGCCGTCTCTGCGGCGAAACCACTCGAGGTGACACATCCCGGTGCGCAGGCCGAGCACCTCGAGCGCGCGCGCGCCGGCGTCGCGGATGGCGTCGTATTCGGGCGCGTCGATCTCGCGCGGCAGAACGACGTTCCATTGCATCCAAGCGTTCTGCATCACCTCGAGCGGCGTGGGACGATAATGGGAAATGGAATGGAACCTCAGCTCGCCATTCGAGACGAAGGCATCGAACGAGTGCTCCTCTCCGGTCACCCACTCTTCGACGAGCACGGGCCCCGCGGCCGCGGCGCTCGCCGAGGTCACGGCGTCGCGCAGCGAGGCCTCGTCGTCCACGCGATAGGTGGTTTGCGACGCGACGCCGAGCGGGGGCTTCACGACCAACGGATAGCCAGCGAGCGCGGCGAGCTCGAGCGCGTCGGCGAAGGTGTGGGCGAGGCGGTGTCGCGCGACGGGCAACCCCGCCGCGCGCAGGCGATCCTTCATGCGGCTCTTGTCGCGGAAGTTCTTCGCCTCCTCGGGGCCGAGCCCCGGCAAGCCGAGCTCGGCGCGCGCCTCCGCGAGCGGGACTTGGATCTGCTCGATCGCCGCGGTGAGCCGATCGACCGGCCCGAGCTCGGTCGCGATGCGCCGCGTGGCGGAGAGGATGCGGTCGACGCGGAGCGCGTCGTCGACCTCGACGAAGGCGGCGACGCGGGCGGCGAGCTCCGCGGGGAGGCGCGCGAGGGGCTCCTCCGCGACGAGCCCGAGCGCGACGCCGGGCACCTCGGCGACCGATTGGATGAAGAGCTTGGCGTTCTCGGTGAAGAAGGGCGCGACGAAGACGACGACGGGCATGGGGGCGGCGAGGCTAGGAAGGCCCCGACGGGGGCGCAAGGCGCTCAGCGAGCCGGCGCGCGCCGGCGATGATCGAGCATGGCCGCGTGGACGAGGCGCGGGTGCGTGAGCGGGGCCATGTGCCCGGTGCCCGGGAGATCGACGAGGACGGCGTGAGGGTGTCGATCGGCGAGGAGGCGCGTCATCGCGCGCGAGGCGTGCGGCGAGCGCTCCGCGGTGACGAGGGTCGTGGGGACGAGGGGGATCGAGACGTCGTCGAACGACGTGACGTCGAAGAAGCACGACCTCACCTCTTGGACCATCTTCCACGCGACCCTGCGCGTCTCGACGCGCGCCGCCTCGGGCAGGCGCGCCCACGAGCCCGGGCGATTCCAATAATCGACGAACTCCGCGAGCCAAGCCTCGCCGCCCGCCTCGTCGTCGGCGCGCAGGAGCGTCGATCGCTCGATGACCTCCCGCGCGAACGCGGCCTCCGGCACGTCGGCCTCGCGGAGCGCCCCGAAGAGCACGGGCTCGAACAAGAACACCGACCGCACCCGCGCGCCGAGCAGCGGCAAGAGCGCGAGCGCGACCGACGCGCCGTAAGAGTGCGCGAACACGTCGATCCGATCGGCAGAGACCGCCGAGAGCGCGTGCGCCGCGTCGTCGACCACGGTCACGCGGTCGCCGCGGGCGAGCGGCGCGAGCGGCGGATAGCCGAGGTTCGGAGGCGCGACCTTCGTCGTCCCGGCGACCACCTCGTCGGGCACGTCGGCCCACATCGCGGGGCTCGTCCCTGTCGAATGGAGAAACAGCGAGATGGCCGAGGGCGAGGACATGCTGCCTTCATAGCGACTCGCGGCGCGGGTGGCCACGCGTGGCACGGCGTTTTTTCGGGCGCCGCTCGCGTGGCGTGTCGTCTCTCCGGGGCGCGCTGGGGAGCGAGGTGACCGCGGTCGCTACCCCTCGAGCAGCGCCCTCACGGCCTCTCGCTCGATGTGGACGAGCACGGCGACGACGTCTCCCTCCCGCGCCTCCGCGAAGGCGCGCTCGAGCGCGGCGACCTCCGTGTCGACGAGCTCGAAGGCGTCGGGCGAGAGCCCGCTCGCCGCGAAGGCCCGCCGAAAGATCGCCGGCACCTCGCCCGGCGCGCGGCCGCGCAGGTAATCACCGAGCTCGCGCACGAAGACGCGCGCGGGCGACGCGTCGTGGATGGCGCGCGCGATGTCCTCGATCTCGCGATCGCTCCTGTCGCCAGGGCTCCCGGTGACGACGAAGAGCCGCCCCGGACGCCGCGCGAGGAGCGCGCCGACGAGCCGGAGCACGGCGCGCACCGCCTCCGGGTTGTGCCCGAAATCGAGCAGGACGCGCACGCCTGCCCTCTCGAGGAGCTGACCGCGGTGCGGATTGTCCGTCACGGCGAACGACGCGAGCGCGCCGGCGATCACGTCGTCTCGAACGCCGAGCGCCCGCGCCGCGCCGACGACGCCGAGGACGTTCTCGACGTTGTAGCGCGCCGCGCCGCCGAAGGTGATGGGCAGATCCTCGAGGCGCCCGAGGCTCGACGCGCGCGCCCCCTCGAGCACGACGAGCTCGCCCGCGCGCGAGACGATCGCCTCGCCCCCCGCGGCGACGTGCGCGCCCACGATCGATCGCGCAGGCTCGCCGACCGCGTCGAGGTCGGCGAAATAGACGAGGCGCGGCCGCCCCGTCGCGCCCTCGCGCGTCACGCGCCGCGCGAGCGCGACGAGGTGCGGATCGTTCGCGTTGACGACGACCGCGCCCGTGGGCGCGACGATCTCGGCGACGACGCCCTTCACCCGCGTCATGGCCGCGAGATCGTCGACCCCGTACGTGCCGAGGTGATCGTCCGAGACGTTCGTGAGGAGCGCGACGTCGCACGACGCCACGGCGAGCCCGCGCCGCAGGATCCCTCCGCGCGCCGTCTCGAGCACCGCGAGCTCGACCTTCGGGTGGCGCAGGACGGCGCGCGCCGCGTGCGGACCGGTCCAATCGCCGGTCTCGACGATCTCGCCGCCGACGACGATCGCGTCGGTGGACGTGTTGCCGACCACGTGGCCCGCCGCGCCGGCGACGTGCGCGAGCAGCCTCGACGACGTGGTCTTTCCGTTCGTGCCGGTGACGAGCGCGATGGGGATCGTCGACACCTTCGACCAGTCGATCGCGTGCGCCGCCGGGATCGCGCGCGGGGTGAAGGTGATCGCGCCGCGGCCGGCGCCGACGCTCACCGCCTCGTCGTCCCAGAGGAGCGGCAGCCCTCGCCGCTTCGCCTCCGCGCCGAGCGCGAGCAGCGCCGGGCTCCGCGCGCCCTCGAGCATCGCCGCGATCTCGGTGCGCTTCGGCTCGAGCGGGAGCGGCGCGCGCGACGCGAGGATCTCGATCGCCGACAGCGCCGCCCACTCGCTCATCTCGGCGTGCGGGAGCATCACGTCGATGGGCGCCTCGTAGCCGAGGAGGAAGCCCTTCTCGTGCGTCCGCGCGACGAACGCAGGCACCTCCGGCTCGCCGAGCGCGGCGCGCATGCGATCGAGCTCCGCGCGGAACACCTCGGTCGCGCGCACGACGGAGTCGCCGGGCTCGAGGCTGAGCTCGACGATCACGAGCGGCGCGAGCGAGAGGTAGCTCGGCCCGGTCAACCGGCGGGCGTCGACGAGCATCATCGAGGGCGGCTCAGTCGTCCTGCTCGCGCGCGAGGCGCACGCCGCGCTCGTCTTGGATCACCTCGGCGCCGCCGAGGAAGAGATCGCTCGGGGCCCCGGCGTCGGGCGCCATCGACACGACGCCGGGATCGCTCGGCGCCGCGGGCGGCGTCGACTTCACCTGCTCGCCCTCGGGCTTGAAGTAGATGACCTGCTTCCAGCTCCGAGACACCTTGTCCGCGAAGACGAGGAAGAGATCGCCGCGCTTGCCGCTCTTGAGCGCCTTGTCGATCGCCGTCACCTCGTCGGGGATGACCTCGAGGAGCTCCTTCGGATAGCCCGAGGCGACGAGCTCCGCCTCCATCATGCGGGGGATTTCGTCCGATCCGCGCCCGCGCAGATCGTCGTCGCGGCGGAGGATGATGTGATCGAAGGCCTTGCCCGCGATCCGCGCCATCGCGCGGATGTCCTCGTCGCGGCGGTCTCCGGGCGCGGAGAGCACGCACAGCCGCCGCCCATTGCACTCGAGCCGGGTGACGAGGTCGGCCATGGCCTGCACGGCGGCGGGGTTGTGGCCGTAATCGAGGATCACCTTGAATGGCAATTTGTCGAAGACGTTGGTGCGACCCGGGACCTGGAAATACGACGTATCGAAGGTGCGCAGCCCCTGCCGGATGTTCTCGACGCGGACCCCCATCGCATAGGCCATCACCGCCGCGAACATGGCATTTTGCACGTTGTGCATCGCCTTGCCCTCGAGCGTCGCGGGGATGAGGTGCGTCCAGAGCAAGGGCAGGTGACTGCCCTTGTCGTAGAGGGTGATCATGTGACCGTTGATGCCCTCCTCGAGCACCGCCGCGAGGCCGCCCGCGCGGAGGTGCTGGCGGACGAGCTCGTGCCGCGGATTCATGGTCACGTAGGCGATGCGCGCCGCCTTGGTGTGATCCGCCATGCGCAGACACTGCATGTCGTCGGCGTTGAGGACGGCGCAGTCGCGCGCGACCTCGACCACGATGCGCTTGACCTCGGCGAGCTGCTCGAGCGTGTCGATCCCGGCGAGCCCGAGGTGATCGGCGCTGACGTTGAGCACCGCGCCCACGTTGCAGGAGCGGTAGCCCATGCCGGCGCGCAGGAGCCCGCCGCGCGCCGTCTCCAGGACGGCGAGGTCGACGTCCGGATCGCGCAGGACCATCTGCGCCGACTGGGGCCCGGTCATGTCGCCGGCGACGGTGCGCTCGCCGTCGATGTAGACGCCGTCGGTCGTCGCGAGGCCGACGCAGAACCCGTTCATCTTCTGGATGTGAGCGAGCATGCGGCTCGTCGTGGTCTTGCCGTTCGTTCCGGTGACCGCGGCGATGGGGATGCGCGTGGGCGTGCCGGCGGGGAAGAGCATGTCCATCACGGGCCCCGCGACGTCGCGCGGCTTGCCCTCGGTGGGGGCGACGTGCATGCGGAAGCCGGGCGCCGCGTTCACCTCGCAGATCCCGCCGCCGGCCTCGCGGTAGCTCTGCGAGATGTCGGGCGTGATGAAGTCGACGCCGCACACGTCGAGGCCGATCGCCTTCGCGGCGCGGACCGCCATGTCGCGGTTGTCGGGGTGGACGACGTCGGTGAGATCGATCGCCGTGCCGCCGGTGGACAGGTTGCCGGTGCCACGGAGGAACAGCGTCTCGCCGGCCGGCAGCACCGTGTCTTTCGTCACGTTGCGCTTCGCCATGAGCCGATCGGCTTGCGCGTCGAGCTCGATGCGCGTGAGCACCTTCTCGTGGCCGATGCCGCGGCGCGGATCGGAGTTCACGATCTCGACCAGCTCGGCGACGGTGTGCGCGCCGTCGCCGACGACGTGCCCGGGGACGCGCTTCGCGACCGCGACGAGCTCGCCGCCGACGACGAGCATGCGGTGGTCGAAGCCCGCGAGGTAGTTCTCGACGACGACGCTGCGCGCGTGCTCCCTCGCCTTGTCGAACGCGACGCGCACCTCGTCCGCCGTCTTCAGATCGAGCGACACGCCGCGGCCGTGGTTCGCGACGAGGGGCCTTAGCACGACCGGGCAGCCGAGCCGCTCCGCCGCCGAGACGGCGCCGTCGACCGAGCGCACGACGCGCTGGCGCGGCACGGGGAGGCCGAGATCGCCGAGGATGCGGTTCGTCTCCTCTTTGTCGGAGGCGATCTCGACGGCGATGTGACGCGTCTCGCTCGTGACCGTGGCTTGGATGCGCTTCTGGTATTTGCCGTGTCCGAACTGCACGAGGCTGTAGTCGTTGAGGCGCATCCACGGGATGTCCCTCGCCTCGGCGGCGCGGACGAGCGAGCCGGTCGACGGACCGAGCTGGCGGCGCTGCGCGTAGTCGATGAGCTCGACGAGCTCCTTCTGGAAGTCGAACACGGCGTCCGCCGCGTCCACCTCGGTCGGCCGCAAATCGACGGGCAACAGGCTCCGAATGAGCTTCAGCGCGAGATCGCCCGCCGCGTCCCCGACGCGCTCCTCCTCGTACTCGTAGACGACGTGGTAGCGGCCCGGGGCGCCCTCGCCGCGCGTCTTGCCGAAGACGACCTTCGCGCCCGTGAGCTGCTGCAGCTCGATCGCGACGTGCTCGAGCACGTGGCCGAGCCACGTCCCGCCGTCCTCGGTGAGCCGACGGACGAACCCACCCGCGGTCCCGAACGAGCACGTGTGCGCCTCGAGGCTCGGCAGCGCGGCGAGGAGCCCCTCGTTGAACCCCGGGATCTTGGCGCTCGGCCATGCCTCGAGCGGCCCGAGATCGATCGTGAGGCGCATCACCGGGAAGTGCGCGTAGAGGCTGGGCCCGCGGTAGATCCGTCGCTCGAGGACTTGCATCGAAACGCCTTTATAGCGGCGCGGCGAGCACCACGACAACGGCGACGGACGCCGGACGAGCCCGGGCCGCGCGCCGAGGCGCGACGAAACAGAGACGAAACGAGGGGCGCGCTAGAGGGTGCCTCGACGAACCCGGCCCCGTCGGCTCAGAGGCCGCGCAGGAAGGCCTCGCACCCGGCCGGATCGCGGGCGTAGCGGCGCTCGTCGAGGTGGTATTGCGGCACGCGGATCCGCTTGCCCTGCGGCAGGTAGGTGATGACGCGCTTCTCTCGCTTCGGGCCCTCGACGATCGTGAGCTCGACGGGCTTCGTCGGATCGCTGCTCCATTTCGAGCGCACGACGCGCATCCCGTCACGGACACCGGCGCGATGGGCGGGACCGCCCGGCACGACGCCGACGAGCTCGCCGTTCGTCATCGCCTCGTCGAAGCCGAGATCGAACGCCCCGATCGACGCCTCGGAGAGCGACACGCACGGGCCGAGCGCGCCCTTCGAGACGTGGAGCGTCTCGCCCGCGTCGTTGTACCGCGCGAGATCCTCCGCGACGCCGCCGGGCAGGTAGCGGCGCGCGAGCGTGTCGATCTCCTCGTCCGAGACGACCGTGTCGTGCTCCTTCGCCTCGAGGAAGAGATCGCGCATCACGTCGTCGATCGAGTGCCCGCCCGGCGCCGAGCGGATCTTCAGGTTCCATTCGTGCGCGAAGATCGCGCCGCGCTGGTAGGGCAAGCGCTCGACCGCGCGATCGCTCCAGAACGACGTGCGCACGGCGGCGTTCTTCGCGTTCCGCGCCGGCGAGAGGAAGTAGCCGCGCAAGGTGTCGTCGTAGGCCGCGACGTATTGGGGCAGCGTCTCGATGCCCGAGCGGAGCAGGAGGAGGTTCGCGTAGTAATCGGTGAACCCCTCGGAGAACCAATAGACGAGCTCTTCGGGCTCTTTCCGCCCGATGCGCCGACCGTTCCACGTATGGAAGAGCTCGTGCGCGAGGAGGTGCTCGAGCCGGCGCTCGACTGGGAGATTCGACGCGATGAACGTCGCGAACGAGTCGGTGAGGCCGGTCCCACCGTAGCTGCAGCAGCCCGTCCCGCTCGGGATGAGCGTCACGAGGAAGCGATCGAAGTCGTCGTCGTGGAAGAAGGAGCGCTCCACGTCGACGATGCGGCCGACGAGCGACAAGTAGTCTTCGTCCGAGAAGCCCCAGCGCCCCCGCATCGCCACGAACACGGGTTTGCCGCGGACGTCGACGCGCCCCACGCGGAAGTCGCCGCCGACGTAGACCGCGTGGCGCAGCTCGGAGAGCGACCGATCGAAGCGCTGCTCGCGCTCGTCGACGCCAAAGCTGTTCGCGAGGTGCGCGTCGGGCGGCAGGCCGTGCCAGCGGAGACGGAGACGACGGGCGGGCGCGTCCTCCCAGCGCGGCGTCGCGAAGAGCGCGTGGCCGATGAAATGGAACCAATTCGCCGTGACGAGCGGCCGATACGTGTTCCCGTCGGGGACCTCGGTGGGCTCGGGCTTCGGCGCGAACGCGTAGCGGAGCGTCACGACGTCCCCAGGCCGATGCACGACGACGCGTCGATCGGGCGCGTCGCCCGCCTCGAGCGTCGCGGAGGGGCTCACCACCGCGAGCCCCACGAGCTCGCGGTAGAGCTCCTTCTGCCCGCCCCACGAAGACGGAAGCGCGATCTCGGTGCGCCCGTCGTCCTCACCTCGAAACGTCATCTCGACGGTGATGGAGCCGTCGGCCCCACGCGTGAGATCGTAGGCGAGCTCCGCGTCGCCGAGCGGATCGGGTCGCGCCGGAGCGATGGGCGCCGAGGCGGAGACCGGCGGCGCGACCGGGGCCGGCGCGTGATGCACTTCGGCGTGCGGCGCGCACGACGACGCAACGACGAGGGCGGCCGAGAGGAGGAGGGTCGGGAGGGCGCGACGCGCGCGCGACATCGTCGAGGACATGGCGAGAGCCTACGCACGCTCGCTCACCGCCCGGTGTGCGCTCGGTCACCGTTCGGTCACCGAGCGCAGCCGAGAGGTTCGTGGGAGCGGACTGGGGGATCGCGAGGAGCTCAGTGCCCGTCGCAGTCGACCTTGCCGCGCGCGATCACCGTGTGCGTGAGCCCCGCGTTCTCGATGCACACCTCGGTGACGATCTTGTCGGCGCGCACGCCCGCGTCGACGAGGAGCTTCTTGTGAATGGCGAGCCACCCCTCGGCGTGCTCCTTCCTCTTCGCGTGCGCCGCGAGCGTCACGAGCGGCTCGGTCTTCAGGCTCTCGGCGAGCGTGCGGAGACCGTCACGCTCGCGCGCGTCGAGCGCGCGGGGCGCGTCGCCGAACACCAAGTCCAGGTTCTCGAAGAGCGGCGCGTCCGCGGACCTCTCGACGGGCGCCGCATCGGCGGAAGGGCGCGGCGACGGCGGCGCGCTCGACGCGGGACTCTCCGTCGGCCCCGGTGGAGCCGGTGGGGCCGGCGGCGTCGCCGACGCGGAGGTCGCGGGGCTCGCGTCACGCGCACGGCGCTTCTTGCGCGCGGCGCTCCGCGCCCGGAGCTCCTCGGGGGTGGACGGCTTGGTCTCGTCGGCGTCGCGCGCGCGCTCTTCTTGCTCCCAGGGCGCGCTCCCGATCGGCTCCGGATCCTCGTGCGGCACGCCGAGGCTCGTGTTGCCGAAGCCACCGCAGCCCACGCCGACGGCGACGACGCCCACGAACGAGAGAATGCCGATCCCGAGTCTCATCGGGCGAGCACCATAGCAGGTCGACGCGCGGGACGCCGAGCCCCCGCGATCGCGCCGCCGTCAATGCGGCGGGCCCGCCTTGGCTTTGCGGGTCTCGAGATCGAACGAGCCACCCTCGATGAGGACGTGGAGGCGGACGTTCGTCATGCAGACGGGGTGCCCCTCCTTCGTCTCGGCGATGGACGAGTGCGTGAGCTCGGAGGCGTCGACGATCGTGATGGCCCCGGTGCCGACGACCGTGAGCTTGCGGTCGTGATCGATGAACGCCGCCGTGTCCTCGTCGAGCCCTACGCCGACCGCGAATGGGTTGTAGGCGAGCGCGGTGAGCAGGCGACCCAAGCGATCGCGCTGCCGGAAGTGCTGATCGATGAGGATGCGATTGGTGAGCCCGAAGCCGGGCACGAGCGCCACCTTGCCGGCGTGCGGCGTGTGCCCCTCGGCGCCGTGCGCGATCATGTGCTCGCTCAGGATCGCCGCGCCCGCGCTCGTGCCGCCCACGGTGACGCCGCGCGCGTTGGCGCGACGGATCGCCTTGGCCACCGGCGTCCCGCCCAAGATCGTGGTCAAGCGGAGCTGGTTGCCGCCGGTGATGAAGATCGCGTCGGCGCGGTCGATGTAGTCGATCCACTCGGTCTTGGTGGCGTCGTCGCGCGTCGCGAAGGGCAGCGCCTTCGCCTCGTCGGCGCCGAGCTTCTTGAAGAGCTTCTCGTACTTTCGGCCCGTCTCCTCGAGGCTCGACGCGGTGGGGATGACGACGACGCGAGGCCGCTCCTGGCCGCCCACCTCGAGGAAGCGGCGCAGCACGTTCGCGGCGCCCTCTTTGTCCTCGGCCCCGCCGATCGGGATGATGTAACCGCGCCTTCGATCGACTTCGACTTTCGCTGGGCTCATGGGGTCGCCTTCGAGCTCGCGCGCTCGAACGTCCCCAGGACGGTCGACACGCGCTGGCGGACGAGGAAGCGTCCGCGGGCCATGACGTCGCGTATGCGATGGGTTTCGTCAAGCACGACGAGATCCGCGTCGGCGCCGATCGCGATGCGCCCTTTGTGCGACAACCGCAAGAGCGAGGCGACGTTGCTCGTGAACGCCGGGAGCACGTCCTCGAGCGCCATGCCGCGCTGGAGCAGGATCTCGAGCGTCTCGGCGACGGCTCCTGGGCGACCGACATCCATCGTGACGAGCCGACCTTCCGCGTCGAAGGTCGGCAAGCAGCCGCCTCCGTCGGAGCTGACGGTGATCTTGTCGCGCGGCGCGCCGCTCGCGAGGAAGTGGACGACGGCGTCGGGCGCGGAGAGCGCGTCCTCGCCCTCCTCGACGGGGAACGCGGTCACGTCGACCGTCGAGCCGCGCTTCGTGAGGGCGATCGCCTCCTCCATGAGCCGCGTCTTTCGGTTCACGTGCGTCGGGTAGAACACCCGCGCGGGCAGCTCGGTGACGTCGAGCGCCGCCTCGACGAGCGAGAGTCCCCGCTTTCCATCTCCCATGTGCAGGTGCAACACACCTGCTTTTCCGCTCAAGAGCCCGGCCACGTGGCAATCCGAGGCGACGCGCACGAGCTCGTCGAACGTCGGCTGCGAGGAGCGGTGATCGCTCAGCGCGAGCTCACCGACGCCGAGGATGGGATCGACGAAGGCGATGTCCGAGCGGACCTTGCCGGTGAGCGTGAGGAGCGGGAGCTCGTAGCTCCCGGTCCAGCAATAGGCGCTGAGCCCCTCGTCGCGCAGCGCGAGCGTCGCGGCGACGAGGGCTTCGACGTGACGCGTCGTCCCGTCGGTGCCGAGCACGCCGACGGCGGTCGTGATGCCGGCGCGCGCGAGCTCGGAGAGGAGCACCGCGGGCACGCGCGTCTTCGGTCCCGCCTCCCCTCCACCTCCGGTCAGGTGGACGTGCGCGTCGATGAGCCCGGGGACGACGCGCGCGCCGGCGAGGTCGCAGACCTCGCAGCCGGGCAGGTCCGGCGCGGCGATCGACGGCGCCATCGCGAGCACCGCGCCGCCGCCGACGAGCAGATCGCGCCGGCCGATCGGCTCGGGCGCGTACACGTCGGCGTCCTTGAGGAGGGTGAGCACGGGCCGCTCTTAGCCGAGATGCGAGACGAAATCACGGTGCCTCGCGCGGAACCACCTCACGGTGCGGTAGCATCGCCCCCGGATCGGGATGGGCTCGAGCGCAGACGACAAGGCGAAGGAGCGGGCGGAGGCGCTCGTGGGGCGCACGATCGACGGGCGCTACCACATCGATCGCGTCCTCGCGGCGGGCGCGATGGGCACCGTGTACCTCGGTCGTCACCTCAAGCTGAAGAAGCGCGTCGCCATCAAGGCGCTGCACCCCGACGTGGAGGACCACCCCGAGCTCGTGATGCGCTTCGAGCGCGAGGCCCTCGCCGGCGCGCAGGTGTCGCACGCGAACGTGGCGTGCGCGACCGACTTCGGCGACCTCGACGACGGCACGCGCTACCTCGTGATGGAGTACGTGAAGGGGGCGAACCTGCGCGACGTGATCGATCGCGAGGCGCCTCTCCCCGCGGAGCGCGCGGTGCTCATCGCGCGACAGATCGCGGTCGCGCTCGGGCACATCCACGCGCGCGGGATCGTGCACCGCGATCTGAAGCCGCGGAACGTGATGCTCGCCGAGGACGACTTCGTGAAGGTCGTCGACTTCGGGCTCGCGAAGGTCGACAACCAGCGCATCTCGTCGCTTCCCGACGACGAGGCCGAGGAGGACTCGCGGCTCACGGCGCGCGGCGTGATCTTCGGGACGATCGAGTACCTCGCGCCCGAGGCCGCGTTCGGGATGGAGCTCGTGGACGCGCGCGCCGACCTCTACGCCCTCGGCGTGATCCTCTACGAGATGCTCTCGGGCAAGCACCCGTTCGACGCGAAGAGCGACGCCGAGCTCTTCGCCAAGCAACGGCACGCCCCGGCCCCGCCGATCGCGACGCGCGCGCCGGGGGTCGTCGTGCCGGCGGAGCTCGAGGCCGCGGTGCAGAGGCTGCTCCACAAGGACTTCGACGAGCGCTACCAGACGGCCGCGGAGGCCATCGCGGCGCTCGACCGCGCGATGCCGAGCGCGAGCATCGCGCCGCCCGAGCCCGTCGAAGCGCCGCCCTCGTCGGTGCTCGTCGCGAGTGCGCCGCCGCCGGCGCCCGCGAGCGAGCCGAAGGGACCGGCAGCGCAGGCGGGCGGAGAGGACGCCGGGGTCGAGGACCGAGCCGGAGAGCGGGCCGATCCGACGCGCGCGAAGAAGAAGCCGAAGAAGAAGCAGAGACCGGCGGCGGCCGAGGTCACGTCGCCGAGCGAGCCCCTTGCGGCGCGCGAGAGAGAGAAGAGCGGCGCGCTCTCGTACGTCGCGGTCTTCGGGGCGCTCGCGGTGCTCGGCGTCGGCGTGGCGCTCCTGCGCGGAGGAAGCGACCACGCCTCGGGCCCGGCGCCGTCCGCGGCCGCGACGGCTCGCAGCGAGCGAACGACCTCCTCCGAAGCCGCCAGCGCTTCGGCGCGTGAGAGCGCGGAGGCGCCCGTCTCGGCGTCCGCGTCGGCCGCCGCGATCGACACGCCGATCCCGAGCGCGTCGGCGTCGGGGGCGCCGACCCCGAGCGCCTCGAGCGCGCCTGGCGCCGATCTCGGCGCCTTCCGCGCGCGCGTGAAGGACGACATCCGCGACGACGGGTGGGACGATCTGGCGGAGGCGACGATCGCGTTCGTCGCGAGCGCGCCCCAGGCGGCGTGCGACAAGGACGCCGCGAGCACGCTCTCGAGCGCGCTCGGAGCGCTGTCGAGGAAGAAGGCCGCGCGCGGGGACGAGGCGTGGCGCGCCGTCGCGACGGCGGCGTGCGGACCGGATCTCCTCTACGCGTTCGTCGAGACGGGAGGCAAGGCGCCCTTCGCTTCGCGAGCGGCCGCGCTCCTGCGTGACGAAGCCGTGATGCAGGGCGCCTCTCCGGCGCTCCGCGTCGCGTTCGTGCTGCACGACGGATCGTGCGCGGAGAAGCTTGCGGCGCTCGACCGCGCGGTGGAGGAAGGGGACGGGCGAGCGGTGACGGCCATGGACATCCAAGCGCGCGGCTGCGCGAAGAACCCGAAGGCCGTCGACGTCGCGCTCACGCGCCTCCGCGCGCGGCTCGACACGAAGAAGAAGTAGGGGGCTCGATGTCTCGATGGCTCGCGGCGGGGACGCCGGTCGCAGTGATGCTCGCGGCGTGCGCGCTCGGATGCACGAGCGGCCTCGGTGGCGGCGGCCGCGGCGGTGGCGGAGGCGCGGGCCACGGGGCCTCGACGGGCGCCTCCCTGCCCGGCGAGGGCCTGCCCTGCGACGTCGACGCGATCTTCGCCACGCATTGCCGCACGTGCCACGGCGCGACGCTCGCCTTCGGCGCGCCCATGGCGCTCGTGTCGCGCGCCGACCTCGTCGCGCCGCTCCCTTCGGACCCGGGGAAGAAGGTGATCGACGGCGTCGTGGCGCGCATTCACGACGACGCGAGGCCCATGCCGCAAGCGCCCAACCCGCGCCTCGGGTCCGCCGACCTCGCGACGCTCGACGCCTTCGCCGCAGCGGGCGCTCCCGCGGGCGATTGCGCGCCTGCCGCGGGCAGCGGCGGCGCGGGCCCTGCCCTGTCGTGCACGCCGGACACGCACGTCGCTCCGGCCTCCCCCTTCACGCTGCCCGGCGGCGTCTCGGAGGCCTACGTCTGTTATGGATTCGAGGCCCCGCCCGGACCGAAGCGCCACATCATCGCCTTCGCCCCGCGCATCGATCAGAAGGCGATCGTTCACCACGTCTCGCTCCTGCAATCGGACACCGCGGTGAGCCCGGTGCCGGCCGTCTGCCCCCTCGGAGGATCCGCGGCTTGGCGTGTGGTCTTCGGGTGGGCGCCCGGCGCGTCGAGCTTCGAAATGCCCAAAGAGGCCGGCTTCGCCGAGGACGCGACGACGCACTTCGTCGTCCAAGTCCACTACTCGAATCCCACGCAAGAGGCCGTCGCGGCGGACGCCAGCGGCTTCGATCTGTGCACGACGGATCAACTGCGCCCGAACGACGCCGACGTCATGGCGTTCGGCACGACGCAGATTGAGCTCCCGCCGCACGCGTCGACGACGCTCGATTGCTCCATCGCCGTGCCCTCGTGGGGCGCGTCGACGCACCTCTTCGCGGCGTTTCCGCACATGCACCGGCTGGGCACGTCGATCACGACGGTGTCGCACGTCCAAGGGGGCGCGGCGACCGTCGACCTCGGCACGCAGGCCCATTGGAACTTCGGCGAGCAGAGCTGGATCCCCATCGACGACGCGCTCGTGCCGGGGGACGTCGTCGAGACGCGCTGCGCCTGGGACAACACGACCGACGCGACCGTGAGCTTCGGCGAAAAGACCGAGGACGAGATGTGCTGCTCGTTCGTGATGTATTACCCGAAGATCACCGCGCCGACGTGGAATTGGGCGTTACCGGCGCTCTACTCGACCTGTCATTGACCACGAGGCGCGGAGACGAACATGGCCTACGAGCTCTTCTATTGGCCCGGGCTGCAAGGACGCGGCGAATTCGTCCGCTTGGCCCTCGAGGACGCGGGCGCGGAGTACGTCGACGTCGCGCGCGGCACGGGCGGCATGAAGAAGCTCCTCGCCATCGTCGCCGGCGCGGGGAAGAGCGGACCGGCGCCGTTCGCGCCTCCGATCCTGCGCCACGACGGGCTCGTCCTCGCGCAGACGTCGAACGTGCTCTTCTACCTGGCGCCGCGCCTCGGCCTCGTCGACGCGGACGAGGCCACGCGCCTCGCGGCGAATCAGCTCCAGATGACCGTGATGGACCTCGTCTCCGAGGTGCACGACACGCACCACCCCATCTCGTCGGCGCTCTACTACGAAGATCAGAAGCCGGAGGCCGTCGCGCGCACGCGGAGCTTCCTCTCGCACCGCCTGGAGAAGTTTCTCTCGTACTTCGAGCGCACGGTCGAGCGCGGCGGCGGCTACGCGCTCGGGGGAAGACACTCCTACGTCGACCTCTCGCTCTTCCAGGTCGTCGAGGGCCTCCGCTACGCGTTCCCGAAGGCGATGAAGGCGATCTCGCCCTCGGTCCCGCGCCTCGTCGAGCTGCGGAACCGCGTGGCGAAGCGCAAGCGGCTCAAGGCCTACCTCGCGTCCGAGCGGCGACTCCCCTTCAACGAGTCGGGCATCTTCCGGCGGTACCCGGAGCTCGACCTGCCCTTTCGCGCGTGAGCACGCGCCCGGGACGCGCCGCGCGTCGTGACGCTTCGTCGCGTCGGCGGGGGCCATGAAGAAGCCCTCACGTCGGAACGCTCGTTGCGCCGCCGGAGAGCGTCGTTTATCGAAGCGAGGATGGACGCCGTCGCCGCGAGCCCCCAAGAGGCCCCTCGGACCGAGAGCTGGCGCGAGCGCATCGTGCCGCCCGTCGACAAGCCCTCACGGCATTGGCACATCTCGCCATTCGTCGATCTCTTCGCTTACCAGCTGAGCTGGCTCTGGATCCTCGTGCCCTTGGCGCTCGCGGGCGACCGACACCCGCGCGATTACCTCGGGCTGTGGGCGTTCGGCATGTCGGTGAGCTTCATGCACCGGCACTACACGATGCCGTACGTCTACCTCGATCGGCAGGTGTTCTCGCAGCACGTGACGCGCTTCTCGCTCTTCATGGCGCTCTTGATGATCGGCTTCGTGGGCTCGGCGCTCGCGTGGTCGTGGCGGGCCGCGCCGGGGTTCCTGCGGCCCGCCGAGCTCTCGCTGCTCTCGTCGAGCGTCGTCCTCGTGTCGTTCACGGTGGTGGCCGATCGCCGGGCCCACCGCTTCCGCGCGTCGTCGCTCGTCGTCGTCGCGCTCGCGTTCGTCGCGCTCGTGGTCATGGGAGCGGCGGGTCTCTTTTCAGGCGCCGACCACGCGCGCGCGAGCGCGGCGGCATCGGTCGGGCTCGCGCTCGTGACCGCGCTCGTCGCGCGTGAGGTCCGCCGGAGCGACGCGGAGAGGGCTTCGCGCGTCGCGATCCCGTTCGCGGCCGGCGGCGCGATCGTCGCGGCGCTCGGCGTGGGATCGCTCGCCTTCGCCGACGTCCCGCTCAACGCGAGCCCCGTGACCGGGGCCGGGCTCGTCGGCGTCGTGGGCGCCGTCGCGGCGCTCTGGAACGTGTGGCACACGCTCATGCAGAAGTTCGGCATCATGCGCATGTACGCGGCAAAGTCCGCCGTTCCGCTCGAGAGGCGCACGCCCGCGTGGGCCGATCGGCTCCTCATCTTCGGATCGTTTCCGTTCGTCGCGCTCTACCTCGCGCCCTCGCAGCGCGGCCTGCTCGGCACGATCCACCGGAACGTGACGCAGTACATCCTGCCGCTGCTCGACGGGCTCACGCGGGCGCGCCCTCTCGCGCTCCCGTTCGCGGGCCTCCTCGCCGCGGCGTCGATCGCGATCTTCGTCCGCTACGAATGGCGCGCCGATCGGCTGCGCACCTGGCCTCGCCTCGCGATGGGGCTCTCGCTCGTCGCGCTCAACGGCTGCTTCCTCTTCCTCAGCCCGATCAAGGTCTACATCGCGTACGGCTTCTCGCACGCCGTGGAGTATTGCGTGTTCGTCTGGGCGTTCTTGCGCAGGCGCTACGCGAACCCCTCGCCCGCGAAGCCGCTGCTCGGGCGGCTGCTCACGCACCCGTGGCTCGCCTACGGTCTCTTCTCGCTCGTGATCGGCGGGAGCTACTTCTTCGTCTCGCACGGTCGCGACTTCGGGCTGCACGACGGGCGGCTCCGCCTCCTCGACATCGGCCTCGGCACGTGGATGTTCTCGTTCACCATCTGGCATTCGATGGCGCACTTCTATTTCGACGGCTTCCTCTGGAAGATGCGCGCGCCCGAGCTCCGCGCGAATCTCTGACGCGCGCCGCGTACCCCGGAGACGGCCCGGCTCGGACCCGGTAACGTGATCGACATGGGTCGCGAAGCTCCGACGCTCGGTGACCGCTTCGATCTCGACGCCCTCGAGGAGGACGAGTCGACGATCGTGCACCTCGATCGCGAGGGCACGATCCTCTGGAAGAACCGCGCTTGGGATCGCTTCGCCACGGACAACGGCGCGCCGCGCCTCGCCGATCGCCACGGGATCGGGACGTGCTATTTCGACGGCGTCGCGGGGACGCTTCGCGCGGTACTGCGCGAGACCTTCGACGATCACCTCGCTCGCGGGGCGATCTACGAGATCGACTACGAGTGCTCGTCGGCCGACGTGCTGCGCCTCTTCCGGCTGCGCGCGCTCCCGCTCGACGGCGCGGGCTGGCTCCTCACCCACGCGCCGCTCGTCGAGCGACCTCACGACCGCGAGCCGCACCTGCCCTTCGACGTCTACCGGGGAGACGACGGGCTCGTCGTCGCGTGCAGCAACTGCCGGCGCGTGCGCGTCCCGAAGCGAACGGCGTGGCATTGGGTCCCCGCTTGGCTGCGCGACCGGCCGGCGAACGTGAGCCACGCCCTCTGCGCGGCGTGCGAGGGCTTCTACCATCCGCGGGGATGACCGGCGCGCAAGGCCTGCACGCCCACGCAGACCTTGCGCCCTCACGACACCGCAAAAGCCGCTGGCGGCGGGGGAACGCTCCGTGCATGAATGGACACCAGCAACGCGCATGGCTGCACGCATCTTGATCGTCGACGACGACGAACGAACCAGGCGGGTCCTCGCTCGACTCTTGGAGGCGGAGGGCTACGTGGTCGACGTCTGCGCGACCGGCGCCGAAGCGCTCGCGAGGCTCGGCGCGGCGCTCTATCACGCGCTCGTGACCGACCACGTGATGCCGGGCATGACGGGGCTCGAGCTCGTCGAGAGGACGAACGCCGCCCACCCGGGGACGCGCTGCGTGGTCATCAGCGGCCATCGCCCCCCCGCCGAGACCCCGCCGAACCTCACGTGGGTCGAGAAGCCCATCGCGCTCGACATCATCGTCGCGGCCCTCGGCCGCGCCGCCTGACCCGCCGCGTCGCACGAGCACGGGCCTCGGAAAACGGCGTGGGCTCGCGCGTCGAGCTGTGCTTACGATGCGGCTCGATGTCGTACGCCTCGAAGCTCACGGTCGCTGGTTCGGTCGCGGCGCTGCTCGCCGCCTGCTCGGGAGACGCCAAGGACGGCGCGGGTGGAGGCGGCTCGGGAGGCGCGCCGACCTCGACGACCTCCTCCGGGAAGGGCGCGACGACCAGCGCCTCGGGCGGCGGAGCGAGCGGCACCGGGACGTCGACGAGCGTCGGCACCGGATCGACGAGCACCGGGACGGGCACGGGCGGCGGCGGCGGCGGTGGCGGCGCGCCGCTCCCGATCGATCACGTCATCGTCATCGTCAAAGAGAACCACACGTTCGACAACTACTTCGGCAGCTTCCCCGGCGCCGCGGGCACGACCGTGTGCACGCTGAAGAACGGCTCCACCTTCCCGTGCCCGCACGCGCCCGACAGCACGCCGCGCGATCTGTGTCACGCCCACTCCTGCGCGCTGACCGATTGGAACGGCGGCCAGATGAACGGCTGGGAGGACGTGTCGGGCTCGGATCAGAACAACGACAAGCTCGCCTGGGCCCAATACGGCCAGGCCGACATCCCGAACTATTGGGCTTACGCGCAGCACTTCACGCTCGGCGATCACTTCTTCGCGAACGTGCTCGGGCCGAGCTTCCCGGGGCACACGTTCGTGCTCGCGGCGCAGGCCGGCTGGGCGATCGGCAACCCCAACACGCAAATCCTCCATCCGTATTGGGGCTGCGATCAGGATCCCTCGACCCTCGTCACGATCCTCGACGGCGGCTCGGCCACGCAGAAGGACGTCTTCCCCTGCTTCAACATCCCGTCGGTCCCCGACGTCCTCCCGCAGGGCACGTCGTGGAAGTTCTACGGCACGAGCTTCTACATCCTCACCGAGATCTGGTCGATGTTCGACGCGATCAGCCCCATTCGCAACGTGCCCGCCCAGTGCGCTCACATCGTCAACGCGTCCCAGTTCAAGTCGGACATCCAGAATCACACGTTGCCGAACGTGGTCTGGCTGGTCGATCAGGATCTCGCGGACGAGCACCCGGCGGTGGGCGGGGTCTGCGCGGGGGAGAACTGGACCGTCGACAACATCAACGCGATCATGCAAAGCGACTATTGGAAGTCGACGGCCATCCTGTTCACGATGGACGATTTCGGCGGCTGGTACGATCACGTGCCGCCGCCGCGCCAATACGGCGGCGACGCGGCTCACCCCTACGGGCTCGGCTTCCGATTGCCTCTCATCGTGATTTCGCCCTACGCGAAGCCCGGATACATCTTCAGCGAAGTCTCGGAGCAAGCCAGCATTCCGCGGTTCATCGAGCGGGTGTTCGGCGCGCCGGCGCTCTCGACGATCGATCCCGCCGCGCAGGACGGCCAAGCGAACGATCTGATGAACGCGTTCGACTTCAACCAGACGCCGCTCGCTCCGCTCGTGCTCCAGACGCGGCTCTGCCTCTGAGGTCGCGGCGCGCGCAGGCCCGAGCGGCGAGGGCATGGCCGCTCGGGGCGCGCCTACGATCGCGGAGCGATCACATCTTCATGTCGGCCGACGCCTTGAAGAGCGCGATGGTCGCGCCCGCAGGATCGGTCACGACCGAGAAGCGGCCGATGTTCGGGATGTCCTTGGGGGCGACGACCACGCTGCCGCGGAGCGCGGCGGCGCGCTTCGTCCCCGCGTCGACGTCGGGGACGTTCACGTAGAAGAGCCACGACGAGGGCTGCCCCGGCATCGGGGCCTTCATGATGCCGGCGCGCTCGCGTCCCCCGCTCGAGAGCACGTGGTACGTGCCCATCGCGCCGAGATCGTTCGCGCGGCTCTCGTAGCCGTAGACCGCGCGATAGAACGAGAGCGCGCCCTCGGGGTCCTGCGCGAGCAGCTCGTCCCAGGCGAAGTGGCCCGCCGGTCGCGGTCCCTCCTCCTCGCTGCGCGCGTCGTGAGGCTGCATCGCGGCGAGCGCAGCGCCCTGGGGATCGATCACGACGGCGAACCGCCCGACCTTCGGGATGTCGACGGTGGGGCTCATCAGCTTGCCGCCGTTCGTCGTGGCGACCTTGAGCGCGGCGTCGAGATCGTCGACCGCGCAGTAGCCGAGCCACGAGGGCGGGACCTTCGCGCCGGGCGGAGGAGCGATGGTGCCCGCGACGTCGACCGAGCCCGCGCGAAAGAGGGTGTATTTGCCGTTCGGCCCCATATCCATCTCGGCGGTCGTCCATCCGAACAGCTCGCCGTAGAAGGGGAGAACGTCCTTGGGGCTCGCCGTGACGAGCTCGTGCCAGACGAAGCGCCCGGCGTTGTTCGAGACCTTGCTCATGTTCGATCGCTCCTCGAGAAGTGGGGCGCGCGCGCCCGGTGAGGCGTCCCCGAGGGTCCCGGTCGGGATCCTCGGCTCGTTCGCCACCCTCGAGTCGAACGACCCCGGCCGAGATCGACAGCGCGGCGAAGAAAAAAGTCGATCCGGAAAATCGGCTAGGATCGGGCTCGGTCGGCGGGCGCGGCCCGCCTCGGAGGACGATGCGAACGGTTTGGTGTGGGGCGCTGTTGGTCGGCGCCGCGGGCCTCGGCCTAGGCTGCCACCGCTACGGTGACGAGGCGCTCGTCGAGGATCGAGGGCGATGCCCCAAGGGCTCGGTGGAGAACACCGGGCTCCCCGCGCCGTTCTGCCGGCCGCCGCACGAGGGCAAGGCCGGCGAGCCCTGCAGCAGCGACGAGAACTGCCTCGGGGACATGACGTGCAACCGCGGCTATCGCAATGGCAACTGTCAGGCGCGTCGCTCGGCGAAAGAGCACGAGCCGTGCGAAGACGATCGCGACTGCGCGCCGGGGCTCCTCTGCAATGGCAGCCCCATCCCGCCGATCCGCGCGGGCAAGTGCCACCAAGCCGGGGCGCTCTAGCAGCCCTCGAGATCGGCGCGGCGGACGAGGAGGCGGGCGCCCGGTACGGTCGTGAACGACGATCCCGGGAGCCACATCACCTCGAAGCGAGGATCGTCTCCGGGACGCGGCGCGGTCGCCTCGGCCTCCCCGACGCGACGCCGCGGGAGCACGAAGGCCGCGCCCGCGCGGAGCTCGCCGATCTCGGCGCGCTCCCCCTCGACCTCCGCGAGCACGGTGAGCGGGTGCGCGCAGCGCCGCGGGTGCGCGTCGTGACCCGACATGAAGCGCCCCTGGGTGCGGCCGAGGAGCACGCCGCTCGCGCCGAGATCGAGGGGCGCGATCGCCTCGTCGGGGACCCAGCCGAACGCGACGAAGCCCCCCGCGTCGATGACGATCTGGCGCGTGGCGCCGACCGCACGGACGATGACCACCGAGCCCCGGGGGCTCCGGCGCAGACGCGCGACCGGCGCGCCGTCCGGGGCGAGCGCGAGCTTGGCCGAGGCGCGGAGGCCCGTCCGATGGCTCTCGAGGGGCTCCGCGACCCGATGCGCGTCGTACGTGCCCTCGACGAAGCTCACGAGATCGCACGCCGCCTCGTCGCGCACGCGCTTCGGATCCTCGAAGACCGAGCTCACGTCGAGCGAGACGGCGATGCGCCCCTCCGCGATCGGCTCGACGTCGACGGGGGTGCTCGGCGAGGGCAACACGAACCCACCGAGCGGCGTCGCACCTCGCAAGAAGAGCCGCGGAGCGTCGACGTAGCCGTGCGCGGTGAGGGGGCCTTCGATGGTCAGGTAGCTCGCGTCGCCCGTGCCGAGGGGCAGCGCGAGCGACGCTCTCGCCTCGGAGACACGCGCATAGACGGGCCCGCGTGGGCGCAGCTCGAGCACGCCCGAGAACTTCTCCGCGCCGAGGACGCACGCGACGTCGGTCGGCGGCGTCGGCGCGACGTCGACGGTCGCGAGGGGGCGCCGATCCTCGCTCTCTGCTCCCGACGCGTCGGCGTCTTCGCGCGTCGTCACGCTCGATCGCGGCGCGACGAGCTCGTTCGGCCGCGGCGAGCCGGAGGTCGGAGCGCCTCCGCACGACGCGATGGCCGGGGCCCACGACAGCCACGCCACGAGACGCCTCCACCGACGGTGCACGGCCCTCCGACAGCCCCTTCGCGCTCGGGTTCCGAGAGAGCGCTGGAAATCCCTCGAAGGGAGGGTGCTACACTCGCGCCGGTGGGGACGAGCCGAGGGGGCGCGCCGTGATCGCGGAGCCGTCGACGATTCCGCTCGGGAGCGTGGTCGCGGAGAGGTACCGGCTCGATCGGCTCATCGGTCGCGGCGGCTTCGGCGCGGTCTTCGCGGCCGCTGATCTGCGGCTCCCTCGCTCGGTCGCGCTGAAGATCCTCTCGAGCGCGGCGATGGCGGAGGCCGGTGGCGAGGCGCGCTTTCGCCGCGAGGCGGACCTCGCGAGCCGCATCTCCCACCCGGGCGCGGTGCGCGTGCTCGACTCGGGGAGCGATCCGCGCGGCCTGCATTTCATCGCGTTCGAGCTCTACGACGGGCGCAGCGTCGACGCGGTGATCCACGGCGAGGGTCCGCTCTCGCCGAAGCGCGCCGCGGCCATCGCGATCGACACGCTCGCGGCTCTCGAGGAGGCGCACGCGGCGGGCGTCATTCACCGCGACATCAAGCCCGCGAACATCTTCCTCGTGCGCGCGGCGCGGTCGTCGGGCGCGGAGGGGGTCACCGAGGCGGTCTCGGGCGAGGCCGTGAAGGTGCTCGACTTCGGCATCGCGAAGTCGCTGAAGCCGAACACGATGGGGCTCACGCGCGAGGGCACGTCGATGGGGACGCCGATCTACATGGCGCCCGAACAGATCACGGGGCAGCCGCTCGGGCCGTTCAGCGATCTCTACTCGGTGGGGCTCGTCCTCGCGGAGATGCTGCTCGGCGCGTCCCCTTACGGACCGAGCCCATCGGCGGTGGCGGTGGTCGCCGAGCGCATCGAAGGCAAGCCCGTGCCCTTCCCGACCGATCTGACGCAGTCGCCGCTCGGCCCCGTGCTGCTGCGCGCGACCGCGCCGGTGAAGCTTCGTTACGCGCGAGCGAGCGAGATGCGCCAGGCGCTCCTCGCGCTCTTGCCGACGCTGTCGAGCGCGCCCTTCCGAGCGCGCGACGCGCGTGCCGTCCTCGGTGAGGCGCCGACCGCCATCGCCGAAGCCCCCGGGGCGCGCGCTCGGAGCCCGCTCGCGGCGAGCCTCGATCACACGCCGAACGCCGCGCGGATGGCTGCGCTGGTCGGAGGCCCTTCGATCGATCCCGCGTCGAAGCGCCGGCTCGAGGCGACGGTCCAAGACGACGGGACGCGACCGCCGAACCGCCTCGCGTCGACGGTGACGGACGACGCCGCACGCCGTTCGTCGCAGAGCCTCCTCGCCGCGACGGTGCTCGACGACGGCGGCCCCTCACCGCTCGCGAGGATGCCTCCGCCGAAACGTCGTGGCCGCGCCGTCGTGTGGATCGTCGCCGTGCTCCTCGTGGCCGCGGCGGCGGGCGGCGCGGTGGCGTTCCTGCATTTCCGCGCGTGACGCGTCGGGGCGCTGCCTCTCGGGTGGGTGACGCGGTGGCGTCCCTGCGTTTCGGGGGCGGCGCGGGCGCCCTCGGGCGATTCACTTTCCTTTTCACGCGCGCCTCGCGATAGTGCCGAGCGGTGCGCTGGCCTTGGGTGTTCCTCGTGATCGCGTCGTGTCGCCCCGACGCGCGTGGAGCGAGCGCGAGCGCGAGCGCGACGGCCGCGATCGCGAGCGCGACGCCGAGCGCCACCGGATCCGGCACGAGCGCGCCCGCGGCGAGCGCGCCGCTCCCTTCGCCCGATGGCGACATGCTGTTCGTCCCTGGCGGCACCTTCACGATGGGCGCCGACGCGGGCGGCGAGGAGGACGAGCGCCCCGCGCACGCCGTCTCGGTCGCCTCGTTCTGGCTCGATCGCACCCACGTCACGAACGAGGCGTACGCGCGGTGCGTCGCGGCGGGCGCGTGCCACGAGAAGAACCTCCGCGCGGCGAGCCGCGTGCGCGCCGGCCTCGACGCCGACTTCCAGCGCCCTCGGCAGCCGGTGATCGGCGTGAGCTTCGCCGACGCGAAGGCCTACTGCGCGTGGGCCGGCAAGCGTCTCCCGCGCGAGGCCGAGTTCGAGCGCGCCGAGCGCGGCGACGACGGGCGCATGTTTCCGTGGGGCGATGCGTTGCCGACCCAGGAGCGCGCCGTCTACGGGCGCCCCTTCGGAAAACCGAAGAGCACGACCGACGACGTCGGCACGCACCCGCTCGGCCGCGGCCCCTATGGGCACGACGATCTCGCAGGCAACGCGTGGGAGTGGTGCGAGGACGAGTACGATCCCTACGCCTACCGTCGCGAGACCGCGGACCGCGGCATCCCCGGCACGTGCGAGGAGATCCTGGAGGCGCTCGCCGAGCTGCGAAGGCGCGGTCGGCGACACTTCACCGGAAGCAACGGCCTACCCCACGAGTGCGAGCGCGTCCTGCGCGGCGGCGCGTTCAACTACGAAGCGCGCGGGCTGCGGGCGACCAACCGAGTGCATCATCCGGCGCGCGTTCGCCTCGTGATGGCGGGGTTCCGATGCGCGAAGGACGCCGCGCCTTGAGCGGACGCGGAGACGGCACGCCGACGCGCGCGCCTCGAGGGGCGAACTGCCCGCGCGTCGCGCTCACTTTCGTGGGGCGGGGGTCGTGCGCAGGTAGGGCTTGATGATCTTGATGCCCTTCGGAAAGCGCTGCCGCGCCTCTTCGTCGCTGACCGTGGGCATGATGATGACGTCTTCGCCCTGCTTCCAGTTCGCGGGCGTACCGACGGTGTGATCGGCGGTGAGCTGCAGCGAGTCGACGACGCGCAACAGCTCGTCGAAGTTGCGCCCCGTGCTCGCCGGATACGTGATCATCAGCCGAATGCGCTTGTCCGGCGCGATGACGAACACGGTGCGCACGGTCTGCGTGTTGAACTCGGCCGGATGGATCATGTCGTAGAGCGACGAGATCTGGCGGTCGACGTCCGCGATGATCGGAAAGTTCGGGTAGGCGCCCTGCGTCTCGGCGATGTCCTTGGCCCAGACCTGATGCTCGTCGACGGGATCGACGGAGAGGCCGATCACCTTCACGTCGCGCTTGTCGAACTCGGGCTTCAGCTTGGCCACCATGCCGAGCTCGGTCGTGCAGATCGGCGTGAAGTCCCGCGGGTGCGAGAAGAGCATGCCCCAGCTCGATCCGAGCCACTGATGGAACCGCATCGGCCCCATCGTGGTGCTGGCCGAAAAGTCCGGAGCGACGTCACCCAATCTCAAAGCCATGCCGATCTCCTCACGGGGCTGCGATGTAGCCGGGAGCGTGGAGCATAGAGGCGCCGCGCACGACTCCACAAGGACGACGGCCAAGAGTCACGGCGTCACGTCTCTCTCGCGCACACCCACCCGGTCGCACCTCGGCCGAGCGAGGTCACGGACCGAGCAGGCCGAAGCCGACCGACGCGAGCGCCGGGGTGCCGCTCGCGCCCTGGAACACGCGCGTCCACGTGAGCCCGTCGGGCGACGTCAGGATGTTCGATTCCCAGACCACCGAGACGTAGAGCCCGAGCCCGTGCGTGATGGGCCCGTTCGGCGGGCTCACCGCGTCGTGCCCGGTGAAGCTCTTGCCATCCGGGCTCGTGAAGCACTTCGGATACGCGCAGAAGAGGAACGATCCATCGGCGAAGACCAGGTTCTCGACGTCGCCGTAGGTCGGGTCGGAGTGGTCCTCCCACGTGACGCCGTCGCTCGACGTCTCGACGTGCCCTTGCGCGCCGACGGCGACGAACACGCCAGCGCCGAACGCGAGCGCACGGAGCGCCGGACCGCCCTCGACGTAGTCGTGCCACGCGACGCCGTCCTCGGAGACCTTGCGATCGCCCCCGGCGGCGTTGCTGTCGCCGACGGCGACGAAGTGCCCGTTGCCCTGAGCGAGCCCCTTCCAATGGGTCGCGCCCGCGCTCGACGTGTGCTTCGTCCACGTCACGCCGTCGGGCGAGTCGTAGCTGTCGGCGCCGGCGATCGCGAGGAACGCCTCGCCGGTGAAGAGGATCTGACCTCCCCCGAGGCCGGGCCACGCCTGCGGCAGCGGCGCGCCGACCTTCGTCCACGTCGCGCCGTCGTGGCTCGTGACCAACCCCGAGTGCGCGACGACGGCGACGATGCCTCGACCGAACGCGATGCCGTCGCCGATGTTGTCGAGCGGGTCGGGTGGATCGGACTGGTCGTCCTTCCACGTCGAGCCGTCCGTCGAGACGAGGCGGCGCAGATCGTAGCCAGCGGCGACGAACGTGGGCGTGCCCGCGGGCATCGCGCCGCCCGCGCCGGTGCCGGTCGTCGCGGCGATCGCGCCCGAGCTCGCCACGGAAGACGATCCGGTCGATGCGGTGGATGCGTTCGCGCCCCCGCCCCCGCCTGCGCCGGACGTCGCGCCGTTCGAGCAAGCGATCGAGAAGAGCAAGGGGACGAGCGCGCCCCCGACGAGCCGAGTTCGAATCACGAGGCCTCCGGTTTCGGGTGGTGAGTGGGTACCGCGAGCGCCTCGAAACGGCTCGGGCACGCGCGAAGAAACTTTCTGCGTCCCGCCTGAGCCGAAAGCGCGCCTCGGGGTACGTACACGCATGGGCAGACGGGTCAGCGGGTTCGGGCGAGGCGCGGAACGCCTGGCGGCGCTGTCGATCGGGGGATCGGCGATCGTCCTCGGCGCGTGCACGGGCAACATCGGCGGCGGCGACGGCTCCACCCCGCCGAAGAGCACACCGACCCACTTCGTCTGCGACGCCAACGCGGTCCCCGATGCGCTGCCGATGCGCCGGCTGTCGCACACCGAGTACACGAACACGGTGAACGATCTGGTGCGCGCCTTCGCGCCGGCGGACGCGGACGCGATCACGCAAGCGCTGGCGTCCTCGCTCGCCCTCTTGCCCGACGACATCGCGACGGGTCCCGACAAACACTACGCGGACTTCACGAGCCTCGATCAGGCCCTGCAGCAGGGCCACGCCGACGGGATCTACGCGGTCGCGACCGCAGCCGGCAAGGAGCTCACGTCGAGCCCCGCCCGCCTCGCGGAGGTCGTCGGTGACTGCGCGACGGGCGCGAGCGACGCCGCGTGCCTCTCCGCGTTCGTGAAGCGCTTCGGGGAGCGCGCGCTCCGGCGACCGCTGACGGACGAGGACGTCGCCTTCTACTCGAAGCCCGCGGTCTCGGCGCCCTACACGGCGGCGGACTACGCGGACGTGATCGCGCTCTTGCTCACGGCGCCCGAATCGATCTTCTTCGTCGAGCACGGCGATCCCGCGGTGCCCGGCACGGTCGCTCCGCTCGGTCCCTACGAGCTCGCGTCGCGCATCTCGTACCACTTCTGGCAGACGCTCCCCGACGACGAGCTGCTCGAAAAGGCGAAGTCCGGCGAGCTCTCGACCGACGCCGGCTATCGCGCCGAGGTCGAGCGCGCGTACGCCGATCCGCGGACGCGCGCCGCGCTCGCGACGTTCTTCGCCGAGTGGCTCGGCAACACCACGCTCGACCCGCTGGACGCGCGCATCGGCACGCCGACCTACGACGCGATCCGCGGCGATCTCACGCCGGGCCCCGACACCCGCGCGCACTACCTCGACGAGGTCGTCGACGCGGCCCGGTATTACGCGTTCGACGCCCCGGCGAGCTTCGACACGTTCTTCCTCAGCGGCAAATCGTTCGCGAAGACCGACGACGTCGCCGCGGTCTACGGCGTGAGCCCGTGGGACGGCGCGAGCGCGCCCCCGGACGCGCCGGGGCGCGTGGGTCTGCTCACGCGGCCCGCGTTCGTCGCGACCGGCTCGATCGACTCTCGCCCGATCATGAAGGGTGTCTTCATTCGAAAGGCGATCCTGTGCGACGACATCGCGCCTCCGCCCGGCAACGCGGCCGCGAACCCGCCGCCGCTCTCGCCCGACTCGTCGACGAGACAGGTGGTCGAGAACCTCACCGACACGGGGATCTGCGCGGGCTGCCACACGGTGCAGATCAACCCGCTCGGCTACGCGACCGAGAACTTCGATCCGCTCGGGCGGCTGCGCACGCAAGAGATCCTCTTCGACGACAAGGGCAACCCGGTCGGCACGGCGCCGATCGACACGACGAGCGTGCCGAAGGTGAACACCGGCGACACGACGGAGTCGTCGGGCGCAGCGGACCTCGAGAAGCTCATCGTCGAGAGCCCGAAGCTCCACGCGTGCTTCGCGCGCCAATACTTCCGGTACACGTTCGCCCGCATGGAGGACCTCGACAAGGACGGCTGCGGGCTCGCGGACGTCCAGAAGGCCCTCGACGGCGGCGCCGATCTCGCCGTCGTGCTCCGCGCGATCGCCCTCTCCACGGCCTTCCGGACGCGTTCCTTCGAGTAGGAGACCCATGAGACCGAACAAGACCACGCGCGCTGCCGCCGTCCGCGCCGCCGATCCGCGCCCCGAAGGCGTGAGCCGTCGCATGTTCCTGCGCGGCGCGCTCGGCTTCAGCCTCGCGCTGCCCTTCCTTCCTTCGGTCGTCGCCAAGGAGGCCGCCGCTGCGCCCAACGCGACGACGCGCAAGCGCTTCATCGCGATCGGCACCGAGCACGGCGGCGTCTGGCAGTCGAACATGTACCCCGCCGACGCCACGCTCACCCAGACGATGTCGTACGCGGGCCGCTCGATTCGGCGAGGCGATCTCGCCCTCGCCATGCAGAACGGCAACGCGAGCCTCTCGCCCGTCATGACCGGCAGCGCGTCCAAGCTCACGCCGGCGCTCGCGGCCAAGATGAACGTGCTGCGCGGGCTCGACGTCACCTTCTACCTCGCCCACAACCGCGGCGGCCACCTCGGCAACTACGCCGACAACGACGGCAACCTCAACGGGGAGCAGGGCCTCGCGCACGTGCCCACGATCGATCAGGTGCTCGCGTGGTCGACGAGCTTCTACGGCGACCTCGCGACGATCAAGGAGCGCTCGCTCGTCATCGGCGGCGACCGCATGAGCTGGGGCTACGCGAACCCGTCGATGAAGACCGGCGCGGTCCAGGCCATCACGCCCGAGTTCGACTCGGTCGCGCTCTTCAACAAGATCTTCGTCCCGCCGCAGAACCCCGCCGACAAGCGCGCTCCGATCGTGGACCTCGTGCTCGAGGACTACAAACGCCTGCGCAACGGAAACCAGCGCCTGTCCACGGGAGATCGGCAGCGCCTCGACGATTACATGGACCGGCTCGCCGAGCTGCAGCGAAAGCTCGAGGTGCAGGCCTCGTGCGGCAACGTGCAGCCGCCCACGCAATCGTCGATCGACGTGCTCCAAGGCGATCCGTCGTACTCGATCGATCCGGCCGGACAGGCGAAGGCGTGGCAGCTGCTCAACGACGTCGTGGTGGCGGCGTTCATCTGCGACACGTCGCGCATCGCCACGATGCGCGTCACCGACATCTTCTCGAGCGATCCCGAGGATTGGCACCACGGCGTCGCCCACGAGGCGAACGTCCCCGACGGCGTGAAGCAGGCGATCCTCTCGGCCTCCTACCAGCAAGTGTTCGAGAACGTGTTCCTCGATCTCGTCGCGAAGCTCGACGCGGTGGACGACGTGACCGGCACGCTCCTCGACAGCACCCTCGTCAATTGGACGCAGGAGTCGGGGCCGAGCACGCACACGCCGATCGAGCTCCCCGTCGTGACCGCGGGGAGCGCCGGCGGGTTCTTCAAGACGGGGCAATATGCCGATTATCGCGATCTCGGGAAGACCGCGGACAAGCCGGACGCGACCTCCGCGGTCGCGTCGAACATCGGCCTCGTCTACAACCAATGGCTCGGCACGGCCTTGCAATCGATGGGATTGCCGCCCGCCGAATACGAGTTCGGCGGCAATGGTGGTTACGGGGCGGTTCGCATGAGCCCCGACACCGAGAGCTGGTATTCGGGCTACCAGAAATATGGGAGCGCGGAGCTCTCGGTCATGGGCGAGCTCCTGCCCTTCTTGAAGGCATGACGATGAGGCGATCCCGGTCCAGCATCCCCCCGCTCTCCGTCGGCGTCCTGTGGCTCGCGTCGAGCGCGATCGTCGGCTGCGGCGCGAGCGCGGGCGGAGCGGGTGGCGCGACGGCGGGCGCCGCGGGCGGCGCGGCGAGCGGCCCGAGCGCGACGAGCGCGAGCTCGGGGACCTCGGCCTCGACGAGCGGCTCGTCCACGGGCACGGGCGCGGGCGGGGCGACGGGCGCGCCGCTCTTCGTCGCCGTCGGCTACGGCGGGCGACGCATGTCGTCGGTGGACGGGGTGCATTGGGCGAACGACGTCGTCGTGGATCCCAATGGCGGAGACGACGACAACCTCTTTCGCGGGGTCGGGTTCCACCAAGGCCATTTCGTCGCGGTGGGAGGCTCGACCCACGGGCAGAACGCGACGACGAACGACGGGGCCGCTTGGGCGTTCCACGATCCCGCGACGAGCTGGCTCGCCGACGTGGCGTCGCTCGGCGCGACGCTCGTCACCGCGGGGGGCAACGGGCTGAGGCAGCGATCGCTCGACGGGGGCCTCACGTGGGCCGACGCCGCGCCCTATTACGCGGGCCATTTCCGCGGGATCGCGGCGGGCAACGGGATCGCGGTCGCGGCGGGCCACACGTACGGCAGCACGACGGTCGGCCTCACGAGCACCTCGACCGACGGCAAGACCTGGACGCCGGAGGTCACCGGCGGCCCGCCGTTCCACTCCGTCGCGTTCGGCGCGGGGGTCTTCGTCGCCGCGGGTGACGATCGGTGCGCGACCTCGACGGACGGCCAATCGTGGAGCCCGTGCGGCGGCGTGTCGGGCCCCGGCCTCGACGAGGTGGTGTTCGTGAACCAGTCCTTCGTGATCGGGGACGCGACTGGCTATTTCGTCTCGACCGACGGCGTCACCTTCCAGCACCAGGCGGCCGAGCACCACGCGGTGACGGCGTTCGGGCTCGGCCTCTACGTCGCGCTCGACTGGCCCGATCGCATCCTCACCTCCCCGGACCTCACGACGTGGACGGTGCGGCAAGAGAACACCGGCCCCGCCTTCGTCGAGGTCGCCTTCGGCCTGGTCACGCCCTGAGATCGCGCGACGCCGCGTGACTTGATCGAGACGCATCACTACGATCCGACGACAGCACCGGAGAGACCCCCGCACCGACGCGAAGACGACGACGCCCATGACGACCGAACCGAGACCTCGCGACTTCCTCGCGCCCCGCTCCGACGCCTCGCGGCGTGAGCGTCAATGGGCGGCGATCGAGCGCGGGCTCGACACGAGATCGGGCTGGGCCTTCTGGAGGCGGCTCTTCGGCGACGTGGTCCCGGGCTCGCCCTTCTACACGCGCCCAGCTTTCGCGCTCGCGGTGGTGGCGCTGCTCTCCGTGGGAGGCGCGTTCGGGGCGATCGCGCTCGGTCGATCGCCTCGCGCCGACGTCGCGTCCCGCTCGACGACGCCCACGACGCTCACGCTCGCCGACGGCTCCACGATCCGCGCGGAGGCCGGCGCGAAGCTCGAGACGCCGACGAACGAGCCGATGCACGTCGTCACGGTGCTCCGCGAGGGCTCGGCCCATTTCGAGGTCGTCCCGAACCGCGCGCGCTCGTTCACCGTGGTCGCGGACGGGGTCGAGGTGCGGGTCGTGGGCACGGCGTTCTCGGTGACGACCGATCCCGCGACGCGTCGGACGACGGTGCGGGTCGACCACGGGATCGTCGAGGTGCGAGCGCCTTCGCTGCGCGGCGAGGTGCGTCGGCTCACCGCGGGCGAGGTCTGGACGTCGGGTGAGGACGCGCAGCCGGCCGCCTCGAGCGACGCGCCCGACGCGACCGCCGCGGCCTCGAGCGAGCCCGCCCCGAGCGCCTCCGCGACGAGCGAGCCCTCCCCCGGCGGATCGTCTCCGCCCTCGGCGACCGACGACGCGCGCGCCCTCTACGAAGCCGCGAACCGCGCGCGCCGCGCCGGGGACGTCTCGCGCGCCGCCGCGCTCTATCGCGATTTCCTGCGCAAGCACCCCGACGATCCGCGCGCCCAGGTGGCCGCGCTCGAGCTCGGTCGCCTCGAAATGGAGAAGGGCGGCGATCCCGCGGCGGCCGAGCGCGCCCTCGAGACCGCGAGCTCGGCCACGCCTGGCTCCGCGGTGCACGAGGACGCCCTCGCGCACTTGGTGGACGTCTACGCGCAGAAGGGCGACCTCGCCGCGTGCAAGAAGGCCCAGGCGCAGTACCTCGGCACCTATCCGAAGGGCGTGCACGCCGCCCAGGTTCGTTCTCGATGCGGCGCAGACTGACGCGCACGATCTCGATCGTCGCGACGATCTTTCTCTTCGATCGGGTCCTCGAACGAAACGCCGCGGCGCAATGCAAGGAGGCGGCGCCGCGCGTCGAGGTCGCGATCACGGGCGCCTCGAGCGCGCTCGAGCGATCGCTGCGCGCCGAGCTCGCCAGCGAGCTCGATCGGGGAGACCTCTGCGCGACCGGACCGAGCGGCGCATCGCGGGCGCTCGCGCGCATCGAGATCACCGTGGTGGGTGACGCGACGGCGACCGTGCGCATCGTGGACGCAGTGACGAAGAAGACCGTGGAGCGCCCCGTCGACGTCTCCGCCCTACCGCCCGACGGACGCGCGCTGCCCATCGCGATCTCGGCGGACGAGCTGCTCCGCGCGAGCTGGGCCGAGATCAACCTCGCGTCGAGCGAGACGCCGCGCACCGAGGAGGTGCCGAAGGTGGTGCGCGAATCGGTGAAGCCGCCGCCGCCGCCGCCGGCCTTCGCCAGGAGAAACGAGATCGGCCTGCGGTTCGCGCCCGCCTTCTATGGAGGTGGTCAATCGGAGCTCGGCGCGGCGCTCTACTACGCGCGCGACTTCGTCCCGTGGCTCGGCGGTGAGCTGTGGGGGTACGGCCGCGAAGGCGTGGCGGCGCACGCACCCGACGGATCCATCCGCGCGCACGCGGGGGGCGGAGGCCTCTCGCTCACCGCGCACGCGCTCCGGACGGGCCCGCTCCGGCTCGGGCCTCGCCTGGGCGCCGAGATCGGCTACGTGCTCTTCGAGGGCGAGGGGACGAGCGGCGCGACGGCTTCACGCTTCGGCGGCGTCACGTGCTTCGGGATGCTCGGCCTGGCGTCGTCGGTCGAGGTCTCGCCGGTGAGGCTCTCGCTCGCGCTCTCGGCGCTCGCCCCCTTTCGCACCGCGAAGGCGCTCGACGGCGCCGCGGTCGCCACGGCCGCAAGCGGCGCGGGGTTCTCCGGCGGCCTCGGCGCGGGAGTGGCGTTCTGATGCGCGCCTCGATCGCCGCCCTCGTCGTCTCGCTCGCCGGCTGCAGCGACGCCGGCGTGGTCCTCTCCCCGGCGCCCGCGCCGAAGGCCCCGGTCGCGCGCGTCGATCTCCTGGCCGCGGGGCCGTATCACACGTGCGCCATCGACGGCGGACACCTGCATTGCTGGGGCAGCAACGACAAAGGCGAGCTCGGCGTCGGCGATCAAGACAACCGCGGGACACCGACGCTCGTCCCCGGCGACGATTGGGAGGCCGTCGTCATCGGCGAGAGCCACACGTGCGCGAAGAGGACCGGCGGCAGCGCGTGGTGCTGGGGCGACGGATCGGTCGGGCAGCTCGGCACGGGTCAGCCCGGCCCCGCCCTCGTCCCTCAATTCGTGAGCCTCCCCTCTCCGGTCGTGTCGCTCGGAAGCACGTATTCCCACACGTGCGCGATCGACGCGCTGAAGACGTTGCGCTGCTGGGGCGCGAACGAGGAGGGGCAGCTCGGGCAAGACGATCCTTTCCCTGGGAAAGGCGTCGATCGGTCGACACCGGTGCGCGTGGGCACGGACGCAGATTGGCTCGTAGCGGACGCGGGACAAGGGCATACGTGCGGCATTCGAAGCCCCGGTAACCTGTATTGTTGGGGACGCAATTCGAGCGGAGAGCTCGGCATCGGCTCGCTCGATCCGGGACAAATTCGCGTCCCTCTGCGCGTGGGGACGGCGACGGATTGGACCGACGTGCGCATCGGACAGAGCACGAGCTGCGGGCTGCGCGCGAGCGGCGCGCTCTATTGCTGGGGCGACAACACCGAGGGCTCGGGCGGCTTCGGCGACGCGAACGAACGAGACGCGCCGACGCGCGTCGGCACGTTCGACGACTGGACGATGGTCACCGTGGACACCTTCCATTCGTGCGGCATTCGAAAGGACGGATCGCTCTATTGCTGGGGCCGCAACGCCGAGGGACAGCTCGGCCTCGGCGACAACGACGATCGGCTCGCGCCGACCCGCGTGGGCACCGACGCGGACTTCGCGCAGGTCGCCGCGGGACGCTTCCACACGTGCGCGTTGAAGCGCGACGGCACGGTGCTCTGCACCGGCGAGAACGACAAGGGCCAGCTCGGGCTCGGCGATTTCAATCGCCGCGCGACCTTCACCGCCGTCGCGTTTCCGCCTTGAATCAGCCGTCGCGGCTCCGCGCCCTGAGCCGCTCTTCGGCCGCGGCGATGCGGCGCTTGACCGTCGCGAGGGACTCGCCGGTCGCCGCCGCGACCTCCTCGAGCGAGAGGCCCTCGACCCTCCGCAAGACGAGCGCGATGCGCTCCTTCGGCGGGAACGTCTCGAGCGCGCCGTAGATCTGTCTGAGCTCCGCGGCGACGTCGGGGGGACAGTCGGTCGCGAGCGCCGCGTCCCAGTCGACCTCGTCTCTCCGGACGAGGCCGAGGCGCATCGCGATGCGGTGACGACGCAGCCGCTTGTGCGTCGTGCGCACGGCGATCGAGCCGAGGAACGACGCGAACGCCTGCGGGTTCTCGAGCCGCGAGAGCGACTGGAACGCAGCGATGAACGTGTCTTGGACGAGATCGTCGAGATCGGCGTGCGTCGGGCGGAGACGATAGACGAGGCCGCTCACCATCCGGACGTGCCGGCGAAAGAGGGCCTCCTGCGCGCCCCTGTCCCCGCCTCGGGCACGCGCGACGAGGGTCGCGTCCGACGGATCGGGTCCCTCGCTGTCCACGGGCGTACCCATAACTGCCCGCGGCGATCCCATCAACCCGATGTCGCTCCGCGGCGCCGGTGCGTGGCGTGACGACGCCGGCGCGTCCACGAGGACGGCCGGCGCGCGGGGCCGAGCAGCGCGCTCGGTGAGCTCAGTTGGGGACGGGCGTGGTGCCGACGGTCACGGTGCCGCCGCTCGCGATCCACTGGAAGTTGTCGATGACGGCGGTGGAGTCCCACGCCTGGTCGCCGGTGTCCCAGATCGCGAGGCGGATGGTGAACACGTCGCCGCCCTTGATCGGCGCGAGCGTCTGCAGCCACTGCGTGCCGCCCGCGTCGTTGTACATGTCGAAGCCGGTGCCGGTGAGCTCGGCGGTGCCGGCCGCGCAGCCCGCGCACACGTCGAAGAAGGCCACGTTCACGCTCACCGGGTTGTGCATGCTGTCGAACGAGATGTTGCCGTTCAGCGCGCCCATCGGCGCGGGCGTGACGAGCGCCATGAACTGATCGTTATAGGAGGTGCAGACCCACTCCGGGTACTCGTACGAATAGAACTTGAAGTCGAACTTGTAGCCGTTCGCGTTCGTGGGCGCGCGGAGCTGCACCTCGAGACCGACGTCGTCGTTGATGTTCGTCGAGATGGGGCACGCGCCCGAGTTCTGGGGGAAGCCCGGCGGCGGCGTCCCCGCGCCGTAGCCGTAGCAGCTGAACGACCCGCACGCGCCGGGCTCGCTCGGCAGACGCGCGTGGCCCGAGGAGAGACCGAGGAGGCTCGATCCTTTTCGCGCCGGCACGTTCGGGCCGAAGTTCGGCAGGATGCCGTATTGGGTGCTCGGAGCGGCGGGCGAGCCGTCGGCGCGCACGTACTTCGCCGAGACGACGCCCCAGTCCTTCGGACCGCTCGCGGCCTTGCACAGCTCGATCGCCTTCGCGCCATCCATGGGATCGTTGCTGTCGAGCGCGAGGCCCGTGTCACAAGGCATCGGCACGTTGTCGATCTTGCCGTCGCAGTCCTCGTCGACGGGCGGCGGGACCATCATCGTCATCGGATCGGGCGTCGTGACGATGACCTCGATCGCGCCCGGATTGACGTTGGGATCGCAATCGTTGCAGTCGCCCTGATTGATGGTGTAGCCGTCCTTGTCCTTGTCCTCGTCGGGGCTCGCGTTGCAGGGCGACGGGCCGCTGCCGCCCGATCCGGTCATGAACGCGCCGGTCGACGGGCCGCTGGCCGAGCCGCCATTGCCGCCGTTGGTCGCGCCTCCGGACGCGGATCCGGTGGACGACGAGCCGCCCGATCCACCGAGACCGAGGCCGGAGTTGCTACCGGCTTGGCAAGCGCCCAGGGCAGCGAGCGTGGCGAGACCGAGACCGAAGACGAGGGAGCTGCGCATGCACCGAAGTTATCATGGGAGGCTCGCTCCACGAACGGCGTTCCGTCGCGAGGGCGGCGCGGCCCGCAGGTCAATAAGGCTTCTTTCCTTGGAAATTGCCGGGCGGATCGTAATTGCAGACCCAGAGCTGCCAGGGGCCGCTCCCGAACGGCGAGCCCGTCGTACAGTTCGCCATGCCGCAGCCGAGCCGGACCGAGTCGCGCCAGACGACCTGCGTGTAATGGCCGCAGACGCCGCTACACGCGCCCGTCGCGTAGTCGTAGCCCGAGGCCTCCGACGCCCAATCCTTCACGACGGACGCGGGCGTCGAGTTGCCGCTCGAGGCGAACAGGTTCTCGCCATAGGAGCCGCCGCTGTGTTGGAAGACGCACTTCTTCGCGTACGCCTGCGCGACCGAGGCGACCTGACTCGACCACACGAGCGGTGGAATCGCGGGGCTCGCCGGCGGGCTCACCGAAGCGCGGACGGCGTTGTGCGCGGCGGTCATGCCCATCATCTCCGCGGGCTCGGCGTCGCCGCCGCCGGTCGACGTGGATCCGGACGTGCCGGTCGCCGACGTGGGCGACCCGGCGGACGCGGATCCACCGGCGCCCCCAGCGCCGCCGACGCCTGCGCTCGATCGGGTGCAGGCGGTGAGCGAGAGGGAGAGCGTCGACATCGCGAGCAACGAGGTGGAGAGGCGCATGCGAGCGATCGTCGCACGCGCGCGGGATCGAGCCAAGACGGGCGCGCGAGCGAGCGAGCGAGGCGCGTCAGGGCTCGCTCACCTCGAGCGCGTACGTCGCGTCGGGCGGGGCGCCGAGCGGCAGCTCCACGAACGCGGTGAGGACCTCGCCGGCGACGGGGTGTACGGTGAGCGACTCGGTCCCGCCGGCCGGCGCGAGATCGACGCAGCCGCGGGACGGAACCATGTCTCCGCAGCCGGAGGTGACGTAGAGCGTGACGTCGGCGCTCGAGGTGACCTGGAACGTGACCGAGCCCGACTGCGGCACGTATCGGAAGCCGCGCTCGACGCGATCGAGGCTCCCTCCGCACGAGCCGACGAACGCCTTCGTCCCGCCTGCGAAGGTGCCCGAGCTCACCCCGAGCGAGGCGTCCGGGAGCGCGGCGCAGAGCACGCCGTACTCGACGTGGCAGGTCGCGTCGCAGCCGTCGCCGGCGTCGAGGTTGCCGTCGTCGCACGCCTCGGGATCGACCCGGACGCCGTCTCCGCAGCGGAGGGGCACGAAGGACACCGGCACCTGGAACGCGGAGGGCGCGAGCGGATCGAGCGCCTCGACGACGACCGTGAGCGGCCCCGCGTCCGTGATGGGGACCTCGACCGTCTTGCCCGCGTCCTTCGAGCAAGCGAGCTCCGTCGAGCGATCGAAGCACGCGCCGCGCACGACGATCGCGTGGCCCTCGGGGACGCCGAGCGAGAGCACGCCGGGGCCCGAGACGCGCCCGTCGAAGATCACCTCCGGCGCGTCGGCGCCCGCGCACGAGGCGTCGGTGACGCTCGTCCCGGTCACCGTCGAGCCGTCGAGCTCCGAGAGCGCATCGAAATCGTGCACGCTCGCCGCAGCACAAGCACCTTCGAGATCCGCGCACGCGAGCGCGCAGTCGGGGTCCTCGCAGTCGATGAGCCCGTCTCCGTCCTGATCGCGTCCGTCGTCGCAGACGTCTTCTGCGGAGAGGTCGGGGCAGCCGCGGCCGGGGTAGAGCTCGGGATCGGTGTCGTTGCAGTCCTCGGGGGGCGAGTATCCGTCGCCGCCGCAATCGGGGCCGCCGCACGGCCCCGCCTGCAGCACCTTCGCGCCCGTGGAGGCGGCGCAGGCGAGGAGCGACGCCGCGACGAGCGCGTGCTCCGCGACGCGTCGGAGCGACGCCCCCTCCTCCGCGCCGCGTGAGAGCGTGTGCCGCAGCGCGAGCGGCAGCACGAAGAGCGCGAGCAGATCGGTCGGATCGCTCACCTGTCGCCACGAGAACCCGAAGATCCGATAGACGACGTCGGCGGCGCCGGACAGCTCGGGCGAGAGCTCGAGCGCAGCGAAGCCGAGCCCGACGACCGCGTGCGCGACGAACACGGCGTGGCGCGTCCGCGCTCGCAGGAGCCACGCAAGGAGCGGCGGGGCGACGAAGACGCCCGCGAGGTCGCTCAGCTTCCCCGTGAGCCAGCCGGGCAAGAGGCCCGCGCCCTTGAGGGCGTGGTCGTTCACGACGAGGACGAGCAGCGCGGCGAAGTAGACCGGATGCAGGAGGGCCCTCTCGGGTCGGATCGGGCGGGCGCTCACGACTTCACCTTCGCGATCGCGAAGACCGCGCGAGCGCGTCGCCTCGCCGCGAAGACGAGGACGACGATCGCCATCGTCACGGCGACGACGAGCCTGCCTCCGACAGGTTCGCGCCCGCCGCCGATCTGCGCCTTGGGCGGCGCCGCCTTCGGTAGATCGCACGACGAAGGCGGGTGGACGATCCGTCGGACCTCGATGGCGCTCGGCTGCGCGACCTGCTCCCCGGCGGGGGTGAGCACGAGATCGCGGTCGAGCGATCGGCGCGAGAGGCTCGCCTCGAGGCGCGTGATCCACACGTCGCGAGGGTGCATGCCGGAGAGCGCCTGCGCGAGGTCGTCGAGCGGGAGGTCGCTGCCGAGCGGCGCGTCGCACTCGAGCGTGCGACCGTCGATCTCGGTCGCGGCGTCGACGGCGACGCAAGAGCCGTCCTTCTTGCACGGGAGCACCACGCGGCGCGTGTCGTCCGCGAGCCCGTCGAACCGATCCGCGCAGTCGGTGCTGCTCGTCTCGCCGTTCGCCCACGCTTGCTCGACGAACGCGTCGGCGACGGTCGACGAGATCCATCGGTTCGTCGTCTGGTACGCGAGCGGCAGGTGCGTGGCGGCGTTCTCCACCGGCGCGAAGAAGGGCCCCCGCTCCGCATAGGTCGTCATGAAGACGCCACCGCCGTCGAGGTCGAGCATCGCGCTGCGCAGGCTCGCGAACGTGGAGCGGGCCGTCTCGAAGTCCCAGACGAGCTCGTCCGCCGGCAACGACACCTCGCGGAAGTTCTGCGTGGTGTAGCGCCCCTCGCCGATGACGAAGAGCGTGACGTCGGTGCGCGCGCCGGTGCCCGCGGCGACCATGCGGAGCGGCAGCGTCGGGACGGCGCCGGGCTGCACCACGCGCACGGGGCGCATCTGCGAGACGCCCGCGGAGGGGATGAGCCGAAGCGCGGCGAAGTCGAAGCCCTCGGCCACGTAGTCGGCGATGAGCGGCGCGACGTCGTCGGGGATCTGATAGCCGTGCGCGTCGAGCCACGCGGGGAGCGCGCCCGGATCGGTCGCGTGGAGCAGGACCGCCTCGTACGGTCCCGCCGAGCCGTGGCTCACGACCGCGACGGGGCTCGGCGCGCCGGGCACCCCCTCACCGCCGGCCGCGTCGGCCGCGCAGCCGAACGTTCCGACGAGCGGGCTCACCTCGGGCGCGACCGAGCAGCCGAAGCCGTTCGACGGGCCCTGGCACTCGAGCAACGGCGGCGTGACGAGCGTTTGTGTGGCGGCGTCGAGCACGTCGAAGAGCGCGTCGGTCGCGACCTCCACGCGCGCGCCGGGCTTGACCGGGAGCACCCACGCGAACTCGGCGGGCGAGCCCGCGTAGCGGACCTGATCCCAGAGCGTCGTCTCTTCACTCGAGATGGCGAGCGCCATCCGGTGGGCCGTGACGACGGTGCCATGCTCCGCGCCTTGGGTCGGCGGAGGAACGAAGCACCCGCCGCAAGCGAGCGCCGAGCGTGGAGGGAGCGCGAGCGCGACCGTGAACGCCGCGAGCGCGGCGCCGAGAGGGAAGAGACGCATTTCGTTGGGCTCCGCGGTGCGACTCGGCTGTCATGCCGGCGCGCCAAGAAAGGAAGAAAAGCGGCCGCAGTGATCGACCTGGGGAGCGGATTGGCAAGTGAGGTGCCAACGGGCGCGCGCCGACGCCGCCCTCCTCGCGAGGACGCGACTGAGGCATAGTGAGCTCGTGACGCTCGGCCGGGTCGCAGATCGGTTCACGCTCCTCGCCGAGGTTGGTCGAGGCGGTGTCGGCACGATCTACCGCGCGCGCGACGACGCGAACGGCGAGCTCGTCGCGCTGAAGCTCCTCTGCGAGGTGGGCGACGAAGAGCGCTCGCGATTCGAGGAGGAGGCGCGCGCCCTCCGCGCGCTCGATCACCCCGGGATCGTGCGGTACGTCGCCGATGGCGTCGACGTGGACGCGCGGCCCTACCTCGCGATGGAGTGGCTCGCAGGCGAAGACCTCGAGACGCGCCTCTCTCGAGGACCTCTCGGCCCGACCGAGACGCTCGTCCTCGCGAGGAGGGTGGCGGCGGCGCTCGCCTTCACGCACGAGCGCGGGCTCCTTCATCGCGACATCAAGCCGGCGAACCTCTTCATCCCGGGCGGCGACCTCGAGCGGGTCAAGCTGGTCGACTTCGGGCTCGCGCGCGGCGCCCGGGCGAAGAAGATCACCGCGAGCGGCTTCATGGTGGGCACACCGGGCTACATGGCGCCCGAGCACCTCCGCGGCGAGCGCATCGACGCGCGCGCCGACGTGTTCGCGCTCGGGTGTGTCCTCTACCAGTGTCTCTCGGGCAGGCCTCCGTTCGGGCGGGGCGCGGCGATGGCGATGATCTCGCGGGCGTTGCTCGAGGAGCCGCCGCCGCTCGCGCCCGACACGCCGCAGCCGCTCGTCGATCTCGTGGCGCGCCTCTTGTCGAAGGAGCGCGCGGAGCGGCCTCGCGACGGCTCGGCGGTGGTGGCGGAGCTCGCCGACGTCTCGACCCACGAGGCGGGCCCGCCGAGCGCGCCGAGCACGCCGAGCGCGCGATCCCTCGGCGCCGTGCTCTTCGCCGGATGGGCGCCGGGGGCGGCGGACCAGGCGGAGGCCTTCGCGACGACCGTCGACGCAGGGCTCGCGGCGCGCCTCGTCGCAGCCGCGGGAGCCTGGGGCGCGCACATCGAAGCGACGGTCGCGCGCGGGTTCGTCGCGACCTTCCCGCGCGCGAGCTCCGTCGAGGCGCAGGCGCTCGACGCGGCGAGGTGCGCGCTCGCGCTGTCGAGCACGAACGCGAGCGTGCGCGTGTCGGTCGCGATGGTGCGAGGGGGACGCGACGCGGTCGGCCGCGCGATCGACGAGGTGTCACGTCCACACGCGGGCCACGCGGTGCGCGTCGACGCCCTCATCGCGAGCCTCCTGCCCTCGCGCTTCGAGCGCGAGCCCATCGACGCCGACGGCTTCGCGTTGATCGCCGAGCGCGACGCGCTCGACGTCGCGCGCCCCGTGCTCGGGCGAGCCACCCGCTTCGTCGGCCGCGAGAAGGAGCTCGCGGACGTGGCCCTCACGTCGGAGCGCTGGTTCCTCCGCGCGGAGGCGGGCGCGATCACGATCACGGGCGAGGCCGGCGTCGGCAAGTCGCGCCTCCGACAGGAAGCGCTGCGCGCGCTCGCCGTCTCGGTGCCGCGCCTCGCGATCTGGACCGGGCGCGGCGATCCGAGCCGAGAAGGCGCGCCCCTCGCGCTGCTCTCGGCCATGATCCGCCGCATCGCCTCGCTCGAGGGGCGAGACGCGGCGGCCGATCGCGAGCGCCTGCTCTCGCGCGTGCGCCTCTTCGCCTCGGCGGCCGACGCGCCGCGCATCGCGCGCTTCCTCGGCGAGATCACGGGGGTCGCGTTCGAGGAGGACACCGAGCTCGCGGCGGCGCGCCGCGACCGCGTGCTGATGGGCGATCAGATGCGACGCGCCTTCGTCGATCTCGTCGACGCCGAGACGCGCTCGCGCCCGCTGCTCGTCGTCCTCGAGGACGCGCAGTGGGGCGATCTCGCTTCGCTGTCGTTCGTCGCGGCGGCGCTCGCGGCGTGGCCGAGGAGACCGCTCGGCGTGTGGCTCGTCGGCCGCGCCTCGATGTCGCCGCGCCTCTCCGGCGCCTTCGCCGCGAGTCGTCCGCTCGCCGTCGAGCTCGCGAGCCTCGACGACGCCGCGGCGCGGGCGCTCGTCGCGAACGCGCTCGGACGGGACGACGCGACGGTCAGCGAGCTGCTCGCGCTCGGCGCGCGCAACCCGCTCGTCCTCGAGGAGCTCGTGCGCGCGAAGGGCGAGGGCGCCTCGGCGGAGGGCACGCTGGAGGCGATGCGCGAGGCGCGCCTGTCGCTGCTCGGCAGCGACGCCCTGCGCGTGCTCCGCGCGGCCGCGCTGGTCGGCACCACGTTCTGGCGCGGCGCGCTCTCGGCCGCGCTGCCGGACATGCCCGCCCGAGAGCTGGACGGCGCCATCGGTGAGCTCGCGCGACGCGAGTGGATCGTCCGGCACCCGAACGCGAAATACCACGGCGAGGAGGAGCTCGCGTTCGCGCACCCCGGGCTGCGAGACACGGTCGACGGTCGAGTCTCGGCGGCCGAGCGGGCGCGCGGTCACGCCGCGATCGCCCGGTGGCTCGAGGGACGCGGAGAACCCGATGCTTCTGTTATCGCATTTCATTTGCATCTCGCAGGACGTTCGAGCGCCGCCGCGGATCATTTCGCGAGGGCGGCGCAGCGCGCGCTCGTGGCGAGCGACTTCGCGGCCGCGCGCGAGCACGCCCGAAGGGGCCTCCTCGCCACCCCCGGGGCGGAGGTCCGAGGTCGGCTCGATCTCTACGCCGCGCAAGCCGACCGCTGGCTCGGCGACAATGGCGCCGCGCTGGAGCACGCCGATCTCGCGATGAGCGCGCTCCGGGCGCCGCGCGGCGCACAGAGCGAGCGTTGGTTCGAGGCGGCAGGCGAGGCGATGGCGGCGGCGAGCCGCCTGCGCAAGCTCCCCCGCATGGCGGAGCTCGCGACGGAGCTCGAGGCGACGACCTCCGGCCTCGAGCCGACGGACGCGCAGGTCGTCGCCATCGCGCGCGCCGCGACGCTCCTCTCGCACGCGCACGTCGACGTGCGCGCCGCGCCGCTCTTCGCGTGGCTGGAGGCGATCGCGCCGAAGGTCGCCGACCAGCCTCACCTGGTCGCGCGCATCGCGATGGCGCACGCGTGGAGGGCGCAGACGAGCGGCGATTGGCTCGGCTACCGCGCCGCGCTGCTCCGCGCGCTCGAGGGCTTCGACCTCGCCGGCGACGCGCGCGGCGCCGCCGTGACGCGCGCGAACTGCGCCCACGCGTCGCTCGAGCTCGGCGACTTCGAGAGCTGCGTCACCCTCGCGAGCCGGGCGCTCGTCGACGCCGACGCGACGGGCGGCAAGGCCGTGATCGCGGTCGCCGAGAACAACCTCGGCATGGCCCTCGGCTACCTCGGGCGGCTGGACGAGGCGCTCGCGCACGAGCGACGCGCCGTCGAGACCTACCGAGATCTCGGCGACGAACGTCTCGAGGGTGCGTCGCGCATCTACCTCGCCACGATCCATGCGCTGGCGGGCGATCTCGCCGAGGCCGAGCGCGAGGCGCGCCGCGCGGTGCTCTTGCTCGCCACCGTGCCCCCGCTCTCGTCGGTCGCCCTCGCGAAGCTCTCGGAGGTCCTCGGCGCGACGGGGCGCGACGCCGAAGCGCTGGTGGTGGCGGAGCAAGCGACGGAGGCCCTCGCGCTCGCACAGAAGATCGAGGGGGACGCGTCCCAGGTGCTGCTCTCCCACGGCGAAGCGCTCGCCCGGGTGGGCCGCGCGCGCGAGTCGGCCGAGGCCCTCGCGCGAGCGCGCGCAGAGCTCGACGCGCAGAGCGCGAAGATCGTCGATCCCGCGGCGCGGGCGCGCTTCCTCGAGGCGATCCCGCACCACGCGCGCCTCGTCGCGCTCACGCGAGGCGACACGCCCCGCGACACCGCGCGTTGATCGCGTCCCGCCGAGCACCGCCGAGGAGTGAAAGCGAAGAAGCCGCGCCCCTGGTCGAGGGCGCGGCTCCTTTCAGATCGCGATCGAGGTGACGACTACGGCGTCACGCAGAACGCGATGTCCCAGCCCGTCACCGAGCCGGTGTCCGACGAAGACGTGTCCGCCGTGCGGAGCGTCCACGTGCCGGTCACCGACTGGCCGTTGAAGCCCGCGAGCGAGGTCTCGGGTGCGTAGATCCCCGTGAACGGCGCCGAGCCCGAGGTGATGGACGTCGAGACACCGCTCCGGAAGATCGTGTTCGTGTAGTTGTCGCCGCTCGAGCCGTTGCCGCTCGTGATGTCGAGCTCACCGCCCGTCGGCCCCTTCAAGAACGACGAGATGTCCGAGTCCCACGTGTGCGTCGCGTTGAAGCGCATCGCCATCTTGGTGATCGTGCCGGTCGCCGCGATCGGGATGGTGAGGATCGCGCCGCCCGACGGCTGGTTGTCGGGGATCGCGACGGGAACGCCCGCGGCGACGCCGGTGACCACCGTGCCAGCGCACCCACCGAGCGCGCACGTCGCGTCGGTGCAAGCGCTGATGTCGGCGCACGTCGACGGAGCGCCGTCGCAGACGAAGCCCGTCTCGGTCGCGCACGTGGCGCTGCAGCCGTCGCCCGGGACGACGCCGCCGTCGTCGCAGGTCTCCGCTCCGGAGACGACGCCGTCGCCGCAGATCGAGCTGTCGATGCGGACGTCGAAGTCCGCGCTCGAGGTGGCGGCGCCCCAGCTCTCGACGACGATGTAGACCGGCCCCGCCGCGGCGGCCGTGTAGGTGACGCCCGTCGCCTCGGCGCTGTCGCTGCTCACGACGCACGCCGGCGCGCCGTTGCACTGGCCGGGGGTGAGGATGTGGATGAGCGAGTCGAGGCCCCCGAGCTCGCGCACCTTGATCGTCTCGCCCGCGACCATGTTGCGGAGGAACACGATGTCGTAGCCGTGCGGCGGGCTGCTGCTCGTCGAGGCGCAAGTCGCCCCGTTGTAGGTCGCGTCGTCGCCGTAGGCCTTGATGTCGGCCCCCGCGTACTGGAACGAGTTGCCCGTCACGAGGATCGGGTTCGCGCAGTTCGCCGCCGGGATGCCGGTGCAGACCGAGGGCGAGCCGGTGCAAGTGAAGCCCGGCTCGACGGTGCACGTGGCGGAGCACCCGTCGTTGGGGAGCACGTTGTGATCGTCGCAGGGCTCACCGAATTCGACGACGCCATCGCCGCAGGTCGCGACGTTGAAGCGGATGTCGAACGTGTCCGTCGGATGGAACGAGCTGCTCGAGGGCGGGTAGTAGCTCTCGACGACGACGTAATATTTGCCGGTGCTCGGCGCCTGGAACGTGAGGCCCGTCTGCTCCGAGCCGCCGGGCAGACCGTCGAAGCTCGCGAGGCAGGCGCTCGCCGCGCACGTGGTCGGGATGACCTGGAAGACGACGTCCAGCGTGCCGAAGTTCGCCACGTTGAGGCGCTGTCCCGCGAGCAGATCGATCTGGAAGACCATGTCGGGCGACGCGTTCGGCGTGCCCGAGACGTTGAGGCAGCTCGCGTCGGTGAAGTCGAGATCGTCGCCGTAGTTCTCGATGTGCGATCCGGTGTACGCGAAGCCGTCGCTCGCCACGATCGGATCGTTGCAGGTCGAGCCCTGGAGCAGCGAGCAGACGCTCGGCTGGCCGGTGCAGGAGTACCCGGGCTCCACGGTGCACGTCGCGGAGCAGCCGTCGCCGGGCGTCGTGCCGCCGTCGTCGCAGGCCTCGCCACTGCCGACCATGCCGTCGCCGCAGTGAGCGATTTCGAAGAGCAGATCGACGTTGTCCGTCGCGGGCGGCATGCTCGTCCACGAGTCGATGACGACGTAGACGCTCTGCGCCGTGGGCGACTTGTAGACGAGGCCGGGGTTCACCTCGGCGGACTGGCCGCCGTCGAACGACGCCGCGCAGGGCGTCGCGCTGTCGCACGCGCCCGTGAGCACGTGGAAGAGCACGTCGGCCGCGCCGCTGTCGGTCACGTGCAGCGTGTCACCCGCCTGGAGCGCCACCTGGAAGACGACGTCGGGGTTCGTGCCGCCGGACTCGGGCTGCTTGCAGGTCGCGTCGGTGTTCGCGAGATCGTCGCCGTAGGGATCGAGGTTCGGCGCCTGCCACGTGAAGCCGCTGCCGGGCACGACGATGGGCGTCGCGCAGCTGCCGGTGAGCGCGCAGACGCTCGGCATGCCGGAGCAGCTGTAGCCGGTCTCGATCGCGCACGCGCTCGAGCAGCCGTCGCCGTCCATCATGTTGCTGTCGTCGCAGGCCTCGGTGCCCGCCACGATGCCGTCGCCACAGCCGGTCATGCACGCGCTCGGCTCGCCCATGCAGCTGAAGCCGTTCTCCACGGCGCAGGTGCTGGAGCAGCCGTCGCCGCTGTCCATGTTGCCGTCGTCGCAAGCCTCGGCGGGTGTCGCGACGACGCCGTCGCCGCAGGTCGCGGTGCAGGTGCTCGGCGAGCCCGTGCAGTCGTAGCCGTGCTCGACGACACACGTCGCGCCGCACCCATCGCCGTTCGCGGTGTTGCCGTCGTCGCACGCCTCACCCACGTCGACGTTGCCGTCGCCGCAGATCCCCCCGCCCGTGCTGCTCGACGACGTCGACGAGCCGCTCGTCGTCGTGCTCGAGGAGCTCGTGGACGCCGACGTGGACGATTTCGACGAGCTCGACGATCCGCCGCCGCTACCGCCGCCGCCCGTGACGCCCTCCGACCCTCCGCATCCGGCGAAGAAGATCGACGTCGCGATGACGCCGACCCCTGCCGCGCCCAACCAAGCTGTTCGCATGTGCCGTTACCTCCGAGCCGGGAACTGTCGTCGAACCGCCACGGGGCAGCAACATGAAAGAGAATTCACTCGAACCTCATCTGGTCGAATGAGAGGATGTTGGATTTTCCTTCGGCTCCTGACGGAAGAACCGACATGAAGAATCCATCACGACTCGGCGCGCGAAACGCGCTCCGTGCGCGCGTCCTCGCAGCCGGGCGCCTCGCCCCGACCGACCGCGCCGATGCGCGGACGACACCGACGAAAACATGGTGGTAGAGTCGCCCCGAGTCCTCGGATCGAGCCGAGCGAGCAAGGTGACGTCATGAGCGAGAGAGAGTCGTCCCCCCCTTCGTCCTCCGTCGTGCGCGAGGCTGCGATGGCCTGGCATCGCGACGTCCGCCGCGCGCTCGCGCGGGGCCTGCGCGCCGTCGCCGAGGCGCGCAAGAGCCCGACGGGATCGAGCGAGCACCTGCTCGGCGCCGCGGCCGGCATCGCCGCGGTCGTGCACCGCCAGGTGGCGGCGGAGAACGCGAACCTCGCGCCGGTGCTCGCCGAGCTCGACGCCTGGGGCGCGCTCCGCGTCGCGAAGATGCAGGAGCTGCATCAACGCGAGGAGGCGGCCCTCGTCCACCCGCCCGAGAGCGCCGACCCGGCCTCGCTCGCGCCGAAGCTCGAGGCGTCGATCCGCGAGATCCTGCGCGCGCTGCGCATCGAGGAGAAGGAGCTGCTCGACGCCGATCTGCTCGACGACTCGACCACGGTCCCGCGCGGCCCGCAGTCGGCGGGCTGAGCCTCTAGTCGCCCGCGCGCGACGAGCTCGGGAAGAGCTTGCACGCCTCGGGGCAGGCCTCGCAGGCGCGCTCGAGCTGCACCGGATCGGGGACGAACGGGCTCGCGGCGACGCCGTCGACGGCCGGCTCGCACGAGAGCGCGCGCCTCATCTCCGAGGGATCGACGAGGTACTGCTCGGCGCGCGAGAGCGATCGGTTCGCGAGCTTCGCGGCCTGCACCTCGTCGCCGTACGCTGCGTAGCAGGCGGAGAGGGCGGCGTGGAGCGCGCGCGCGCGCCGCGCGCCGTCTTCGAAGGGCTTTCCCTCGCTCCTCGCGACGAGCCTGCGAAAGAACCGATCGGCGGCGCTGTCGTCGTCGCAGTCGCCCTGCATCGCGTGCACGCTCGCGGCGGCGTCGACCGCTCGGCAGAGCCCGGCGTCCGCCGCGCCGCCGGGGCGGAGCGCCGCGATCATGCCGACCTCGAGCGGCTCCGAGAGGTCCACCTGCACGGGGCTCGGCGCGGGGTAGGCGCAGAAGTTCCCGCCGCGGCCTCCGTCGCCGAGGAAGAAGCAGAGGTTCGTGGAGAGCGTGAGATCAGCGCGGGCCTTCCAGAGGCTACCGCGCGTCCGACCGAGCGGGCGGAAGTCGTCGTCGATGGCGCGCACCGCCGAGCTCCCGAGCTCGAACCCGAGGACGCCCCCGAGCAGATCGATCCCGACCGCCGTCCCGAACGACGCGGAGTGCCCGGCCTTGTTCGTCGGGCGCATGAGGCTCAGGTTGTAGGCTACTCGCGGCCCTGCGTAGAGCTCGACCACGCTGCTGCCCGTCGGGATGGAGAGCTCGGGTCGGTAGGCGAGCTGCCAGGTGACGGGCCCGTGCCGATCGTCACCGAAGTCGCCGAGGTAGACCATCGTCGCGAGGTTCAAGAAGCCCAGGCCGTTCGGCCGCTGCAGGGCCCAAGGGGTCACGCTGACGCCGAAGCCGGTCGCGGCGATGAAGTGCCCGTCGTCGATGTCGAAGCTGGAGATGGTCCATTGAAAGCGCAGCCGCCCCTTCGAGCGCACTCCCCACTCGGGCAGGAGGTGCGACTCGGGAACGGGCGTCGAAGGGGACGCCGCGCAGCGGGCGCCGCGAGGACAGCCCGACGTGGACGCCGTCGCGGGCTCCTCCGCCGAGGCGCGGCCGAGCGGAAGCGCCGCGATCGCGATCGAGAGCGAGAGCGAGAGCGAGAGCGAGAGCGAGAGCGAGAGCGATCGAGCGCGGCTCACGGAGGGAGGTCTTCCGGCTTGTAGGAGCACGTCCGGTACTCCTCGCTCGACGCCTCGCACAGCGCGTCGTCGAACTTCGGGCTCTCGTTGCACCAGGTGTCGAGCTCCGCGCCGGCGTCGCCCATCCCGAGGAACACCGCGATCTCGGCGCACCGCCCGCGCGCGTCGGCGGCGCCCGTCGCGAACAGCCGGTGCATCTGGATCGGATCGAACGAGTAGCCGTAAGTCGGGGCGGTCGCTTCGTCGCGAAAGATGCCGACGATGTCGAAGGCGCGCCCTGGCTCGTGCGCGAGCACCTCGCGCTTCGTCGCCGGCGGCAGGTCCATCTGATCGACCCGCGCCATGGCGTCGAAGGCGATCCCGCCGCACGCCTCCGAGAGGCGACCTTCGCAGAAGGCCTTCTGCGCGTCGGCGCTCATCGCGCCCGGCGCGACGACCCGCTTCAGCATCTCGTCGCACGACGCCGACTCGAAGGCCTCCACGTAGCGTGCTCGCGGCATCGCGTCCCGCCACTCCGCCACGGTGACGCCGCTCAGCGAGACGTCGAGGTAGTGCAGCGCGATGCCGAGGCCCGTGGTGGGCGGCGCGACGGGCGTGCTCTCGGGCGGCGCGCTGCCGACGACCAGCGCGTGCTCGACGCCTCGCTGCACGAGCGCGTTGATCGGGATCTCCGATTGAATGCCCCCGTCGACGTAGAGGCCGGGTCGATCCTCGCCGGCGAGGCGGAGCGTCTTCACGGGCCACGCGATGAACGGCAGCACGAACGACGCGGAGATGTCGCGGTGCAGATCCGCGAGCGCGTGGGTCCATGGCGGGTTTCGCGTGGAGAAGACGGTGGAAGGATCCTGATCGCTCTCCACGTAGAGCTGGCCCCAGCGAAAATCGACGGTGGTGAGGACGAGCTCGGTCTGGTTCGTGAGCGCGTCGGCCTTCACGTACCGCTCGATGAGCGTCCGCAGACCGTCGAAGTCCATGAGGCCGAGCTGCGGTCCGGCGAGCGTCCAGATGGGTCGGCTGTCCACGCAGTAGAGCTGCGATTGGCTCGGGCACGTGAACAGGCTCGCCGTCAGACGCCGCGCGTACTCGCGACACACGGGGCCGTCCTCCTCGACCTCCGGCCCGCGTTGACCCTTCGCGAGAGCGATGGTGCCGCCGCACATCGCGAGCGCCTTGCAGGCGGGCTTGGCGCAGCGGTTCGGCGACGGGTCGACCGCGCACTCGACCTGACAGTGCTCGTCGTGGAAGATGTCCGCGACGGCGGCGATGATCGCGCCAGCGCTCGTGCCGGACGTGACGGCGAGGCGAGCCTCTTCGGGAGCGATGCCGGTGCCCGTCTCGCCGCGCGACGCTTTCCACTCGCGATACCGTTGCATCAGCGTCAAGACACGCCACACGACGCCGGCGCTGTACACGCCCGTCGAGGCGCCGCCCTTGATCGAGAGGCCGAGCGTCGGCGCGCGATCGGACGGGGTCCAGCGCCGAGCGCCGAGGTACTCGGAGGCCTCCATCATCGCCGCGCGCACGCCGGCCTCGGCCGCCGTCTCGTCGACGACGCGCTCCTCGTCGAGCATCCTCGCGACCTCGATGGCCACGATGTCGATCGCCGCAGCGAGCCGCGCCGCGTCGGCGTAGAGGTGCCCCGCGTCCGTGACCTTCTTGTCGGCGCCGCAGACGGGCCCGGGGACGATGCGGAGATCGGGCGGGGCGGCGTCCGTGACGAAGCCGATGAAGTCGCCCTCGAAGCGCTGCGCGCACGCGTCCGTGGCGGACTCGACGACCGCGCGCGCGAGGCGGTTGCGGGTGCCGGTCGTCGCCTGCTGCCCGCGATCGGCCCGCCGCAGCTTCACTTGATCCCAAGCCTTCTGCTGCACGTCCGGCGAGGCGAGCCAGCGCGCGACGGAGAGGCCTCTGCGGGAGAGCCCTTGCGTCGTGAAGCCGCGGAGGAACGCGCCCCGCGCCGTGAGCCGCACGCGCTCCTTGCCGATGTCGAACCGACTGAGCGTCGGATCGGGGAAGCTGTCCGTCGCGCCGGTGTTGAACGCGGCGAGCAGCCGATCGCTGTTGATGCCGCGGGTCACGCACGCGCCGCTCGTGGCGAGGCTCGCCGCGACGAGGACGATCACGCCGCCCGCGCGGCGTCCGTCGACGAGGGCGCGTGAGGCCGTACGCGAAGCACGTCGAAGGTCGGTCGCTCCCCCCATCGGTCGCCGAGATGCTAGGGAGCCGCGGAGCGGGGGGCCAAACAAGCGGTGCGCGCCAGGCCGCGCTCGCGAGGAAAATGTCCGGGGGCGCGGTTCGGCGATACGCTGGCTCACGAAGCGGGGAATCGTGGGAGACAAGCAAGACCGCCCGGAGAGCACGCTCGTCATGCAGCTGCCGCGCGCCGCGCCCCGGCCGACGGCCGCGGCGACGCCGCCCGCGAGCCCGGTGGAGGGCCACGTCCACATCGCGCCGGTCGAGGGGCCGCGCCCCGCGGACAGACCGCTCCCGCCGCCGCCGATGTTCCTCCTGACGAAGGCCGACGACGCGGAAGAGGCGGCGCGGCGCGCCGATCCGGACGAAGCGCCGACGGGCCTCAGGCCGCTGTCGAGCCCGTACGGCGGCGACGTCTCCGAGCCCCCGGACGAGCCCGCGACGAGGCTCCGCGAGCCGTCGAGCCCGCGGACCCCGCAGCCTCATCCAACTGCAACTGCCATTCTGATGCACAACGGTCTCCCGATGCCGACCGGGCCGGAAGATCCGGGCCTCGCGGGCCCCGCCTTCGAGGGTCGAGAGGGAGACGTGCCGGGACCGATGGCCGACGCGCACCACGTCGCCCGCGTGATCCCCGACCCTCCCCCGCCGCCCACGCTGCCGCCTCCGCCGCTCGGGCCGGGGCCCGGCTCGTGGCCGACCGACACCGGTGGCTCGCTGCCGCGGGTGAGCGAGCCGCGCGCGGCGGCGCTGCCGGTCGGCGCGCTCGCCGCGGGCGGCGTGGTGGCGCTCGTCGTCGTGCTCGGGCTCGGGACGGGGCTCTATTTCGCGCTCCACAAACCAGCTGGGCCCGCCGCGAGCGCGTCGGCCTCGACGGTCGCGACGGGGGCGCCCGCCGCGTCGACGGCGCCGAAGCCGACGGAAGAGGCGCGCAGACCCGACGCGAGCGCGAGCGCCGCCGACCCGAGCGCGAGCGCCGCCGGTCCGAGCGCGAGCGCCGCCGACCCGAGCGCGGCGCAGCCGCCCGCTTCGCCTGGCAGCGACGAGGCGAAGGCGCGCGCGACGCTCGAGCGGCTGAAGACCGGCATCGAGACGTGCGTGTCGAAGAAGATCCACGTGCTGCCAGGCACGTCGCCCGCGGTGCCCGACGCCATGGCGTGGCTCAAGCACGGCCCCTACGCGAGCCTCAAGCGCGACTGGGTCGGTCCGTTCTTCGCGTGCACCGGCTTTCGCATGGAGGAGCCGATGCCCTTCATGCTCCAGTGGCAGGTCGAGGGGCCGAAGCGCAGCGGGACGGCCGTGGTCTGGCTCGACGACGATCACGACGGCAAAGCCGATCGGGCCTTTGGTTTCACCGCGCACTGGAAGCAGCGCGACGTCGTGAGCTTCGACCCCGTGGTGGCGCTCGATCCGAGCCGACCGATCGCGAAGCGCTGACGCTCCTCGCCGGTTGATCACGCCGCCTAGGGCGGGTCGGCGCAGCGATCGAGCTCGGCGTAGCGGCCGCTCGCGCGCGCTCGCTTGAGGCGACGGTAGTAGCCGCTCTTCGTGCGTCCGTCGCGAAGGCCGCTCGCGTCGTGATCGCCGATCGACAAGAGGCCGTAGCTCGGCTCCTTCTTCGGAGCGACGACGAGCCCGTCCTCGCGGAGGTAGACGAGGGCGCCGACGTGCTCGAAGCCGAGGAGCTCCGACGGGATCGCCGTCACCGCGTCGTCGTCGTTGCGAACGCGGACGAGGCGCACGCCCTTGTCCTTCGCCTCCCGCTCGAGCTCGCTCGCGAACGCGTGGTCGCCCACGCGCGGCGAGCCGAAGGTGTAGAGGCCGGCGAGTTCGAGATCGGCCCCCTCGTCGATCGCGCGCAGGATGCGGGCGGCGGTGATCGTCGCGAGGGCCCCGCCCAGGCTGTGACCGGTGACCCAGATGCGCGCGCCGGTGCCCTCGAGCTCGTGGAGCTTCTGCATGAGCAGAGGCTCCACCTCGGCGAAGCCGTCGTAGAATCCCGCGTGCACGCCGCCCCACGCGGCGGGCCATCCGTGTCCGCCGAGCGAGGTGCGCCAGGTGCGGAGGTCGAGCGACACGTCGACCGACTCGCGCGGCTCGGTCCCGCGAAACGCGATCACCACGAGGGGGCGCGACGCGTGCCGCGCGAAGACGACCTGCGTGCTCCCGTCCTCGAACCGAGGCCCTCCGCCGCGCCGCCCGGAGAAGAACTGCAGGTACCTGCCCTCGCGCGCGCGGTGCACGAGCCAGGCTTGGAAGCCCGCCGACGGCATCTCGTCGTCGCGTAGCTCGGGGCCGTCGAGGAACCGAGACGCGCACGCGCCCCACGGCGCTCCCTCGGGGATCAGGCGCTGGGCGCGCTCTCGCAAGGCAGCGGTGTGGAGCGCCGAGGTGATCTCGTCCTCGCGGAGCGCCTCCGCGGCGCGCAAGCGACGGAGATCCTCCTCGCACGTGGCCCACTCGCGATCCATCGGCTCGTCGGGGTTCCCGAAGCCGAGCTGGTTCAACATCGGCCCGACGACGGCCGCGTGCGCGTACTCGTTCGCGGAGAAGAACGACAACCAGAGGAGGTTCGTGAGCTGGAGCGGCGCGTCCGGAGGCGGCGCCACGCAGAACGTCAGCGCGCCTCCGTCGGACGGCGAGTCCGCGAAGGGAACGAGCGGCGTCATCGGCGCGGTCGAAGGGAGGACGCCGCCGCAACCAGACGCCGCGCCGAGGACGACGCAGAGCGCGAGCGACCTCGGGAGGGCTTGCACGCGCCGCACGATCGGCGACCGGCTCGCTCGGCGTCAAGCGCGTCCGCCGGGGCGATTGTTGCTTGGAGAGGAACAGTTCGTTGGCGGAAGGAAGCTTGCTTCGGGTTCCTGCTTGGCATTACAAGGTCGCCCCATGCAAACGCGTACTCTGTTCGGCTTGGGCCTGATCGCCGCCATGGCGGTCGCGGCTGCCTGCGGCAGCTCCACCCCCACCACCGAGACCCCGGTCGCCGAGTCGAGCGCGCCGATGGCCTCGGCCGAGGTGCCCGCGATGACGGCCGTCCCCACGGCCGAGCCCGTCGCGTCCGCCGTCCCGACGGCCGTCCCGACCGCTTCGGCGAGCGCGGCTCCGCCCGCCGTCCCGGCGACGTGGAAGGAAGCGACCACGAAGGATCAGCAGATGGCCTACATGAAGACGAACATCGTCCCGGCCATGGCGAAGGTCTTCCAGGACAAGGACGCGAAGAAGTACGCCTCGTTCGGCTGCGTCACCTGCCACGGCCCGAAGTACCAGGCGCCCAAGGACTTCCTGCCGAAGCTCACGATGAAGGGCGGCAAGTTCTCGGGCAAGGCCGACACCATCAAGTTCATGATGGAGAAGGTCGTGCCGGCGATGGCTCCGGCGATGGGCGAGAAGCCGTTCGACCCGGCGACGAAGACCGGCTTCGGCTGCGCGGGCTGCCACACCGTCGACATGAAGTGATGCGCCGCGGGCGCGGCCGACGCGGCCCCGCCTCGCACCGAAGGGAGCCGAGCTGCTCCTCCATCGAGCTCCGCGGCTCGAGGAGAGGTCGCCCGGCTCTCCGCTTTTTGTCGCGCGTGAGACGCGCTCGCGCCGCCTGTCCCCGCCGCTCGACGCGCCTATGATGCCCCGACGCTCATGACCTCGTGGAGACCTCACCCGAGGCTCGACGCGCGTCGGGCTGCCCTCGGGCTCGTCGCGCTCGGGCTCGTCGCGTTCGTCGCGACGAGGCGCCTGCACCCGATCCAGGGCCTCGGCAACCCGGACATCGGCGGCATCCTCTACAGCGCGGACACGCTGAACCGCGGGCTCCTGCCCTACCGCGACACGATCGACCTCAAGCCGCCGGGGACGTTCTTCCTGGTCGCCGCGATCTTCCGCTGGGTGGCGCGCGACATCGGCGTGCTGCACCTCGCCTACGCGATCTGGATGGCGCTGGGGGCGCCCGCGATCGCCCTCGCCGGGCGCGCGCTCTATGGACGCGACGCGCGGGGCACCTTCGCCTCGGGCCTCGCCGTCGCGCTCTACCTCGTGACGATCGGCGCGTTCGACATGAACTACGCGTCGTGGATGACGCCGGCCTACGCGTGGAGCTTCGCGATGCTCGCCCGGAGCCTCGCGGACGAAGACGTCACCTCGAGCCTGCTCGCGGGCATGTTCGCGACGTGCGCGTACGTGCTGAAGTCGCAGGCCGTCGTCCTCGCGCCGCTCTTCCTCGTCGCGCTCGCGTGGGGGCGTCGCCGCGCGCTGCCGGGCGCGAGGTTCCGCGTCCTCGCTTGGTGGATCGCCGGCGCGGCGCTCGGCGCGCTCCCGCTCTTCGCGTTCTACGCGTCGAAGGGCGCGCTCCGCGAGCTCGTCGGCGGCCTCTTCCCGTTCGAGACGGTGGCTCGCTACAGCGCGCGTCGCAACGAGTCGTGGCGCGAGATCTTCGCTCTCTGGCTCGTCGCTCGGCAGCAGCTCGTCCACTTCCCGCTGGAGTGGGCGTTGGCCGCCGCTGCGCTCGGGCAGACGTTCGCCACGCGGCGCGAGCGCACGGACCGGCCCACCATCGTGCCGGCGCTCGCGTTCTTCGTCGCGAGCTTCGGCGGCTGCGCCCTCGGCGGCTTCCGGTTCTACGTGCACTACTTGCCCCAGTGCCTCCCGTCCCTCGCCCTCTTGGCCGCGCACCCCGCCGGCCTCGAGGTCTTCACGCGCGCGGTGCGCGGGGAGCGAGGCATGGGTCGCGCGCTCGCGCGCTTGGGCACCGCCGCCGTCGCGCTCTCGGCGATCGTGACGCTCGGGCGCATCCCGCTCGGCCGCGCCGCCTCGTACGACAACGGCGGCACGGGCGCGGTGCAGCCCGCCGCCCAGCTCGTGCACGATCTCACGCGGCGCGACGATCGCGTCCTCGTGTGGGGTTGGCAGGCGTGGGGCGTCTACTACTACGCCGATCGTCGCTCGCCCTCCGCCCTCTTCAAGATGCTGGGCGAGGTGACCGAGCTCAACGACAACTCGGAGCTCGCTCCGCCCTCGCCGATCCACTTTCGCGACGGCCCCCTGGCGACGCGCTTCATGCGCGAGTTCGACGCTCATCCGCCAGCGGCCATCGTGCGCACGCACCCGTTCTTCCCGGGCGTGAAGGACGATCCGCTCGAGGAGTTCGCCGCGCTGCGCCTGCGCCTCGATCGCGACTACGACGCCATCGCCACGTACGGGAGGCTCACCGTCTACGTGCGCCGCCGAGGGCGCTGAGCCCAAAAGAGAGAGAGCCGGAGTGATGCTCCGGCTCCCCCTCGCCTCACCGAGCGCTCGACGCGCAGGTGACCCTTCGACTCATTTGCATCTCAGTTACAGAAGAACATGTCATTCTGGCAGATGCAGCTCTTCGCGCCGTACATGCACGTCTGCCCGTTCTGGTTGCAGGTCGAGCCGGGCGCCGGCTGCATGGCGGGGCAAGGCGTCGGGCAGTTCCACTGGCCTTGGAAGCACGCGCACACCTGCGCGCCGTAGTCGCAGACGAGACCGTTCGAGCCCTGGCAGTTCATGCCGTCCATCGGCTGGGCCGCGGGGCACATCTGGCAGTTCCACATGGTGTTGCCGCCGCCGCCGGCGCAGGCGCACTGGGTCGATCCGTAGTCACAGCGGAGCGGCCCGCCCATCATGTTCTGACAAGCCCCGGAGGGCTGCGTCGCGGGGCACATGTTGCAGCGCCAGTTGCCGCCGAACGAGCAGTTGCACTGCGTCGTTCCGTAGTCGCAGTTCTGGCCGGGCTGCGTGCACATGTCGTTGTTCGCGGGCTGCGCCACGGGGCAGGTCGTGCCGCCCGTGCCGGTCGACGCAGAGCTCGTCGAGCCCGCGCCGCCCACGCCCGTCCCGCTGCCGGTGCCCGAGCCGGTGCCGGCTCCCGTGCCGCTGCCCGTCCCCGATCCCGTCCCGCCGGTGCCCGTGCCGGTGGACGTGGGGTTGCCCGAGGCGGGGCCCGTGGTGCCGGCGCCGCCCGCGCCGCCGCTGTCGCCACAGCCCGCGAGGGCGAGACCGACGGTTGCAATCCAAGCACATCGAGTCACGAGTGCGCTCATGAGGACTCCTCTCCGGGTCGTCTCCCCGACGACCTCTTGGTGATGGCCCATGACAAGGAAGGAACGGGCCGTTTCGACCCATTGCACGGGCTTTCCCGAGATCGGTCAAACCTCCATCGCGGGATGAAGGAGACTTCAGCGATCTCTCGGAACACGCGGAGACGCCGCGGGCGAAGCTCGGGGCTTGACGCGCCCACGGTCGGGCGCGTAACCGCGCGACGCCCACCCATCGCGCGGAAGGCCCCGCGACAGGCGACGCCGCGCGCGCCGGCTCAGCGGAAGTAGGCCTTCACGCTGGCGTCGCCGAGCTCACGGAACGAGCGGACGTTCATGTAGACGGAGCCCGCCGAGACGGCGAGATCGATGAGCGCACCCAGCGAGAAATGGCTCACGAAGGCGAGCCCGAAGCGCGCGACGCCGAGGAGCCCCGTGAACGCGAACACGACCGAGAAGAACACGAGGAGGCTCCTCACGACCGAGGAGCGCGCGAGGAGGCGCCGGCCGAGGAACCAGGTGAGGGCGAAGCTGACGAGCGTCGAGAGGCCGGTGAGGAACAGGGAGAAGAAGCCGATCCCGTTCTGCAGGATGGATGCGAGCGCGGCGAAGACGGCGAGCCCGTACCACCCGTTCGTGAGCGTCTCGATGCGTTCCCTTGCGGTCATGAAATCCTCCCGGTTCGTGGCCGCCGAAGCGTAGCCCCCGGGACGAGGGGGCGCCACCCACGTCGGACGGACGCGGCGCCGAGGGGATCTGTCCCGAGTGGCGAGGCTCGAAAGCGGACGTACGATCTCGAGGGTGAAGTGCGCGCGATGCCACAGGTTCTCCCCGGGCGAGTACCGCTACTGCCCCTACGACGGGGGCCGCTCACCGAGCGCATCGATCCGGCGAGCCTCCACGCGGATCCGACGCGCATCCGCGACAAGCGCATCGGCGGGCGCTATCGGATCCGCGGCTTCGTCGGCAAGGGAGCGATGGCGCGCGTCTACCTCGCGGAGGACGAGCGGACCGGTCAGCCCGTCGCCGTGAAGGTCCTCGAGAAGCCGTACCGCGACGACGCGAGCGTGCGCGAGCGCTTCCACCGCGAAGCGCGGGCAGCGAGCGTCATCGGACATCCGAGCATCGTCGACGTCTTCGCCGAGGGCGAGCGCGAGGACGACGGCGCGCCCTACCTCGTGATGGAGTTCCTGGTCGGCGAGACGGTCGGCGACTACTTGCGACGCGAGGGGACGATGAGCGTCGCGCTCGCGACGAGCGCCCTCGCGCAGGCCGCGTCGGCGCTCGGCGCCGCGCATCGCGCCGGGATCATCCATCGCGACGTGAAGCCGGACAACCTCTTCCTCCTCGGCGAGCCCGGCGATCCGTACGAGCTCAAGGTCGTCGACTTCGGGCTGTCTCGGGACGCGGGGAGCAACCTCACCGCGGCGGGCGTCGTCGTCGGAACGCCGTCGACGATGGCCCCGGAGCAGATCCTGGGCGAGGGCGTCGACGCGCGCACCGACGTCTACGCGCTCGGGATGGTGCTCTACGCGGCGCTCACGGGGGCGTCGCCGTTCCCGAGCGCGAGCGCCGCGAGCCGAGCTCCGTCGAGCCCGACGGACGAGGGCGGCGACGAGGTCGCGACGCTCGCGCACCATCTGTGGACGCGCCCGATCGCGCCGAGCGCGCGGCGTCCCGGGCTCGATCCGCGCGTCGAGCGTGTGGTGCTGAAGGCCATTCGCAAGCGGCCGGAGGAGCGACACCAGAGCATGGACGAGCTCGAGGATGAGCTGCGCGATTGGGAGACGCCGGGGCGCACCCTCCCCGATCCGCTCCCGCCCGACGAGCCGTTCGTGCCGACGAGCACGATCGGCGGTCTCGTCAAGACGAGCCTCGGTCGCGCGATCGGGCTCCGCGCCGAAGCGTGAACGCCGCGCGCTCGCCTCGCATCGATCGAGACGAGCACGCACCGACATGCCAAGCACGATCGCCCCATCTCGACGCCGCCTCGCACTCACCCTCTCGATCGTCGCCGCCACGACGATGACCCACGCGACCGTCGCCCACGCCGACGGCGCCCGAACGGAGGCCCCGCCGCGATCCGCGAGCGCGGTGGGCTACGCCGTGGTCCCGCCCGCGAAGCAGGATCCGTGGACGAGCACCCCCTCGGCCCCCACCGGACCGGGCTACGCGACGCCGACGCGAGACCGCGCGGGCGAGGAGAAGCGGGACGAGCGCGCGGCGCCGTCGCCGTTCGCGCTCGACGTCGCCGCCACCGCCGAGATGCCCATCATGATGGGAGGGCAAGTGACGCTCGAGGTGCCCTATCGCTTCCTCTTTCAGGGCGAGGTCGGCGTCTTGCCCGGCTTCGCCGTCGACGCGGTCGACTCGGCGCTCGTCGGCGCGGGCGCGTACGACTCGACCACGTCCGATCTCGTCCGCAATGGCCTACGAGGGTCGGTGGTGGGCCGGCTCTCGGCCGGCTGGAGGCCCTTCGCCGATCACGGCTTCGAGATCCTCGGCGGCTACACGGTCGCGTCGTTCGGCGGGGGCGTCAGCGCGCGACAGGCGGTCGAGGCCGCGGCTCAAATGGCCATTCCGTCGCAAATCCCAGACACGGATATCGTGGTCCACACGACGATTCATTGCTTCCACCTCTCGCTCGGGTGGCGCTGGGTCATCGCCGATCATTTCCTGGTGCGCACGTCGATTGGCTATTTGCAGGCGGTGGGCTCGTCGTCGCACGTCGACGTGCCCGACGCGCTGGCGGGCAATGCGACGGTGACGAGCACGGTCGCCGCGGCCAATCAGATCCTCGACGCGAAGCTCGACGGTATCTATAAGACCTATGTGAAATTGCCCGTCCTCGGTCTGTCGCTCGGCTATCGCTTCTAGTCGGGTGACGAAACGACAAGGAGGGACAGGAGCTCTCTCCCGTCCCTCCTCTTCGGGCCGTCCGCTCAAGCGGCGTGCGGGCGGCGCGATTCGCGAAGATCGGCGATGGGGAATTTGAACGTCACGGTGGTGCCGTGCCCGGGGGCGCTCGACAGCTCGGTCCTGCCGCCGAGCTTCTCGGCCTCCGCGCGGACCGCGCCCATCCCGACGCCGCGCCCGGAGATGTCCGTGACGGACTCCGCGGTCGAGACGCCGTCCTCGAACAGGATCGACGTGAGATCGCTCGTCGGCTGGATCTGGATCCCGAGATCCGCTGCCTTCGCCGCCACGCGGGTGAAGTCGATGCCGCGACCGTCGTCGCTGACGCTGACCACGAACGTGCCGTCCGAGATCGAGGTCTCGAGCTTGATGTGGCCGACGTCCGGCTTGCCGACGGCGACGCGCTCCTCGGGCGCCTCGAGCCCGTGATCGACCGAGTTGCGGATGACGTGGACGAGCGCCGACCAGAAGGAGCCCCACCGCGCCGGCTCGAGGCGGATGCCGTTGTCTCGAATGTCGACGTGCGGCTCCTCCTTGCCCAAGCGGCGCGCGAGCCCCTTGGCGTGATCGGCCGCCCGCGCGAGCCGCCGCTGCGTCGGCTCGAGCTTCCACCCTCGCAGCTTGGTGACGAGCCGCTCGATGGGCGCGCGCTCCTTGAGGAGCTCGAGGAGCTCCTGGTAATCGTGCTCCGAGATCTCGAGGCCGCTCCGATCCGTCGCGCCGCCCGAGAGCTGCGCCACCAACTTCTCCACGGCGGCGAACGAGGCGACGACCGCGCGGCGCTCCGCGTCCTCGAGGCCACGACCCTCCTCGACGAGCGTCGACTCGATCTCGTGGCAGAGGTCGGTGAGGCGCGTGAGGCCGAGGATCGCGGAGTTGCCCTTGAGCGTGTGCAGGAGGCGCTTCGTCACGGCGAGATCCTTCTCGCTCTCGCTCGCGATGCCGGCGACGAGGTTCCGCGCCTCTTCGAGGTACTCGAGCACGCCATTGCGATCACGGGTCATGCGGTCCGCGATCTGGATGAGCTCGCGCTGCTCCGCCTCGAGCTTCTCTCGCTCGAGCTCCGCGGTGCGGTCGGTGACGACGACGAGGCACTTCTCGAGCTGGTCGCCGTTCATGATGGGCATGTAGGTGAGGCCGAGCGTGCGCTCGCCGAAGCAGAGGCGCTTCGGGAGGAGATCCATCGACACCTCGACGGGCATGAAGCCCTCGGTCACCTCGGACCAGCCGAGCGCGAACGTCTCGGCCGCCACCGGCGAGACCTCGGCGATCGCTTCGCCGATCGTCGCGTTGTTCCCGCTCGGGAGGAGCGCGTCGAAGGCCTTGGAGCGCTCGCTGGAGAAGACGCCGGCGCGATCGATCATCGCGAGCCCCTGCTCGACGTTGTCGAGCACGAGGCGCATGTCGCGGTTCTTCGCCTCGACCTCGGCCGTCCGCGCCTGGACGATCTTCTCGAGGCCGATGACGTTGTCGAAGAAGCTCCGCGCGATGTAGCAGACGGCGATCGACTCGAGCACGACGAAGGCGGCGTGCACGGCGACCACCCAGAGCGGCGCGGCGTAGTTGAAGACGCTGCGCGGCAGCCAGATCCAGAGCAGGAGGTGGTGGAGCGCGGCCGTCACGGCCGCGGTGAGGATGACCACGGGGTTCGCGTACACGGCGAGCAGCGCCAGCAGCACGAAGAAGTAGAAGTGCATCTCGATCTGCACCGGCCCCTGACCGAAGTGCACGAGGAGGCCGCCCATGATCATCGCCGTGAAGCCGTGGACCACGCTGACGAACCGCGGGTTCTCCGAGGTGCGCTCCGCGAGCGTGGGACCCACCGCGACGATCGACGTCAGGACGAGCGCGAGGAGCGGGCTCGTTCGATTGAAATACGCAATGAGGGTGAAGACCGGGATGTGGCCCAGATAGAAAAGCGTGCCGACGCGGTTCATTCGGAGGAGGTATTGACGCTCGAAAGGCGTCATCTCCTTGGGCAGAACGAGGTATTCGAGGAGCTTCTTCATAGGATCTCGCCGGGGTTCAGAAACGTTCGGAGGCGCTGGCTCACACCACAGCCCGCGACCGGGAGGGTCTCGTGCTCTCGGGCGGCCAGCGCGCCCTCGAGGATCTCGACGTCCGCGACGTCGGCGCTCTGCTTCACGCGGGTGTAGCCGCCGGCGTAGAGGATCTCGCCGCCGGGGCTCACGACGACCATCATCGGCGCCGCTTCGATACGGTACTTGTCGCGCAGCTCGGTCGGCGTGACGCGGGTCACCGCGAACCCGGCGCGCGAGAGGCGCTGGCCGAAGTCGCCGTCGTCGGAGGCGATGACGACCGACTCGGCGAAGGGCTTCTTCGGTCCGCGCTCGACGAGGTGGTCGACGATGCGCTGCGAGCAGCGGCACGGACCATAGAGGAAGTGGACGGCGCGGAAGCCGTGGGCCTGGCCCGCCGAGACGCCGTCGAGCGCCGAGAGGAGCACCGGATCGTTCTTCGCGGGGACCGGGAGCGCGAGCTCGTGCCGCGCCATCAACATGACGCCCAGCCCCGAGGTCGCGACACCCCAGACCAGGAGAACGGCTTTGACGATGGGGATGCGCATGCGATCGATGTTCGGCACGCGACGGCCGCGACTTTAGCCGTCGCTCGCGACCTCGACCGCCGACGCGCGCTAAAGGGCGTCCCCCGAGTGCCGTTCGGAGATCGTCGAGACGCGCTTCGTCGTGTCTCGAGGTGCTCCACCCGCACCGCGAACAGTCCGTCCGAGGGAAGTCATGAGCCACGACCAAACGCAGCAGGAAGCGTTCGAACGAATCCTCGAGGTCCTCTCCGAGTGCGGGGAGACCCTGTTTCTCGGGAGCGGGCTCACGACGACACGCCTCGAGTGGGACGAGGAGCGCGCGTTCCCAGGCGGGAGCGTCGTCGCCATGCTCGGCTACGCGGGCGAAGCGCTGCGCGGCTCGCTGGTCCTGCAGACGGGCTGGGACGTCGCGAAGAAGCTCGGCCCCGACGGCCTCTACGAGGGGCCCGTCGAGGACACGCTGCGGGACGTGATGGGCGAGCTCGCCAACCAGCTGCTCGGGCGGCTGAAGAACAGGCTGCTGCCGGCGGGCGTGGTGCTGAACCTCGCGACCCCGACCACCGCGTGCGGGAGCGAGGTGCGGCTCGGCAGCGCGTCGGTCGGCCGCTCGCGCTGGATCGCGTTCTCCTGCGGGGCGGGGCCGATCCTGATCCGATTCGATGCGTCGTTCGCGCCCGATTTCCGGCTCGGCGATCTCGACGCGGCGCCGGAGGCGGCGCCGATGACCGAAGGCGACTTGATGCTCTTTTGAGCGGCGAGGAAAAGAGGATTCGTATGGGCAAGGTATTGGTGGTCGACGACTCGATGATGATCCGAAAGCAGGTCTCCAGCGCGCTGACGCAGGCGGGCTTCTCGGTGGTGGAGGCGTGTGACGGCGCCGACGCGCTGAAGAAGCTCGACGAGACCGCGGAGGTCGCGCTCGTCGTGTGCGACGTGAACATGCCGAACATGAACGGGCTCGAGTTCCTCGAGGCCGTGCGCGGGCAGCCGACCCACGCGAGCGTCTCGGTCGTGATGCTGACGACCGAGGGTCAGAACGATCTCATCCAGCGAGCGAAGGCGCTCGGCGCCAAGGGCTGGATCATGAAGCCGTTCAAGCCCGACTTGCTGGTCGCAGCCGCGAAGAAGCTCACCGCCGCCGCGGCCTGAGGCGCGCGAGCGCCGTCCGCGGAAGCGCCCCCCGAGCTCTCGACCCGAGAGCGAAGGGGGCGCCGTCGCGTGACGCTCAGGGGACGCTCTTGCGGGCGCGGGGCGAGCGAGAGAAGCGGCTCGCGGCGAGGCACGCGTCGAGCTGCGCCAGGAAGACGGCGCGGCTCGGGGACTTCTCGATGACGCCGACGGCGCCGCACCGCGCCGCCATCTCCTCGAGGCTCGCGCGCGCGTCGGACGAATAGAGGATGACGATGGGCTTCTTCTCCTGCTGCGCGAGCAGCCGCGCGACGGCGTCGCCCGCGAGCCCGGGGATGTGCACGTCGAGCAGGAGGACGTCGGGCTTCTCCCGCGCGACGGCCGCCGTGGTGCCGAGCGACGACTCGCGCGTCAGCACCTCGAAGCCGGCCGACTCGAGGTGCTCGCGCGTCACCTCGAGGACGACCTCGTCGTCGTCGACCACCATCACCCGACCTCGCTTCGCGGGCGCGCTCAAGACGAGCCTCCGGCGGCGCCTTCGGCGCGGGCGAGCTCGGCCTCGAGCCGAGCCGTGAGCGCCGCGATCGCGCGATCGAGCGCGGTCACGTCTGCGGCCTCCGGCGTCGATTGCATCTCGCCGGAGAGTCGCGCGAGCGCCTGGGCCCCGATGCTGAGACAGCTGCCTTTCATGCGATGTGCCTCCTCGCGCACGACCTGCCAGTCCTGCCTTCGAACGGCGTCGTCGAGCTTCGCCCGCGTCTTCGGGAGCTGCCCGAGGACGAGCCTGACGACCTTCGCCGAGCGCGGAACCGCCGTGGAGAGGATCTCCTCGTCGGGCACCGCCTCCACCGCTCGGCGCTTCGCCGGCTCCGACTTCTCGACCCAACGATCGACGATGGCCCCGAGCTTGGCCATGGTGAGCGGCTTCGTGAGGTAATCGTCCATCCCGACCGCGATCGCCTTCTGTTCGTCGCCCTCCATCGCGTGCGCCGTCAGGCCGACGATCGGCGTGCGCCTGTCCGCATGTCGGCGCCGGATCTCGCGCGTCGCTTCGTATCCGTTCATCTCGGGCATCTGGCAGTCCATGAGGATGACGGCGTAGTCGACGCCCTTCTCGAGGGCCGAGAGCGCCTCGCGCCCGTTCTCCGCGAGGTCGACCTCGTAGCCGAGCTCGCTCAGCATCTCCCTCTCCACCTGCTGGTTCACGGGGTTGTCCTCGACCAGGAGGATGCGCGCGCCCCGCGTCCGCCGGGCGAGCGCGGGGGGCCTCTCGGACAGACGCCCCGCGGCGCCGAGGACCGCGAGGATGCGATCCTTGAGCCGTTCGGCGTGGACGGGCTTCGGCAGACACTCGGCGATGCCGACGAGCAGGGTCTCTTCGGGGAGAGCGTCGTCGACGACCGAGGTCAGCATGAGGATCGGCGGGGGCTTC
>CAYYKK010000003.1:0-13052 GCA_964467935.1 uncultured Polyangiaceae bacterium
TCTTCGAGAGGGGTGGTGGCCGTCGGAGGACGCAGCCGCCTCGGGCGACCCTCTTTCGAGGCTCGGCGCTTCTCGAGGTTGACCAAGGCCGACCTTTGGCCTACGTTCCCGCGCCCCCGACCCCTCGGGGCATGGCCCCTCCAACGAGGGCGCGCGACAAGGAAACCGATCCATGGCCGTTCACATCCGCCTCGCCCGCATGGGCACCAACAAGACGCCCTTCTACCGCATCGTCGTGGCCGACCAGCGCAGCCCGCGCGGTGGCCGCTTCATCGAGCGTCTTGGCACCTTCGACCCGCGCCGCTCCGAGCTGCGCATCGAAGGCGCGCGCGTGCAGCACTGGCTCTCGAAGGGCGCGAAGCCATCGCACACCGTCGCGTTGCTCCTGAAGGGCGCGAAGGTCTCCGCGGACGCGGCTGCCGCCGAGCCCGCGAAGGGCTGAGGGACACATGGCCCTCCCTCCGAACTCTCAGCTCAGCGAGCTCGTCGCGCTCATCGCGCGCTCGCTCGTCGATCAGCCCGACGAGGTCGAGGTGCAGGAGGTCGAGGGCGAGCGCGGCCACCGGGCCGACGTCGCCCGCATCGAGCTCCGCGTGGCGCGCGAGGACATCGGCAAGGTGATCGGCAAGGACGGGCGGACCGCGCAGTCGATTCGCTCGCTGCTCGCCGCCGCCGCGAGCCGCGTGGGCAAGCGCGCTCACCTCGACATCGTCGACTGACCGTCGACGCTCTGCCGCGCGTCGAAGGAAGGGTCGGAGCGGCGGGACGGGCGACCGGGGAGGTCGACCGTTCCGCTGCGACTACTTCCGGACGTAGATGACGACTTGATCCGCGTCGGTCGGGACGATCGAGCGGAAGCCCTGCGGGACCTCGGGCCCTGCCCACGCGAAGACGCGCTTGGCGTCGATCGGCGAGAGGGCCACGTCGTGGTAGCTCCGCGCTTCCCCCGCGTTGTCGGCCCAGAACACGGAGCGGAGGGACACGCCCGGCGCGAACTCGATCGCGTAGGGGGCGCTCGGGACGTCGAAGGCGTCGTGGCTCTCCTTCGAGTCGACCGGGGACGAGAGCGACTTGCGCTCGATCTTGAACGTCCCCTGCACGGTCGCCGCGGACGTGGCCGGATCGCCGAGCACGTCCTGACCGCTCGACACCAGCGTCGCGTAGATCGGCTTGCGCCCTTCGTAGAGCGTCATCGTCTGGAGCGCGAGGCTGACGTCGATCCACTTCGTGTCTCCCTTCACGAAGTCGGGGAACTTCGACCGCTTCACGATCTTGATGATGTCCTTGTCGCGGTAGAAGTTGCCGTCCTCCGCCTCCTCGTAGCGCACCGAGTCGATCGCGCGGAACTTGTTCGTGAGGTGGATGACGCTCCGCCGCTCGACCTCGTCGTCCTCGAGACGCTTCGCCTTGCCGTTCGCGATCGCGTACGGGCAGACCTCGTGCCGGAGGACGAAGGCGATCGGCAGGCCCTGGTCCTTCAGGTCCACGCCGTGGAACGTCGTGCCGAGCGCCGGCTCGAGGCGATCGACCGGGAGGAACGTCCCGTCCGGCAGGACGCCGAAGCGGCGAGGTCCCGCCGGGCCGTCGGCGAGGAAGGTGCTCGAGATCGCGACGGCCGAGCCCTTCTTGAGCGTCGAGACGACCACGGGAGCGCCGAGGTTGCCGAGGATTTGGGGCGGCGGGACGTCCTCGCCGAACGCGAAGAAGGAGGCGCGCGTGCGCTTGCCGTCGTCACCCACGCCCTCGCCGGACTTGCTCACGACCGGCGGTCCAGTGGGCACGCTGCGCTCGTCGAGCGGGACGTCGTTCGCGCCGGGCTTCAGCGGATCGTTCTCGCCCTTCGAGGACTTCGCGAGGTGCTTCTCGAGGTTCGGCTCGCTCTCGCCCTGCTCCTCGACCGACGGGATGTGGCTGTAGATCGGCGTCGGCGAGATGGTCCGACCGTAGCGATAGGGCAGGGCGCGCTCGAGGTTCGGCGCGCGCACGAGCGGGCCCGCGTCGAGCGAGGTCTTGTCGTCGAGGCAGACGAACCCGCGCGGGCGAACGGGGTAATAGCCGTTCGGACACGCCTCTCGCTTGACGATGGGCTCGGCCGCGCGGGCGACCGAGTCACCCACCGCGAGCTCGCCGATCTCCTGCCCCTTCGACGAAGGGCGATCGAGCACCTTCGCCCCGACGCGGAGCACGTAGAGCCGCGGGCCGTTGTCGGCGGGGACGGGGACGTCGGGGATCGCGTCCTCGCTCATCATCGCGCTCTGCTTCGAGAGCTTGATGTCCGCTTTGGCTCCCTTGCACCCGACGGCGAAGAGCAGGCCGAGGCCGAGGAGAGGGAGCGCCCGGGTTCGTGCGGCGGTTCGCATGCGCCGGGGCATGCCTGAGCCAAGACGTCGGGGCCAAGTTCGAGGAGCCCCGGATACGGATGCGATTATCGAAGTGGCGGCGCGGCCTCGGGCGCGGAGGCGCTCGTCTCAGCGGCGCAAGAGCGAGCGCGCGGAGAGGATTCCGAGCAGCTGACACGCGACGAGGAACGCGGCGCCGGCAGCGCAGAGGACGAGCCCGGCTCCGATGCGTCCGTGCGCGAGCATCGCCGGCATCGCGTGACGCGCGCCGAGACCCGCGGCGCTTCCGATCGCGGTCGCGAGGGCGATGCGCGCGAGCGGTACGTGCTCGACCCCGAGGCCTCGGATCTCGCGCCTCACGACGTGCGCGAGCAGCGCGAACTCGGCCCATGCGCCGAACACCGCGCCGACCACGACGCCCGACACGCCGAGCGGACGGAGGAGCAGGAGCGCGATGACGGTGCTCACGACGACGCGCGCGACGGCGTACGTCGCGGGGCGCTTCGTGTCGCCGAGCGCGAAGCACGTGGTGGTCAGGAGGCGGCACATCGCGTTCCCAGGGAGCGCGAGCGCGTAGGCGGCGAGGACCGTGCGCACCTCGGCCGTCGACGAGCGATCGAAGCGTCCGCTCTGGAGCAGCAACGTGATGAGCTCGTCACCGAGCAGCGCGAAGACGGCCGTCGACATCGCGCTCAGCGTGAAGATGCGCGCGAGCGAGCGACCGAGCTCCCGACGCATGCCCTTCGCTCGCTCCTCGGGATCGGCGTGCGTGGTGCGCTCTGCGAGCGCGGGGAGGGCGGCGGCGGCCTCGCCGGCGCCGAGGATGCTCATCGGCAGGAGGTAGATGCTCTGCGCGTAGTTGAAGACCGCGACCGCGGCGGCGCCGAGGTAAGCGACGATGCCGGTGTCGATGAGGCTCGAGATCTGCACGACGCCCCGGCCGAGCACCGCGCCCGGGAGGCGTTTGCCGGACTCGCCGAGACCCTCGGCGCGCAGATCGAAGACGGGGAAGACGCTCCCGAGGAGGCGACGCGCCGTCGGCACCATGAGCAGCACCTGAGCCGCCGCCCCGACGAGGGCGCCCCAAGCGATGGCCACGGCGAGAGCGTCACCCTCGAGGTGCAGCGCGATGCTCCCGACGAGCAGCGCGGCGATCTGCGCGACGCTCCACACGACCGGCGCGGCGTAGGGCAGGAAGAACTTGCGATGGGCGTTGAGCACGCCGAGCACCCACGCACCGAGCACGAGGATGCCGGTCATGGGGAACGAGATGCGGACGATCCGGATGGTCAGATCGAGCTTGTCCTCTTCGAAATGGCCCGCGACGACGCCCGCCAGGAGCGGCGCGGCGAGGGCGCCGATCACCGAGGCGAGGACGACGATCGGCAGGAGGGCGCCGAGCGCGGCGCGGGCGAAGCGCGTCGCGAGCGTCGGATCCTTCGCCCGCAGCGTCACGTAGACGGGGATGAAGGTCGCGCTCAGCGTCCCCTCGCCCAGCAGGTTCTGCGTGATGTTGCCGAGGCGAAAGGCCGTGGCCACGACGCCCGCGGTCCCGCTCGTGCCGAGGTAGTGCGCGAAGACGCTCTGCCTCACGAGCCCGACGGTCTTCGACAGCAAGATCCCGAGGTTCACCAGGGCGGCGCTGCGCGCCGTCGCGCGCGACTCGTCGTTGTCGCCTTTGTCTGTCGGCACCGCTCCCGTCCTGCCACGGAGCGCGGCTCCGAGGAAAGTACTCTGCCCCACGAGGACGAAAGGTGCGAGCGCGCGCGGCGGCGTGCGTGAGTAGTTCGTCTCCGCCTCGTTTCGTGCTAGTTGTCTCAACGGTGCGTGCGGCGCTCGATCTCCGCGGCGTCGGCCCGGAGCTCTTCTCGAGGAGCGCACGGACGCACCAAGGCACTTTCTCGATGAGCAGTATCGCCGACAAGAACCGCAGCGCCGCGAGCGGCGACGACACCCCGCGAGGGGCTCGCCAGGAGCGCGGCTCGAACGAGAAGAGCGACGCGCGAGAGACCGGCGTTCATCCGCGATCCTTCGCGGGGAAGCGCGAGCTCAGGGTCTGCCTCATCGACATGAACAACGGCCACGCCAACCAGGCGATGCGCTGCTTCCGTACGATCGTCGCGAGCTTCTTCGAGCGCGTCGAGCGCCACAACCCCGGGCTCCCGACGAAGCTCGTCGAGGTCAGCCCCCGCGACACGAACGACCGCATCCCGCGCGACTGCGACTTCTACATCGGCTCGGGCGGTCCGGGCTCGCCCTACGACGGCGATCACGAGCGCTGGTTCCTCGATTTCACCCGCTTCACCGACGAGATGATCCCCGCGTGCAAGCGGAGCGACGCGGAGATGAAGTCCTTCTTCGCCGTCTGCTACACGTTCGAGCTGCTCGTTCGCCACTTCAAGGTCGCCGAGGTGAGCCTGCGCGACAGCCGAAAGTTCGGCGTGATGCCGGCCTACATGACCGTGATCGGGCAGCAGCACCCGCTGCTCTCGGCGTTCGGGGAGCGTCTCTTCGCGTTCGAGCATCGCAACTGGGAGGCGATCAACGTCGACGAGGCGCGCCTCGCCGAGATCGGCGGCGCGGTGCTCGCGCAGGAGAGCCGAGACGGCTACTCGAAGGGCCGCGCGATCCTCGGCTTCGACCTCGGTCCGGGGATCGAGACCGTGCAGTTTCATCCAGAGGCCGACCGCGCCGGCGTGATGAGCTGGGTCGCGAGGCCGGAGCAAGCGGCGGCGTTCCGCGAGACGTACGGCGAGTTCACCTACCAGGCCATGCTCCGCACGCTCGACGATCCGAACCGCCTCGCGCGGACGTTCGCGCTCGTGATCCCCGGCTTCCTCACGCGACGGTTCAACCTCCTCGCGCAGCACCGCGGCTACGCCGAGCTCGAGCCGCCGAGCAGCGAGGACGTCATCGCTGCGTTCGTCGGTGACTCGGGTGCCGAGCCGCCCCCGTCCCAGCGCATCGGGACCGAGGGATCGTTGCGCGATCCCAAGGCCGCCGCGAACGTCTGACGCGCGACGCCGCGCGGGAGCGTCCGAGGGGCCGCTTCTTCTTGCTGCCCTTCGTGCTTGCTGCCCGTCGTGCTCGCCGCGCTCGCTGCCCGGCGTGCTCGCCGGGAGCGTCGCGCGCGACGGGGCTCGTTCGTCGGTTCGCGCGGCCGCCTTCGCTTCCCTTCGGGGGGCCGATCGCCTAACGCCCCGGTGAGGTTCTTCGACGGATCGGGCATGCGCCCGGCGAGGTGGCAGAGCGTGAACGGAGTGCGAGCGAGCGGCGCGGCCGTGGTGCGACGAGGGGAGCTCCGGGTCGATCGTCTCGGGGCGCTCTCGCTCCTGCTCTGGCTCGCGTCCGGCTGCGGACCGGGCGCCGTCGGCAAGGCGCTTCGCCCCGGTGATCCCAAAGCCTCCGAGGCGCTCGGGGAGACCGCGTGTCGAAGCACCAAGGGCGGCGGCCAGCCGCTCGTCGTGGATCTGCAGGCGCACGAGCGCGCCGACCTCGAGGAGGCGATGCAGGGCGGCGTCGCCGTCGTCGCTTGGGACTGCACGTCGCTCAAGCTCTTGCGTGATTGCAAGACCGAGGGCTCGTACGCGTTCCACGGCCTCAGCCCTCAGGAGTTCACGGTGAAGCTCGAGGACGCGGACGAGGTGAAGGCGAACCTGCCGACCTTCGGCGTGAAGATCCTCTCGGGCTTCGAGGCGGAGATGGGTCGCGGCGCGACGATCGATCTCGCGGTGTCGATGATCGGCAAGCGGCGCACCACGGTCTCCGAGGTGCACACCGACGAGCTCGTCGGGTCCTGCGCCGGCGCGACGCACTTCGTCCGCGGCGTCTACGTGGGCGCCTTCGCGATGACGACCGGCACGCGCGGCAACGTCCGCGCGGCGGCGGACATCTTCGGCGCCAACGTCGGCGCGGCCTCGTCGAGCGCGAGGCTCGCGGAGAATCGCGATGGCGACCTCGCGGCCTGCAAAGGCGCGAGCGAGGGCGCGACCGCTCCGCCCGATCGGTGCCGTTCACTCTTGCGACTCGAGCTCTCGCCGATCGGAGGCGCCGCAGCGCACGGGGCCGACTCCAAGGCAGCGACGCTCTCCTCGTCGAGCAACGTGTGTCCGGACGGGATGGTGCTCGTCGAGTCGGACGGCGCGGAGCGCGCAGGCGGCAAATGCGCGGTGCCGAGCGAGCGACCCTTTCAGTGTCGCGCCGAACGACCCGTGGAGTGCAGCGAGCAATGCGCTCACGGCCACGCCGGGAGCTGCGCGACGCTGGGCTATCTCTACGCCTCGGGTCTCGGCGTGCCGAAGGATCCGGCGCAGGCGGTCTCCTACTTCCAGAAGGCGTGCGACAAGAAGGACGGCGCAGGCTGCACGAATCTCGGCGTCATGCTCGAGCGCGGCGAGGGCACCGGACGAGATCCCGCGCGCGCCGTCTCGCTCTACGACGCCTCGTGCAGCGCCGGCTACGTCGCCGGGTGCGCGGCGCTCGGCATCGTCTACGACCTCGGCCGGGGCGTCTCGCCCGATCCTCGACGCGCCACCTCGCTCTACCGCCGCGCGTGCGACGGCGGCGAAGCCCAGGCGTGCGCGAACCTCGGGCTCCTCGCGGAGACGGCTGGGACGGGCGCGAGCGCCGCCGAGGCCGTGGCCCTCTACGAGAAGGCCTGCCAGGGCGACTCGCTCGTAGGCTGCTTCAACCTCGGGCTCGCGACCGAGCAGGGCAAGGGTGGGCTCGCGCGCGACCCCGCGAAGGCGCTCGCGCTCTACACCGACGCGTGCGAGCGAGGCCTCGGCGCCGGCTGCGCGAAGGAGTCCGACTTCTACGACCAGGGCACGGCCGTTCCGAAGGATCCCGCGAAGGTCGCGTATCTGTTGCAAAAGGGATGCGATGACGGGTTCGCCCCTGCGTGCGCGGATCTCGGGATCGCGTACGACGAAGCAGAAGGCGTGCCCAAGGATCCGGCGAAGGCGGCGGCCCTCTACAAGAAGGCGTGCGAAGGCGACGGCCGCAGCGGGTGCGTCAATTACGGCATCGCGCTCGAGGTCGGCCAGGGCTTCGCGAAGGACGTAGTGAAGGCGGCCCAGATCTACGACGCGATGTGCCGCGAAGGCGACGCGCTCGGGTGCGTGAACTTGGGCGGCCTGCTGGCGTACGGGCACGGCGTCTCCAAGGACGAGGCGCGCGCGGCGGAGCTCTACGCCCAGGGCTGCAAGGGGGGGGCCGCGAGCGGCTGCGCCGAGCTCGGCGCGTTCGTCGAGAGCGGGACGGCCGGTCAGAAGAAGGACAAGTCGGAGGCCGTTCGGCTCTATCGTCTCGGGTGCGCGGGGGGGAGCGACAAGGCCTGCAAGGCCCTCGACCGACTCGGTGCCTCGCGGACGCGCTGAGGAGCCCGCGCCGCGACGAGAGAGTCGTTGTAACCAGCATGCCATCGTTTCTGAATTGCAATCACTGAAGGATCGAGGTCGACATGTCGAAGAAGCCCACCAAAGAGCAGCTCGATGCCTACGCCGCCGCCGTGCGAAAGGAGCTGAGCGTCCCGCGGCAGAGCGACGTCTTCCGCGCCGCCGTCGAGGCGGGCTACCTCGCGGCGACGACCGACGGCACGCTCGACGATGGCGAGCGCCGCGCCATCGTGACGGCCGTCGAGATCCTCTCGCAGGGCGCGGTCGTCGAGTGGGAGGCGGACACGCTCGTCGAGGAGTGCGCGAAGGAGACCGGCAAGCCCGAAGAGCGCGCGAAGGCGCTCGGCACGCGGCTGAAGGAGCTCGGCCAGCCCGAGGCGGGCTTGCTCTTCGGCGCGTACGTCGCTCAGGCGACCGCGGGCATCGACAAGGCGGAGGAGAAGATCCTGAAGGCGATCGGCAAGGCGGCCGGCGTCGCCGACAAACGCGTCCGCGAGATCCTGAAGACGGTCGGGGCCGAGACCGCAGACTGACGCCTACGGCCTCTCGCCGCGCCGACGAGGGGCCGTCGCGCGCGTCGCGCTTTCGATCGATCAGCGGGGAGCTCAGGCCCGATCGTCGAGCACGGCGCGCGCAGCGTTGAAGCCGCAGGCACCGTGCACACCAGCGCCCGGGTGCGTGTAGCTCGAGCAGAGGTAGAGGTCGTGGATCGGCGTGCGGTACCGGAAGTACGGGAACATCGGCCGAAACAGGAGCTGATGGGAAATGTCGGCCGAGCCGCCGCCGAGATCGCCGTGCGCGAGGTTCTCGTTCATCGCCTCGAGATCGCTCGGCGCGAAGATGCGTCGACCGCTCACGAGCTTCTTGAAGCCTGGGGCGAGACCCTCGATGCGATCTTCGACGCGCGCGGCGAACGCCTGTCGAGTGGCCTCCCAACCGCCCGGGAGATGACCCGGGACGCGCGAATAGGCGTAGAGCGTGTGCTTGCCGCGCGGCGCGCGCGAGGGGTCGAGCAGCGACTGCTGTCCGACGACCAGATACGGGCGCTCCGGCAGCTGCCCCCGGCGCACCTCGAGGGTGAAGCGCGCGAGGTCGTCGAGGCTCTCGGCGGGGTGTACGACGGCCGCGCGCCGCGCGAGCTCGCTCGTCCACGGGACGGCGGCGTCGAGCTCCCAGTCCATCTTGAACGTGCCGAAGCCCCACGGGAACGCGCGCATTCGCTCGAGCACGGGGGAGGGGACCACGTTGGGATCGAGCAGCCCGAGGTAGAGCTGGGGGGCGCCGGTGTCGGCGACGACGACGCGCGCTCGGATCTCCTCGCCGGTCTCGGTGACGACGCCGAGCGCGCGGCTGCCCTCGACGAGGACCCGTCGGACGCGCGTCTTCGTCCTCGTCTTGCCGCCCCAGCCGTAGAGCCGGTGGAGGATCGCGCGCGTGATCTCGCCCGCGCCTCCCTCGGGTACGCCGAAGCCGCCGACGGACGCGGTCACCGCGAGCATGAACCCCACGATCGCGCCCATCGGATCGTCCGGGCCGACGTCGGTGTGGAGCGCGAGGCCCGGGATCACGCGGCGCGCGGCCTCGGTGGCGAACGTCGCTTCGGCGAAGCCGCGGCCGCTCGAGAGCGCCACACGCGCGAGGCGCAAGAGCGTCCCGGGGCCGAGCGCGAGGCCCTCGCGGATCGGTGGAAACGTCGCGAGCAGGGTCGGCAAGAGCTTCTCGTGGACGCTGCGGTACCAGGTCGCGATGTCGCGCCACGCGTCGCCGTCCTCCCCGAACGAGCTCGCGGCGAGGTCGACGTCGCGGCTCAGCGCCGCGCACGTGCCGTCGAGCGCAGGGTGCGCGCTGTCGAGCTCGGCGTGTCGCCAGACGAGCCCCGCCTCCTCGAGATCGAGCCCCGCGAGCGCCGGGCTGTGCGTGCCGAACGGAAAGAACGCCGCGCCGACGTCGTGCTTGAACCCCGGCTGGGTCCCGTCGACCGTCCGGACGGCGCCGCCGAGCTCCGCGCTCGCCTCGAGGACGAGGACGTCGAGGCCGGCCTTCGCGAGGTAGGCCCCGGCGACGAGGCCGTTCGGACCCGAGCCGATCACGATCGCGTCGATCACGCGCCTGCTCTTAGCACGACCCGCGCGCGCGTTGGGCCCCGCCGACGAGAGCGTCGCGTCCGAAGCGCGCCGCCGCCCCGTCCGTGGTAGAGGACCCGCGCGACAGGAGGACCATCGTGGCGAAGACCGAAGGAGACAAGGGCAAGCAGGGCGGCAAGAAGGTCGAGACCGCGATCCAGCCGACGCGGGCCGAGGACTACGCCGAGTGGTACCAGCAGGTCGTCCGCGGCGCCGATCTCGCGGAGAGCTCGCCCGTGCGCGGCTGCATGGTGATCAAGCCCTGGGGCTACGCGCTCTGGGAGCGGTTCCAGGCCGAGCTCGATCGCATGTTCAAGGACACCGGTCACAAGAACGCGTACTTCCCGCTCTTCATCCCCAAGTCCTTCCTCGAAAAGGAGGCGGAGCACGTCGAGGGGTTCGCGAAGGAGTGCGCGATCGTGACGCACCACCGCCTCATCCCCGGGCCGGACGGCGGGCTCGTGCCCGATCCGAAGGCGAAGCTCGAGGAGCCGCTCATCGTGCGGCCGACGAGCGAGACCATCATCGGCGCCTCCTTCGCGCAGTGGGTGCAGAGCTATCGCGACCTGCCGCTCCTCATCAACCAGTGGGCGAACGTCGTTCGTTGGGAGCTGCGGACGCGCCTCTTCTTGCGCACCGCCGAGTTCCTCTGGCAGGAGGGGCACACCGCACACGCGACCCGCGAGGAGGCCGTCGAGGAGACGCGGCGCATGCTCGACGTCTACGTCCGCTTCGCCGAGGATTTCATGGCGATGCCCGTGCACAAGGGCGCGAAGACCGCGGGCGAGCGCTTCCCCGGCGCCGTCGACACGTACTCGATCGAGGCGATGATGCAGGATCGCAAGGCGCTGCAGGCGGGCACCTCGCACTTCCTCGGTCAGAACTTCTCCAAGGCGAGCGGCATCAAGTTCCACTCGAAGGAGGAGAAGGAGGAGTTCGCGTGGACGACGTCTTGGGGCGTCTCGACGCGGCTCGTCGGCGGGCTCCTCATGACGCACGCGGACGACGACGGGATGATCATCCCGCCGAGGCTCGCGCCGTCGCACGTCGTCATCCTCCCCATCTTCCGAGGCGACGAGACGAAGGAGGCGGTGATGCGCTTCGTCCACGAGCTCGCGGCGGAGCTGAAGGGCGTTCGCTACCACGATCGTCCCATCGAGGTGGAGATCGACGCGCGCGACATCCGCGGCGGCGAGAAGTCGTGGGAGTGGGTGAAGAAAGGCGTTCCGCTGCGCGTCGAGGTCGGGCCGCGCGACGTCGAGAGCGGCAGCGTCATGGTCGCGAGGCGGGATCGAGCGCCGCGCGACAAGTCGTCGATGGCGCGGAACGAGCTCGTCGAGCGCATCGTCGTCCTGCTCGACGAGATGCAGCGCGGCCTCTTCGACAAGGCCAAGGCCTTTCGCGCCGAGCACACGCGCCTCATCGACAGCCGCGCCGAGCTCGATGCGTTCTTCACCCCGAAGAGCGTGCGCATGGTCGGGGGCGACGAGCGTCCGGAGATCCACGGGGGCTTCGCGCTGGCGCACTTCGCGGGCGGCGCCGAGGTCGAGACGGAGCTGCGCGAGAAGCTCAAGGTCACCGTCCGAAACATCCCGGAGGACATCCCCGAGGCGCTCGAGCCGGGGACGTGCATCTTCACGGGCAAGCCGAGCTCGCGGCGGGTCCTGTTCGCCAAGTCGTACTGAGTGGGACGATCGTCCGGGCCGTCGTGCGGAGGGTCCCGTGGCTGCCTCCGAATGCTCTCGCTCGGTCACCCTTCTGAGGTAGCCTCAGCCGAGTGTCGGCGCTCGACGACATCATCGATCTGATTCGGGACAAGGCCGGGGCCGACTTCGCCTTCATTCTCTCCAGGCGCGGGCGCCTCGTGACGCGACACGCGCCCGAGAACATGCCGGAGGAGGGGCGCCTCGGCCTCGTCTCGGCCGCGGAGCCGCTGCTCGGGAGCGACCGCGTCGCGCTGAGGACGATGCCCCGCGAGGCGATCGTGCCGTACGGCGGGGCCGCGCCGGTGGACGTCTACATCGGCGCGCGCGAAGCGGCGATCGTCTGCGTCGTCATGGCGACGTGGTCGGATCAGTCGCAGGTGATGGGCGCGTTCGAGATGGGGTTCACCGAGCTCGATCGCCTCATCGGCGACGAGCTCGCGAAGCGCGGCAGGACCGAGGTCGGCAAGCGTCGCAAGACGATGGCGCCCATTCCGCCCGCGCCAGGCTCCTCGAGCGGCCGCGCTGCCTCGCGCAAGCCACCCCCCGCCGCGCCGTCGTCGAGCGCAGGTCAACGATCGAAGACGTCGGTGCCCCCCGCGCGGGCGAACCGACGGACGATCCTCGGCGTCGACGACCCGTCCGCGGAAGGTGCGCGCGAGGTCGCGCCGCTCCCGAAGGTGCCCGTCCCGAAGGCGCCTGGCTCGTCGTCCGGTCGCGGACGGGGGCGGACTCAGCGGCCCCCGCCGTTCTCGATGCCGTCGGCGCAGAAGTCGAGGACACAGCGTCCGCCGGCGCCGGCCGCCGTCGCGACGCTGCCGAAGGATTTCGGCCGCGGGACGCTCCCGTTCATCCCCGGCGACAACTCGCCCACGCAGCAGGCGCTGCGCGCGATCGCCGCGGCGCCGCGCGCGCCGGGGCCCGACATCACCATCGGCGAGGCTCGGATCGGGCACGCGACGCTCGTCGCGATCGAGCTCGAGGCGAGCGCCCCTCAGATATCGTTCGGCGCGGCGCCCCTCGGGCGGGAGACGTTGGCTGCGATCGACGCGAGCGTCGTCCCGCAGGGATCGTCCTCGGGCGCGGCGCCGGAGCTGCGCGTGACGCTCGCGAGCATGCCCGACCTCGATCCGGACGAGCTCGAGCCGCTCGATCGACACACGCTGCCCTTCACCGAGTCGGCGGCGGATGCGAAGAAAGCCTACGAAGACGCCGCGAAGCTCCGCGCGGCCGAGCCGCCCGACGTGCGGGTGCGGCTCGCGAGCCTCGACTTCGAGACGAAGAGCGCGGTCCTCGAGGAGAAGAGCGGCGAGCTCGCGGAGGCCGCGCGTCGTGCGCGCGCGAAGGCCATGAGCGAGTCCAAGCGGAACTCCAACATCGATGCGTGGCACGACGCCCTGAACGAGCTCGTCGGCGACGACGGCAAGTCCGGTCGAAAGAAGCCGCGCCCGAAGTGATCGCGGCGCCTCACCGCGAAGGGCCTCACCGCGA
>CAYYKK010000003.1:13152-68057 GCA_964467935.1 uncultured Polyangiaceae bacterium
AAGAAGCCGCGCCCGAAGTGATCGCGGCGCCTCACCGCGAAGGGCCTCACCGCGAGGGGACTCACCGCGAGAGGTGGGCCTCGAGGATCGAGGGCAGGAGCCGCAGCTGATCGCAGTGCGCGCGCGCGTCGTCGCCCACGTAGCCACGAACCGCGAAGCGGCCCTCGTCGGCCATGCGCGTGAGCGGGAGCAGATCTCGACCACCCTCCTTGATGGGCGCGGCCTCGAGACCGAGCTCCGAGAGGAGGAGCGACGCGGTCTCGGTCGTCGACGCGTAGCCCGGCGGCCGAATCTCGCTGTGCGTGATCTGCATGAAGAACGAAGGATCGCGCGTGGCTCGCCTCGCCGCGTCGACGAACCGCTCGAGCTGCCCGTGCTCGAGCGACGTCTTGCCTGGGGGGTAGCTCGCGTGGAGCGAGTCGAGCAGGATGATCCCGGTGAGCTCCGGATCCTCTCCCGCGACCGCGAGGACGTCCTCGACGCCGCGGTAGCCGGCGCTCCAGGAGGAGACCACGAGCGCGCGTGCCCGCGCGGACCGCCCGACGGCCTCGGACACGAGCCGATCGGCCGCGCCGACGAGATCATCGAGGGAGCGGCGCGACGGGAAGGTCCCTTCGTACGCGCTCGAGCCGACACCTCGATCGATGGTGACGAGCTCGAGGTCGAAGTTACTCGGCAGCACCAGCTTCCTCGCCGCCTCTCCGCCATGAAGATGCAAGAGCAATGTATAGGCACCTGTGTCGTCGACGGCGCCGGTCCGAACGTAGAGCTTGCCCATCGGCATCGGGCCCCGCTCCGCGTACTCGCCGAGGCCGCGATCGGCGATCGCGCACCCGCGATCCGCGTCTGGGACGGGCTCGGCGCTCGGCAGGGGCGAGGCGCCGGGGGGCAAGGCCGCGAGCGCGACGCCGCTCGTCGAGGCGGCGGGCGAGGGGGTCACGCCCCTCCTCGCCTCGTGCACCGCGACGGCGCCGACGACGATCGCGCCGCTGGCGAGCAGGAGGAGCGCCTCGCGCCCTCGCTGCCTCGTCGCGCTCCGTCCTCGCGCGCCGTCTCCGTCCGGGCTCGCTCCGTTCGGCACGGCGCGCCGATCAGAAGCCCGGATCCTGCACCGCAGGCACCCAGGGCTTCGACGTCGGCGTCGTCGGGGCGACCGGCTTGGCCGTCTCCGCGGGCTTCGCGGGCTCTGCGGGCCGCGCGGCGATCGCGGAGGTGGCGGGGGCGCTCGTGGGCACCGCGCTCGGCATCGGACCGACACGGCCGGCACCGGTCGGCCGGCGCGCGGTCGTTCCGTTGTCGGGCAGCTCGTCGATGGCGAACGTCGAGCCGGACGCGCTGCTGGTCGGGGGCGGGACTTCGAGCGTGGGCTTCGGAGGCGTCGGCTCGGCGACGTCGCTCGAGCGGCTCTCCGCGACGTCGCTCGCGCGATCGACCGACGCGCCACCCTCTCGCGGTCGGGTCGCGGTGGAGGGGGCGCCGCGGCGCATGACCACGAGCGGGATCAGCGCGACGACGGCCAGGATCGCGACCGCGGCGGCGATCCACGTACCGACCTTGCGCAGCGGCGCGTTTCGACTGCCCGTGCCGTCGGTGACGGCCGCCAGCGTCGGCGACGAGGCGATGGGCGGCTCGCTCAGCGGGCCGAACGTCGGCGGGCCGCCGCGCGGCTCGGCCCGCGTGATGCCCGACCGAGAGACGGTCGGTTCGAGGGGGGGCACCGCTCGCGTCACCTCGCCGTGCTCGCCCGTCGCGTCGGCGAGCTCGTTCGCCTCGCTCGGCGGCATGAGCCGCGTGCTCTCGTCGGCGGAGTCGGGCGAATCGTTCGCGCTCCGTGCCGCGCCGCTGTCGCGATCGCCGCTCACGGGGCTGCCGTCGTCGCCGAGCTCCACGGCGCCGGTGGTGAAGCTCGGCGGCGTCGCCGTCTTCGTCAACATCAAGTCGGATACGGTTGCAACGGAGGAGCGCGACGGGGGCGAGCTCGTCGGCGAGCCGGAGGGAGAGCTCGCGCGCTTCTGGGCCAGCGCCTCGTCGGCCACGCGCACCGCGTCGCGGAGGGCCGCGCGTCGCTTCTGGTCGCGCTCACCGAGGGTCGTCCGGACGAACCCACCGACCTCTTCGACCGGCACGGGCCCGCCGTGGGCGGAGAGGAGCTTGTCGAGGTCCGCTTCGAGCGCGGCCGCCGTCTGGTACCGGCGTTCCGGGTTCTTCTCGAGCGCCTTCATGATGATCTGCTCGAGCTCGACCGGCAGGCTCGGGTTCTTCACCCGCGGCCTGATCGGGGGGCGCGAGGCGATGCTGCGCATCGTCTTGATGTCGTTGTCCTCGATGAACGGGTGGTAGCCCGTGGTGACGCGGTAGAGGACCGAGCCCATCGCGAAGATGTCCGTGCGCCGATCCACGTCGTGACCGCGCGTCTGCTCGGGGGACATGTACGGGACCTTGCCCTTGAGCTGTCCGGCGCTGGTCGCACCCGAGCGCCCGAGCGCCTTGGCGACACCGAAGTCGACGAGCTTCACGAGGCCCGACGACGCGACGAGGATGTTCTGCGGAGAGACGTCGCGATGGACGAGCTCGACGAGCTCGTCGTGCTCGTTGCGCAGCTCGTGGGCGGCGTGCAAACCCGCGCAGGCCTGCGCGACGATGCGCACCGCGACCCGGAGCGGAATGTCGGTCTCGAGCTTCTTCGTCTGCTTCGAGAGGGCCGACAGCGACTCGCCGTCGATCCACTCCATGACGAGGTACAGCACCTCGTCCTGTTCACCGAGATCGAGGATCTCCGCCACGTTCGGGTGGTGGATCTTGGAGGCGATCGCCGCCTCGTCGAGGAACATCTGCTCGAAGGTCGGATCCTCCGAGAGGTTCGGGAGCATCGTCTTGACGGCGACGGTCTTCGAGAACCCACGCGAGCCCTTCTGACGAGCCGCCCAGACCGTCGCCATCCCGCCCTGGGCGATGGGCAGGAGCAGCTCGTAGCGACCGAGCACCGTGCCTGGAGCGAGTCTGTGGGTCCCCATGAAGCTCCGTGCCGGCGAGCGCTCCGCCCTCGATGGATCTCGGCCGCTCACGCGTCGACGACGACGCCGACGGCGTGAAGCTGGACGGCTCGAGCTGTCTCGAAAGGAGGAGCGACGCCGGCAGACTGAACGCTTCAGCGTAGCGCCTTTTCCGCGTCCCTCCAACTAGTCCAGAAAAGCGGTCGAGCCCCGCTCCGTGAGACGGAGGGGGCTCGAGAGGGGCCTATCGGGGGCCGAGGTCGCCGCGGGTCGCGACGCCGCGCGCGGCGGCGTCGGGTGGGGATCAGGAGCCGCTCGGCGGGAGCGGTCCGAAGTTCTGCTCGTAGATCCGGCGGAGCTTGTTCGACGCGTCGGGCGAGAGGCCGTTGACCTGGTAAGGCCAGCGGAAGCCGTTGCCCTGCACCTGGTTGCACGAGAAGCTCACCATCAGCTCGACGTTGCCCTTCTTCGGATCCTGGAAGACGACGCCCATGCCCGGGGTGAAGCAGGGGCCGCGGTTCTGGTTGAAGTTGTCTTCCTTGCCGAAGGTGTCGAGGAGGTCGTCCTTCGTCGTGCTGTCCGCGATCGAGCGCTGATCGAGGATCACGAAGCCGTTGAAGCGCATCTGCTGGGCCGGTTGGGGCTGGGCCGTCTGGCCGACGCCCGGCAGACCCGGGATCTGCAGGCCGGGGATCATTTGCTGCGCGGCCTGGCCGAGCTGCTGGACGCCCTGCTGAAGCTGCGCCTGCTGCTCCGGGGTGAGGCCGGGGATGGGCAGCATCGGCATCGCTCCCGGCTGGGTCGTCGCGCCCGGCATCGCCGCCGGCGCCTCCTGGCCCTGGAGCTTCAGGATGGTGACCGACGCTTGGTCGAGATCGTTGAAGGGCGCGGTGCGCGAGGCGCAGCCAGCCGCGATCGGCAGGAAGAGGGCAAGCCCGAGGACGGTAGTGGAGAGTGCTTTCATCGTTTTCTCTGACGTAGCACGGCTACGAAATAAGGTTGAGAAGGGGGCACGTTCCCGCGTCGACAACCTGCTTCGCTGCGACGCGGGCTCTTCACCGCTCGGGCCGTCGGGCTCGGGCGCGCTCGTCAGCCGGCGGCCGGCGTCTCGGAGGTCTTGGGCGCGTTGCGCTGCTCGGCGTCGTAGAGGCCGGAGCGGATCTTCTCGTTCTTCTTCACGCGCTTCTTCTTGAGCGGCGACTGGAGCCACTCGTGACGGAGACGCACGTTCCATTTCGGGGTGTTGGCCATGACTGATCTCGTTGGAGCTCCCGCGGCTCGGAGAGCGCGCGGGACGTTTTTCGATGGGCGTGAGCGGCGTGGCCGCCCACGAAGGCGCGCACGTTGCCCGAAGGAGGCGTCGCCGTCAAGCGCGCCCCCTGGGGGCCTCAGGACGAGCGGCTCAATCGGGGATGCGCTCGAGCTCGACCTGGATCTTCACCGGCACGTCCTTCGCCTCGACGAGCTGGTCGAAGGGGAAGAAGCCGGGTTTCTCGACGGTGAGCCGGTGCCGACCGGGCGGCAGCGCGACCCCGTGCTTCTCCACGTAAGCGACGGAGCCGAGGAGCTGGTCGTCCACGGTGACGAGCGCGTCCTTCTCGTTGCCCGCCATCTTCATGCTCACGGTGGGCGGCTTGGCCGGCGCGCAGCCCGCGAGCGCGGCGAGCGTCAGCGCGAGGAGGAAGGAGGACGAGGGCGTTCGCGGCATGTTCACTCCCACTCGATCGTCGCCGGGGGCTTCGAGGACACGTCGTACACCACGCGGTTCACGCCGGCGACCTCGTTGATGATGCGCGTCGAAGCCCGCGCCAAGACGTCGTGCGGCATGCGGAACCAGTCGGCGGTCATGCCGTCCGTCGAGGTCACGGCGCGCAGGGCGATCACCTCGTCGTAGGTGCGCTCGTCACCCATCACGCCGACGGAGCGCACGGGTAGCAGCGCGCAGAACGCCTGCCAGATCTGATCGTAGAGACCCGCCCGCCGGATCTCCTCGTCGAAGATCGCGTCCGCCTCGCGCAAGACGTGGAGCCGTGCCGGGGTGATCTCGCCGAGGCAGCGCACCGCGAGCCCCGGACCCGGGAACGGGTGGCGATAGAGCACCTCGTGCGGCATGCCGAGCGCCGCGCCCGCCGCCCGGACCTCGTCCTTGAAGAGCTCGCGAAGGGGCTCCGAGAGCGAGAGCGCCATCCGCTCGGGGAGCCCGCCGACGTTGTGGTGGCTCTTGATCACGGCGCTCGGGCCCTTGTGCGAGACGCTCTCGATCACGTCGGGGTAGAGGGTGCCTTGGACGAGGAACTTCGCGCCCTCGACCTTCTTCGCCTCTTCTTCGAACACCTCGATGAAGACCCGTCCGATGATCTTCCGCTTCTTCTCGGGGTCGGTCACGCCGGCGAGCTCGCCGATGAAGCGCGCGCTCGCGTCGACGTGGACGAGCCGCAGCTGGAAGTGCCGCTCGAACATGTCGACGACCCGGCGCGCCTCGTCCTTTCGCAAGAGGCCGTTGTCGACGAAGATGCACGTCAGCCGATCGCCGAGCGCCTTGGAGCAGAGGATCGCGGCGACCGACGAGTCGACGCCGCCGGAGAGGCCGAGGATCGCGCGGCCGTCACCGACCTGCGCGCGGACCTTCGCGATGGCCTCGTCGACGAACGAGAGGGGCGTCCACGTGGGGGCGAGGCCGGCGACGTCGAAGAGGAAGGCCTCGAGGATCTCGCGACCCTTCGTCGTGTGCGCGACCTCGGGATGGAACTGCAGCCCGAAGATCTTCCGCTCGGCGTTCGCGATCGCGCAGAGCGGCGTGTTGTCGCTGGTGCCGAGCGGCGCGAAGCCCTCGGGCAGCGCCTCGATGCGATCGCCGTGGCTCATCCAGACGTCGATCTCCTCCCCTTTCGTCAGGCGACCGAAGACGCCGTTCGCGTCGTCGATGCGCACCTTCGCGGCGCCGTACTCGCGCTCCTTCGCGCGCGCGACGCGCCCGCCGAGCAGGTGCGCGAGCAGCTGCACCCCGTAGCAGATCCCGAGCGTCGGGATGCCCCGGTCGAAGAGGGCCGGATCGACGCGGGGCGCCGCTTCGCCGTACACGCTCGAGGGGCCGCCGGAGAGGATCAGCGCCCGCGGCTTCTTGTCGTCGATGACGACCGGCGCGACGTCGAAAGGGACGATCTCGCAGTAGACGTTCGCTTCGCGGATGCGCCGCGCGATGAGCTGGGTGTACTGCGATCCGAAGTCGAGGATGAGGACCAGATCGCGAGCGGCCGTCGACATGGCGGCGACCTATCACGGCGCCCTCGGGTCATGAAGGGATGAACGCGCTCGGCCTTCGCTTCGTCGGATCGCTCAGAGCGGCGTGCCCGTGGGATCGCTCGGCTTCGTCGCGGTCGGGGCGCCCGAGGTCGCCGGCGGCGGCGAGCCGAAGGGCGTGTCGGGCGCGATGACGGGGAACTGATCGCTCTCGGCGCCGCTCGGGGGCCTCAAGGGGACGCTCCTCGCCTGGTAGGCAGCGCGCGCGATGGAGCTCGGCGCGGCGGGCGGCGGGTCCTTGGCGGAGGTGCTCCCGCAACCGATCAGAGCGCACGTGAGGGCGGCGGCGAGGCGCACGCGTCGAGCGTATCACACGCCTCCGAGGCGAGCCGCGGCGATGGATTGCGGCTGGCCCGGCGCGCGACTACGGTGACGCCGATGAGCACGGAGATCCAGCGCCTCTCGGAGCGCGCCCGAACCGCGGCGCAGCGGCTCGCTCCTCTCCCTCGGGCCGACAAAGATCGCGCGCTCGAGGTGTTGGCGTCCGCGCTCGACGTCGAGGCGGACACCGGCGACGCGAGCGCCGTCCTTCGCGCCAACGCCGAGGACGTGAGCGCCGCGCGCGCGGATGGGCTGGCCGAAGGGCTCGTCGATCGCCTCGTGCTCGATCCGACGCGCCTCCGCGCGATCGCGCAGGCCGTTCGACAGATCGCGCAGCAGGACGATCCGGTCGGCTCGGTCACCGGGATGACGCGTCGGCCGAACGGGCTGCTCGTCGGGCGGGTCCGCATCCCGCTCGGCGTGATCGCGATGGTGTACGAGGCGCGACCCAACGTCACCGTCGACTCCGCCGCGCTCGCGCTGAAGAGCGGCAACGCCGTCGTGCTCCGCGGAGGGAAGGAAGCCCGCGCCTCGAACGCCGCGCTCGGCGATCTCGTGCGGCGATCGCTCGAGGCGGCCGAGCTGCCCGTCGACGCCGTCCAGATCCTGCCGCCCGGCGACCGAGACGAGATACGCGCGCTCGTCGGGATGGCGGGCAAGATCGACCTCGTCATCCCGCGCGGAGGCGAGGCGCTCATTCGCTTCGTCACCGAGCACGCGCGCGTGCCCGTCATCCAGCACTACCAGGGCGTCTGCCACCTCTACGTCGACGAAGGGGCCGATCTCGGCATGGCCGAGCACCTCGTCGAGAACGCGAAGCTCTCGCGCGTCGGCGTGTGCAACGCGCTCGAGTGCCTGCTCGTGCACGGGAGAATCGCCGCGGAGCTCTTGCCGCGGCTCGGGCGCCTCGTCCGCGATCGGGGCCTCGAGATCCGCGGCGACGAGGCGACGATCTCGCTCGTTCCGGGCGCCATCGCCGCGAGCGCGGAGGACTGGGGGCGAGAGTTCCTCGCGAAGATCCTCGCCGTCCGCGTGGTCCCGAGCTTCGAGGGCGCGCTCGATCACGTGCGGCGCTACGGCTCGAACCACACCGAGGCGATCTGCACGCGGGATCTCGCCCGCGCGCAGCGATTCGTGCGCGAGGTCGACGCGAGCTGCGTGCTGGTCAACGCCTCGACGCGGTTCAACGACGGCGGCGAGCTCGGGCTCGGCGCCGAGATGGGCATCTCCACCTCGAAGATCCACGCGTACGGGCCGATGGGCCTCGAGCACCTCACGACCCTCAAGTGGATCGTGTACGGCGACGGCCAGGTTCGCTGACCCTCGGCAACACCCGCTCGATGCCGCATTTTCCCTGGGAACGCGGTCGGTTTCGGCGTATGCCCCCGTCCGTGAGCGCGGCCCCGGGGTAGGGGAGCGCCGGAGGCGTCGTGGCGAAGAAGCGAACGGATCGGGACGAGAGCGGAGAGAAGCCCCAGCGTGGAGCGCGGTCGGACGACGCGTCGGGCAAGTCGGCCCCTCGGCGCCCGGCTTCGGGCGCGGGGCGCTCGGGTGGTCGTCCTGCCGGCGCGCGCGGGCAGACGAGCGGCGGTCGGAGCCCCGCTGCGGGCGCGCGGACGCCGCGCGGTCCGCGCACCGAGCGCATCCTCTCGAGCACCGATCGACCGCGGATCAAGGCGACCCACGGATCGAAGTCGGGACCCGAGGCACGCGAGCGCCGCGCCTCCGAGGGGCGCCCGGATCGGCCGCTGCGGTCGATCCCCCTTCGCAACCCCGCCGCTCCGCCGAAGCGCCCGCTCCCGGGCGTGCGGCGCACGCCAGCCCGCGCGGAAGGGCTGAACGGCGCCGCGACGCCGGGGGCCTCGGCGCAGGCCGTTCTGCAGGGCCGCATCCCCGGTGTCGCGAAGCGCCGCAGCGTCCCGCCGCCCGCGCCCGCTCCGTCGAGCGCGTCGAAGGAGCTCGCGCTCGCGATCGCCGCGGCCGGCCTCGACAAGAAGGCGCTCGGTGTCGAGGTGCTCGATGTCACGGGCAAGGTCGACTACGCCGACTTCCTCGTCATCATGACGGGCTCGAGCGATCGCCACGTCCACGCCATCGCGACGGGCATCGACGAGGCGCTGCGCAAGCGCAAGATCCAGCCGCTCTCCATCGAGGGGCTGACGGCGGCGACCTGGGTCCTCATCGACTACGACGACGTCGTCGTGCACGTCTTCCAAGAGGACACGCGGCGCGTCTACGACATCGAGGGCCTCTGGATGGACGCGAGCCGCGTCGAGGTCAGCGAGGTCGACGGGCCGTCGCCGACCGCGCGCTGAGCGCGGGCGCGTCACGGGTCACCGCGCCGAGCTCGTCGTGAAGATCGCGATCATCGCCGTCGGCAAGGTCAAGGAGAAGCCCCTCCGGGCCATGGTCGACGAGTACGCCGGACGGATCCGGCGCTACACGAGCCTCGACGAGGTGGAGCTCGACGACCTCCCCGCGGCGAAGCTCGCGCCCGCGATGAAGCGCGCCGCCGGCGGCGCAGCGCTCGTCGCGCTCGACATGGATGGGCGCGCGCTCGACAGCTTCGCCTTCGCGCGAGAGATCGCGCGACTCGGCTCGACCGGCAAGGGAGACATCGCGTTCCTGATCGGCGGCAAGGACGGCTTGCCCGACGCGCTGCAGAAGGAGGCGACCGCGTGCTGGTCGCTCTCGAAGATGACGTTCCCCCACCGTCTCGCGCGGCTCATGCTCGTCGAGCAGGTCTATCGCGCGATGACGATCTTGCGGGGCGAGCCGTACGGGCTCTGACCCCGCGGGGGTGGTCACTCCTCGGGGCGCGGCTTCTTCTTCTTCGCCTTCTTCTTCGGCGCGCCGGCGGGCTCCGACTTCTTCCGGGGCGCGTCGGTCTTCGCCTTCGCCGCGTCGGCCTTTCCGCTCGCGTCGAGCTTCTTCTTCTCCGCGTCGGCCTTCTTCTTGGCCTTGGCCTTCTTCGTCTCCTCGTCGTCCTCGCGGAACTCCTTCTTCTGGAAGATGTAAACGAGGCCGATCGACACGAAGTAGAGCACGCAGGCGGGGATCGCCATGACGAGCTGGCTCGTCCAGTCCGGGGGCGTGAGGACCGCCGCGACGACGAACGCGATGAAGATGTAATAGCGAGTGAACTTCAGGAGCATCCTGTGGTTCACGACGCCGATCATCGCGAGGAACGTCAGCAGGATCGGGATCTCGAAGACGATGCCGAAGCCGAACAGCATCTGCATCACGAAGTCGATGTAGTCCTCCATCATGACCGTGGGCACGATGGTGACGACCTTCTGCGCGTCGACGTCGCCCGAGAGGCTCAGGAAGTAGCCGAACGTGAAGGGGAACGCGCCGAGGTAGCCGAACCAACCGCCGCCGACGAAGAGCAGCGTCGAGACGACGACGAACGGCAGCACGTACCTCTTCTCCCTCGAGTAGAGGCCGGGCGCGACGAACGACCACAGCTGGTAGAAGATGAACGGGGCGGCGAGCGCGGCGCCGCCGATGATCGCGAGCTTCACGTACGCGACGAGCGCGGCCGCGGGCGACGCGAAGTGGAGCGACGGCTCGCCGGCGACGTGCTGCGCGCGCCACGAGTCGGAGAAGGGCCGGACGATCGCCGCCAGGATCTTCTCCTTGAAGTACCAGGCGACGATGCAGCCCGCGATGAGCGAGCCCAGCGCCCACACGATGCGCTTGCGGAGCTCCTCGATGTGCTCCCAGAACGTCATCGGCTTGTCGTCTTCGGGCGAGTCCGCGTCGCGCTCCTCGTCCTCGTCGCGCTCACCCGCCTTCACGATGTCGCTCACGGGCTGGGCTCGTCTTTCTCGATCGGGCGGGCCGCGGCCTCGCCGTGGGTGGCCTTCGGTGGGACGAAGTCGGGCACGGCCGAAGACGGCTCGTCGCTCGTCGAGCTCGCGTCGATCGCGGCTCCCCCTTCGGTCGCCGCGCCTGCGGGGGTGACCTCGTCGGAGGGAGCCCCTCCGTCGCCTTCGCCCGCGCCGTCGGCCGCCTCGTCCGCGGGCGGACCGAACGCCTCGGGATCCTCGTCGGGGTAGGCGTCCGGATCGTCGAGATCGTCGGGCAGCGCGTCGTAGGAATCGCAGCCCATCGTCGGGTACTCGCGCTCGCGGAAGGAGAAGAAGCCTTGCGCGGAGAGCACCGCCATCGCCTGATCCGATCCCCGGCGGACCGTCCCCTCGGCGGGACGAATGAGTGACTGGGCGGTCGACGCCGCGCCGATCGCGGGCACGTCGATCCCCGCCGCGCTGGCAGGAGCGGGCGACGCGCCGGCGCGATCGGAGACGGGCGCGGTCGGCGTCGGGCGCGCCGGGCTCGTCACCGGGGCCGAGGCGGCGGCCGCCGCGTTCGACAGGGCCTGGCCCACGATCCCGGCGGGCGAGGCCTTGAGGAGGCTTTGGATGACCGGGGATCGCGCCAGGCTCTGCAGCTCGCGGATCTCCTTCTCGAGGCCCTCCTCGCGGATGATCCGATCGATGCCGGTGTTCTCGCGGACGTTCGACGTCATGCGCCGAACCTTCGCGACCCATTGGCCCGCGGTGCGCATCATCCCGGGCAGCTTCTTGGGGCCGACGACGACGATCCCCACGACGAGGAGGATCATGATCTCGGCGCCGCTCATGCCGAACACGTCCGTACGCTAGCCCCTCGTACCCCGAGAATCCAGCGCGGGATCCGCGGTCGCCGCGGCGGCGCGACGTCGATGCGGCGCGGCACGAGAAACGGCGTATGCTGGGCGCTCCTCCTTCGCACGGACCACCATGACCCGATCCTCGCTCTGCGCCGCCGTGGCGCTCTTCGCGGCGGTCGCCGCGGCCCCCGACGCGCGCGCCGACCTGCCGCCTCCGGACGGCACCAAGTTCGTGGGCTACGCTTTCACCATCGAGAACCTCGACGCGTGGAAGGACTTCGCCGTCGTCGCGTTCCCGTGCGGAGGCTCGAACGGCGCGCCGGTCCGGGAGCTCGCGGTGCTCGAGCCGGGCAAGTCGGTCGCCGTCGGCCGACGCGGCGGCGACTGCAAGCTGTACGAGGTCGCGCGCGCGGATCTGGACGCGTTCATGAAGTCGTACAAGCCGACGCACGGCTACGAGGACAAGCTGGTCGAAGACTTCTTCGCGAGCTCGAAGGTGCACGCCTGCGAGGGCGGACCGAACCTCACGTTCACCCTGCCGACCTCCGACCCGCGCAACACGTTCGAAGAGAAGCTGTTCGCGAAAGAGCTCGACGCGAAGGCGTGCGTCATCGTCGCGGCCAACGCCGCGGCGAGCCCGACGCCCACGAGCCAGCCGGCCGCGCCGGACGCGCCGAGCCCGAGCGGCGCGCCGCCCGTCACGCCCCCCGCGTCGTCCTCGGCTGCGCCGCCGGACGCGGTGCCGCCCGGATCGCGCGGATGCGGAGGCTGCGCGGTGAGCCCCTCCGAGGCGGGCGTCTCGGCCTTCCTCGCGGTGGGCCTCGTGGCGCTGCTCTCCAGCCGGAGGCGCGGGCGAACGCCCCGCTCCTAGCGCCGTGACCCGACGGCGAACGATCGGCGGTTCGGCGCTCGCGCTCGCGGCGCTCGCGTCGGCCTCGTTCGCTTCGTCGGTCGCGGCCTGCGGCAACCGCGCCGCGCCGACGTGGGACGACGACGTGGCGCCGTTGCTCGCCGCGCGCTGCGTCGGCTGCCACCGCGCGGACGGCGCCGCGTTCTCGCTCGAGTCGTACGAAGCGGCTCGGTCGTTCGGCCCCGCGATCGCGCACGACGTCGAGGCGCGGATCATGCCGCCGTGGCCGCCGACCGACGGCGAAGGCTGCCCTCCGTTCCAGGGCGATCGACACCTCGCCCGGGGCGACATCGATCTCCTTCGTCGCTGGGTGTCCGACGGCATGCCCCGAGGCGGGGCGGGCTCGCCGATCTCGGTCCCGCCCTCGTTCGGCGTCCTCGAGGGGATCTCGGTGGAGCTCGGGCCGGACGCGCCGTACCAACCGAAGATCGACTCGGACGACTACCACTGCTTCCTGGTCGATCCCGGCCTGACCGAGGACGCGTTCATCACGGCCTATCGGGTCGCCGCGGGCCGCGCCGTCCATCACCTCGAGATCTGGGAGGTCGAGGACGACGGCGACGTTCCGAAGCTCGCCTCGCTCGACGCGCTCACGCCCGAGCCGGGCTTCGAGTGCACGCAGTGGCCCGGCTACCTCGTCCGGAACCTGTCGGTGTGGGGACCGAGCGATCCGGTTCGGCGTCACCCGGCCGGGACCGGCGTGCGCCTCCGCGCCGGAAAGAAGATCGTGTTGCAGGTGCACTACCATCAAGCCACCGTGCCCGACCAGACGCACGTGGGTCTCGCGCTCGCGAGCCACGTCGACCACGAGGCGAGCCTCATGATGATGGCTCCGGGCTATTTCACGCTGCCGCCGCGGGAGCCGGGGATCACCGTCCACGCGAGCATGAAGATCACCGACCCGCTCACGCTGTGGGGCGTCCGAGGGCACATGCACCGGCTCGGCAGCGCGATCCACATCCGTCGCGAGCACCCGAACGGGCCGGAGTGCCTCCTGTCGATCCCGTCGTGGAGCGCGGACTGGCAGCTCATGTACTTCTACGATCACCCCATCGACCTCGCGCCCGGCGACACGATCGACACGGATTGCACCTACAACACGATGTCGAAGTCGACGCCCGTCCGGGACGGCATCACCGCCGACGACGAGATGTGCAACGGCTACCTCTACGTGACGGGACGCGCGCCGTGAGCGTCGCGACGCGGCTCGTCGGCGTGTGCTCGCTCGTCGCCGCGGCGGCGGCGCTCCCCGCCGCGTGCTCGCCGACCCCGCACGCCGCGCGCTACGCGGTCGTCGCGGACTGGCCTCATTTGCCGGACGGGATGCTCCTCGGCCAGGTCTCGGGCGTGGGCGTCGACGCCTCTGGCGGCGTGATGCTCTTCCGCCGTGCCGCGCGCGATTGGGTCACGCCGCTTCCGACCGATCCCATCGCCGACCCGACCATCTTGCGCTTCGATGCGAAGACGGGCGCGCTCTCGGAGAGCCTCGGTGCAGGCCAGTTCGCGATGCCCCACGGCCTCACCATCGACGCGAAGGGGCACCTCTGGGTCACCGACGTCGCCCTTCAGCAGGTGTTCGAGCTCGACGCGACGGGCAGGGTGCTGCTCACGCTCGGCGAGCGCGGCGTCGCGGGGGACGACGAGACGCACTTCAACATGCCGACCGACGTCGCCGTCGCCGACGACGGGACCTTCTTCGTGAGCGACGGCTATGGCAACTCGCGCGTCGTCCGGTTCTCGCCCGAGGGGCGCTTCGAGCGATCCTGGGGCGAAGTGGGCGTCCTCCCGGGGCAGTTCGTGGTGCCGCACGGCATCGCGCTCGGCCCCGACGGGAACGTGTACGTCGCCGACCGCGGCAACGCGCGCGTGCAGATCTTCGATCGTGACGGCACGTTCGTCGGCAAGTGGGAGAGCGCGGCGCTCGGTCGACCCTGGAGCATCGCGTTCGATGCGGACGGGCTCGCGTTCGTCGTCGATGGCGGGGACCAGCCCGCGAGCGGTCCGGACCGCGCGCGCATCCTCGAGGTCGACGAGCGTGGTCAGATCGTCGGCTCGTTCGGCTCCGTCGGCGCCGCGCCGGGGCAGATGCGCCAGCCGCACGACATCGCCGTCGGCAGCGACGGATCGGTGTACGTCGTCGAGGTCGGCGCCGGCAAGCGCGCGCAGAAGTTCGCGCCGCAGCCCTGAAGAGACGCCGCGCGGCCCCGCGCGGGGGGCGCCTTTGTGCGCAGGTGCGCATCGTTTGCGTGCCATCGCGGCCGATCGCGTGAGGATTCCGCAGCCGCGCGACGGAACGGCGATTGCTCTCGCGTGAGCCTTCGATGACCACGCGACCTCGGCCGCCGCAGCGCTCGTACCCCGACACGGGGGAGCTCGAGGCAGCAGGACAGAAGCTCTCGGTGATGGTCGTCGACGACGAGGACTCGTCGCGGCGAGGGATGATGCTCGCGATGCGCGAGCTCGGGCATCGTTGCGTCGTCGCCAGAGACGGCGTCGAGGCGCTCGAGCTCCACGCGCACCAGCCTGTCGATCTCATGATCAGCGACTGGAGCATGCCGAACATGAACGGCGTCGAGCTCTGCAAGGCGATCCGCGAGCGCCCCGATCGTTACGTCTACTTCATCTTCACCACCGCGCTCAGCGACAAGTCCCATCTGCTCCAGGGCATGCAAGCGGGCGCCGACGACTTCATCGGCAAGCCGGTGGACTTCGACGAGCTCTCGGCGCGGCTCATCTCGGCCAAGCGCGTGATCGGCCTTCACCGCGCGCTCAGCGCGCGCAACCGAACGCTGCGCCGCGACAGCCAGCAGTACTTCCAGGCGGCGCGCATCGACGCGCTGACGAGCACGCGCAACCGCCTCGCGCTCATGGAGGATCTCGACGAGCTCGCGGAGCGGTCTCGGCGCGAGGGGCGATCGCTCTGCCTCGCCATGTGCGACGTCGATCAGTTCAAGGCGTACAACGATCACTTCGGCCACCTGGCCGGCGACGAGGCGCTCGCGCGGGTCGCGCAGGTGCTCGCGAGGCAGCTCCGCAAGAGCGACACGCTCTATCGGTTCGGCGGCGAGGAGTTCGTCGTCACGCTGCCCGACCAGACGCGCGAGACGGCGAAGGTCGCGATGGACCGCATCCGGCGCGCGGTCGAGCTCGCCGCCGTGCCGCAAGCGCCAGGGGCCTCCTGGCCGGTGGTGACGATCAGCGTCGGCATCTCCGAGGTCGAGGGAGGGCGGGTCGGCGACGGGCTCAAGCTCGCCGACGACGCGCTCTACCGAGCGAAGGCGAGCGGGCGCAACTGCGTCGCGCTCTGAGCGGCGCGTCAGGGATCGCTCGGGCCGCGGGCGAGCCGCGATGGGCGCGCCGCGCGGTCTCGGCCGGCGAGCTGCCCGCAGGCGGCGCCCACGTCGCCCCCGCCCGAGTAGCGCAGGATCGATCCGACACCGCGGGATCCGAGCGCGTCGCGGAAGCGCGCGAGCGCGACGGCGTCCTGTCGCACGAACCCGGCGCCATCGACGTGGTTGAAGGGGATGAGGCTGAGGCGCGGGCGGACGCCGTGCCGCTCGGTGAAGGCGAGGATCGCGTCGGCGAGCGCGTGCGCCGCGTCGTCTCCGTCGTTCTCTCCCGAGAGCAGCGTGTAAGCCCACATGGGGGAGTGACCCGAGGCGCTCGCGTGCTCGCCCACGGCCTCGAGCACCTCCTCGATGGGGTGCGTCCCGTCGATCGGCATGAGCCGCCGCCTCCGATCGATCCGCAGGTCGCCGAGCGAGAGACCGAGCCGCACCGATGGCAGCTCGCGCGCGAGGCGTCGAATGCCGGCGGGCAGGCCCGCCGTGCACACCGTGATGTTCCGCTGATCGATCGCGAGGGCCGAGGGCTCGCTCAAGATCCGGATCGCGTAGATCACGCGGTCGAGGTTCGCGAGCGGCTCGCCCATGCCTTGGAAGACGACGCCGTGCACGCGCGCGCCCTCGGGCAGCTCTCGCCTGACGACGCGCACCTGCTCGACGATCTCCCACGTCTCGAGGTTGCGCCTCAGCCCCATGCGGCCCGTCGCGCAGAAGGCGCAGGCGAGCGCGCAGCCGACCTGCGAGCTCACGCACACGCTGAAGCGACCCGCTCGCTCGAGCGGGATGCGGACCGTCTCGACGGACTCGCCGTCGCCCGTGCGGAGCGCGTACTTCACGAAGGGATCGACCGCGCTCGCCATGCGCTCGGCGATCGTCAGCGAGGGCACGTGGCCGAGGGCGCGCGCCCGGTCGAGGGACACGCGCCGGATCGTCGCCGGCGCCTTGTCGGGGAGGCCTCCTTCGCGATGGACGTGCGAGACGATGCGGCGCGCGGAGGGGAGATCGATCCCCGTCGCGGCGACGAGATCGTCGGGCAGCGTGGCCTGGAGCGGCAGCACGAGACCCGTCTAGGCGACCCCCTCGCGGAGGGATAGGGGGTCGATCGGCGGCGCGCCCTTTTCGCGCGCCACGAGGTTCAACGCCCGAGCACTTGCTTGACGAGATCGGGGCGCTCGGTCTGGAGGATCTGGATCCCCTGCGTGAGGTAGGTCTGGTAGCCGCTCAGCTCGTGATCGACGCCCGCGAGCGCGTCGACGATGAACACGTCGGTGAACGGGCGCTGGTTCGCCGCGAGGACGGCGTGCACGAGCGCGTCGGTGGGGGTCGAGACCTCCACGATGATCGGTGGGTGCGCCTTGAAATGATCGAGCTTCGTCGCGAGCTCGGTCTCGTCGGCGACCCGGATCATGGTCAGGAGCTTCGGCTCGAGCGCCAGGGCTTGATCGATCTTGGCGTCGTCGGACGTGTCGAAGATGGCCCACTCGAGCGTGCCCGTCGTCTCGATCGCCTGGACGAGGAGATCGACCCGATCCGTCTTGTTCGCGTCGACGAGCACGTGGATCTGCCCCTTGGCCGCGGCCAGGATCTCCTCGAGGGTGGCGATGTGCTCGCACGAGAAATCGCCGGGGAAGCGGTCGACCCTGAGCTTGAGCGCGCGGATCTCTTCGAGCGTCATGTCGGCCACGTTGCCCGTGCCGTAGGTCACGCGCGACACGTCGGTGTCGTGGACGTTGACGAGGTAACCGTCCTTCGTGGGACGCGGGTCCGTCTCGTCGAACTCGATCCCGAACGCGATCGCCGCGCGAACGGCGCTGACGGTGTCCTCGGGCGCCACGATCCCGAGATCGCCGCCGGCGCCGCGGTGACCGGAGATCATCTTGGTCAGGCAGCCGACGTCGGCGATGCACGCCGGCGGGACCGGGCTCGTCCGCACGGGAGGGGTCTTGGCGGTGCAATCGAAGAGGCTCGGATCGAGCACCGGCGCGCTTCCTCCACCGCCCGTGCCCGTGCTGGAGGAGCTCGTGGTGGTCGTGGTCGCGCCGTCGCCCTTGGCGTCGCAGCCGGCGCCCGAGGCGGCGAGCGCCGCGGCGCCGACGAGGGCCGCTGCAAGGGAGACTCGGGCGGCGAAGTGATCCGAAGGCATTCGGAGAGACTATCAGTCGGCGTGGCGCGCGCCTCGCGGAACTCGCTCGACGGGGGCCGCCGTTCTCGGTTTAGGATGGCCGCATGCCTCGACCCGGGGGGAAGAGCGCGGTCGCGATCGGGGCTCGGTGGCTCGTCGCGCTCGCGGCGATCGGCGCCTCGCCGAAGCTTTCGTCTGCGTCGCCGGAAGACATCTTCGGGTTCGGCGCGCGCTCGGCGGCGCTCGGGTCGACGGGCGCCGCGTCGGCCGAGGGATACGAAGCGGTCTACGCGAATCCAGCGCTGCTCACGTACGCGCACGACACCAAGCTCACGCTCGGCATGATGGGGGCGGACTTCGAGCTCTCGACGCGGCACGCGGGCACGTCCACCCGCGCGCGCGAAGATCGCCTGCTCGGCTCGCTCATCGGCGCCACGCTGCCCATCCCGCTCGGCGGCGTGATGAAGGATCGTCTCACGCTCGGCTTCGGCTTCTTCACGCCGTTCAACTTGATCGTCCGCGGCCACATCCTCTACCCGGAGACGCCCCAGTTCCTCCTGCCGGATCGGTCTCAGAGCGTGGCGGTCCAGGCAGGGCTCGGCGTCGATCTCTCGTGGTGGGACGGCCGACGAAGGAGCGAAGGCCTCCACGTCGGGGGCGGCTTCGCGGCGCTGGCGGCGCTCGCGGGCGACGTGCTCGTCGGCGTGGACGGCACCGGCAAGATCGGCTCGTCGGTCTCCGACTCCTTGATCGCAGCGTACGCGCCGACCGTGGGAGCGAGCATGGACATCGCTCGCGGCTGGCGCGTCGGTGCCACGTTCCGCGGCGCTCTCGTCGGTCGATTCGACGTTCAAATCGTGGTCAAGGATCTCGGCGCCATCACCGTCCCGCCGCTCCAGATCTCCGGCGTGGCGCAGTACGATCCGTGGCAGATCCAGACCGAGCTCGCGCGCACGATGGGGCCTCTGCGCGGCGCGATCTCTCTCACGTACAAGCACTGGTCGGCTTATCCCGGCCCGCCGGAGGCGACGGTGCGTTGCCCGACGGACCCCGACACGGGCAAGGTCGATCCGTGCGGCGCTTTGGTGCCGCCCGCGCCGCACTACCACGACACGGTCGTGCCGCGGCTCGGCCTCGAGTACGAGATCGATCCGCGACCCGGCGTCGCGATGCGCGTCCGCGGTGGGTATGCGTTCGAGCCCACCCCGTCGCCGAAGCAGAGGCGCGAGCCCAACCTCTTCGACGAGTCGCGGAGCGTCGTGACCTTCGGCTATGGGCTCGCCGTCGCGCCGCCGATCCTCACGGGGCTCGACATCGATTTCTTCGGTCAGGTGCACGTCCTCCACGGGCGTGACCACGTGAAGGACGCCTCCGTCGCGCCCGACAACCCCGGCGCGCCGGTGACGTCGACGTCGGGCTTCGTCCTTTCGGGCGGCACGCAGGTGGGAGTGGCCTTCTGATGGCGCGTCGGGCTCGCGAAGGCGCGCGATGGGTCGGGATCGCGGCGGCGATCCTGGCGGGGCTCGCCGTCGGCGCCCGCGAGGCGAGGGCGCACGAGCCTTGGGCGTTCGGGTTCGGCTCGCGCGCGTCCGCGATGGGCGGGGCCGTCTCCGCCGACGCGACGGACTTCTCTGCCAATTACTACAACCCCGCTGGCCTCGCGGGCGACACCGGGCTGCGCCTCGCGCTCGGCTATACCTACAATTGGCAGAACCTACGCATCCAAGGCAAGGACAGCGGCGTCGACGCGGTGCGTGGCTTGGTCTTCGGCTTCGCCGCGGGGGGCAAGTTAGGGGGTATTCCGATCGCCCTCGGGATCGCGACGCACTTGCCGGATCAAGGCATTTCCCGCGTCACCGCGCTCCGAGAGGGAGTCGTGCGATGGGAGCTCTACGACAGCCGCGCCTCGGTGCTCTATCTCACGACGAACATCGCGATTCGACCGGTTCCCTTCCTCGAGCTCGGCGGCGGAATCTCCTTTCTCGCCGCGACGCACGGGCGATTCGAGGTCACCGGCACCGCCGACGTCCTCACCCCGTTCAACTCGAAGCTCCGGCACGAGGTGGACGCCGACCTCACGAGCGTCCGCTATCCGGAGGCGGGAGTCCGATTCCACCTCGGCGACCGGGCGCAGCTCGCGTTGGTGTATCGGCACGAGACCAAGCTCGATCTCGAGCTCTCCGCGCTCCTGCGCGGGAATGTGGATTTCGCAGGCATCCAAGTGCCCATTCTCTACACGTTGTCGTCGAAGACCGTAGCGGCTTATCTCCCCGCGCAGCTCGTCGTCGGGACCAGCTTCAAGGTCGTTCGTGGGCTGTCGGTCAATGCCGATCTCACGTACGTGCATTGGTCGGGCTACGCGAGCCCGACGGCGCGGACCGCCGCGAAGCTCACGGCGACGCCCCCGCCCGGGATCGATCTCGAGCTCCCCACCGAGATCAAGCCCACGGAGCCCATCGCGCCGAGGTTCATCGATCGGGTGGTGCCGCGCCTCGGCGTCGAATGGGTGCTCCCGTGGCCGCGCGTCGTCCGGCCGACGCTGCGCGCTGGCTACGTGTTCGAGAAGTCGCCCGTCCCGCCGCAGACGGGCGTCACCAACTACGTCGACGCGGACCGACATACGCTCTCGTTCGGCGCGGGCATCGAGCTCGACGCGGCACCGCATCCGAGCCTCGACGTCCACTTTCTCCATTCGTGGCTCCCCGAGCGCGTGACGCTCAAGTCGAGCCCGGCCGACCCTGTCGGCGACTATCACCAGAGCGGGACGATGATTGGTCTCGGCGCGACGCTGGGAGCGAGCTTCCGATGAGGGCCACGCTCGCGCTCGCCGTGGCGACCCTGGCCGGTTGCGCGACCCTCGCCGACGGGCACGCAGGGCTCGACCACCCCCCCTCGGCTCGAACGGGCCCGTTTCGCATCTTGCAGCCCGGGGAGATCGGGCAAGGTCGGCCCGCTCCCTTCGCCATGGACGACGGCAAGTCTTTCTACCGCGATCCGTCGGTGATCGATCTCGACGACGATCCCTCGACCTTCCACGTCGCGGGCTATTTCGCGGCGAACACGATGACGCCGCGCGAGGCGCCGCCGGACCGAATCGTTCGCTTCGAGGCGATCGATGGACGGAGCTTCGATCCGTCCGGCACCGACGTGCTGACGGCGACGCTCGACTGGGAGGGCGGGACGGTGGGCGCTCCCGCGGTGGTCGTGCGCGGCCGAGAGGTGCTCCTCTATTACGCGGGCGCCGGCGGCATCGGGCTCGCGCGCAGCATGGACGGCCTCCGCTTCGACAAGCTGGCTTCGCCGGTGCTCTCCGAAGGGTTCGTGGGCTGGGCCAGCGGCGCGCCGAGGAGCCCGGGCGTCGCCGTCCTCCCCGACGGGTCGATGCGGCTCTTCTACGAGGCGGACTCGGCGAGCGGGCTCGCGATCGGCGAGGCGCGCTCGACGGACGGCGTCGCGTGGGAGCCCGTCGACGACGGTCCGTCGATCCGCGCAGGGACGGCGCTCGACCAGGCGGGGGCGGGCTCGCCCTTCGCGCTCGTGCGCACGTCGGATGAGGGCCGCGCGATCCTCGACGTGTACTACACGGCGATCGGGGCCGACGGCGGGCACGCGGTCGGGCTCGCGTCTCGCTTCCTCGACGGCGCGCACGCCGACGATCCGCTCACGAAGAGCACCTCGTCGATGCTCACGCCGAGCCCGAAGCTCCTCTTGCGCGAGCCCTGCGTCGTTCGCTTCTCGAGCCTGAGCTTCCTCTTCGCGACGGAGAACGCGTCGAAGACCTCGGCCGATCCTGCGGTCATCGCCGCCGTGGCGCCGGCGCTCGTGGATCTTCCTCCGGCGCTTCCGCGGTGATCGCCGCGGGGATCTCCGCGTCGGAGCGCTCCTCGATGGTGGCGCCGACGAGGACGCGAGGCTCGAAGACGGGGAGCGCAGCGGGGCGCGGGAAGGTGTTCGGGTACGAAGAGAGCCGCGGCGGCTCCACGGACGCGCTCGCTGCCTCGCCCTCCGACGCGACGAGCACGTGCGCGCTCGCCACCGGCAGGATGGGGCGGAAGAACAGGTACGTGCCCGGGACGACGAGCAGCGCGCGAAACGCGGCGATCCCGAAGAGCTCGTAAGGGTGCGCCTCGAGCTCGCGCGCCGGCGCGAACAGGCCTGCGGACACGTTGCGCCAGACGATGACGTAGAGACGCGGCAGGCCGAGTCGTCCGAGCAGCGTGCCCTGCGTCGCGCGATCGGCGAACCGCATGAACCATGGGTCGCGCGCGCCCGGCGCGCCCTCGGTCCTCCACGCGAAGCCCGTGCGACCCGCGGTGAAGACGCCGATCCAGTAGGTCGTCCACGCGACGCCGAGCAGCGGCGAGAGCACCTTGCCTGCGAACGGCGTCAGCGACGCGAGGTAGACGATCGGGAGGCCGATCGCGATGACCACGAAGCCGCGTGCCTTCCGGAAGAGCTTTCGTCGCAGCCACGCGAGGTCGAGCCGGACGCGCGGTCGGCGCTCGGGATCCTCCGGGGGAGCGCCGCTGCGGAGGCTCGCCTCGCGCCCCAGCTGATCGTGGTAGTCGCGCGAAAGCGCCACGACGATCCACTCGATCACTCCGAGGGTCGCCCAGAACGCGGAGAGGACGGCGATGAGGCGAGCGAGCCCGGCGCCGAAGCCCGATCCCACGTCGGCGCGCGACTTGCCCAGGGCGGCCACGCACACGCCGACGACGAGGATGATCGCGAGCTGCGTGAGCAGCACACGCAGGTAGCGTCGGCGTGCCGCGGGATCGGCCAAGAGCGCGCGCAGGATCCTCGCGGGCAGGCCGAAGCCGTAGAGGAACCGACGGAGGCGTGCCTCCTCGGGCGGGCGGGCGATCACGGGCGCCTTGAGCTCGGCGATGCCGAGGCGCACCTCGGCGAGCGGCACGCTCGCGCGCTCCTTCAGCGTGGTCGCGACGGGGAGCAGCGAGGCGCGGAGCCCGCTCGGCGAGGGACGGTCGCCCCCTGCGCTCATCTCAGCTCGAACGCGCGCCCGCCGCGGTCGCCGACGCCGAGCGTGCGCGCGAGCCGCACGAAGGTCCACACCGTGCCGGCGAGCTTGCGGAGCTTCGACGCGCCCACGCGCTCATCGTACTCGATCGGAAGCTCCACCACGCGGTAGCCGCATTTGGCCGGCCAGAGCAGCGTGTCGATCGGCAGGGCGTCCCCCTCGCCGTCGAAGTCGAAGGCGCGGATCACGCTCGACCGATAGGCGCGCATCCCGCTGTGGACGTCGCTCGTGGGCACGCCGTGGAGGGCGTGGGCCATCGCGGCGAACGATCGGTTGGCGAGGTAGTTGGGCACCGGCATCGCCTGCGGCCGCTCCCGCGTGCGCGCGCCGTTGACCACGTCGACGCCCTCCTCTTCGAGCAGTCGACGAAAGAGCGGGATGCTCCGCGTCGGATAGGTGAAGTCGCAGTCGAGGTAGATCAGGGCCTCGCTCTGCTCGGCTGCGGAGTACATCAGCATCTCCATCGCAGGACCGTGGCCGCGCGGCGGCACCTGCCGGAGCACGCGGGCGCCGAGGCGCGCCGCGATCTCGGGGGTCTTGTCCTTGGTGGAGCTGTCGACGCAGAGGATCTTCGCGTCGGGTGCGACCGCGCGGATCTCGCCGATCATCTTCTCGATCGAGTCCTCCTCATCCATCGTGAGCATGCCGACGGTGAGCGAGAGCTTTCGGGGGCGCGGCTTCTTGCGCGCGACGACGACGTTCTGGAACGCGAAGAGGCCGGGCGCGCGGTTCGCGACGAGGTCTTCGACGGGGCGCACGAGCCCCTGGTAGGCCTTGTAGGGGAGCGACTCCATGAGCGCCGTGGGGCTCGGCGCGCCGCTCGCGGGGAGGCTCGGGCGCGAGGCGCTCATCGCCTCGAGCACGAGGCCCTTGGCCGCGCGCACGAGCATCGGGTTCTGCGCGAGCCGCATCACCTCGAGCCCGGCCTCTTCCACGAGGCGAACGGCCGAGCGCTGCGTGAAGAATCGGAGGTGGGTGTCGTCGAGGATCCCGCTCGGCGGGGAGTCGAAGCGACCGGCCTGGAGCCCGCGCCGCACGGTCCACGCGGCGACGTTGGGCAGATAGACGACGACGTGCCCCTCCTCGTCGAGGAAGCGCGAGAGCCGCTCGAGCGCCGCGCGCGGATCCTTCGTGTGCTCGAGGACGTCCCCGAGGAGCATCAGATCGAACCTTCGATCGCCGAGGCCACGGTCGCACGACACGTCGCTCTCGATGTCGACGTCGAGCACCTCGTGCAGCCGCTTCTCCGCCTCTCGTCGGGAGCTCGGGACGATCTCGATCCCGGTGACGTGCGCCCCTCGGCGCCGCGCCATCTCACCGTTCAGCCCGATGCCGCAGCCGACGTCGAGCACGCGCGACGGGCGCCCGATCGCCTCGCAGAGGGCTCTGTTGCGCTCTTCGACCACGTACTTGACGTCGCTCACGTCACTCGCTCTTCCGGTTCGCCCAGGCGTCGTTGAACTCGCGGATCGTCTCGTCGGTCTTCGGGTTGTGGAGCATCTTGCGCAAGATGGGGACCGGCACGGTGACGACGTGCGCGCCGGCCGAGAGCGACTCGTTGACGTCGACGACGTGGCGGATGGAGCCGACGATGAGCTCCGCCTCGAGCCCCTCGCGGTCGAGCTGCTCGCGGGTGTCGGCGATGACCGGGCGGACGTCGTAGCCCATGTCGCGCACGCGGCCGCTGAAGATCGAGACGTAGCGCGCGCCGGCGAGCGCGCCGAGGTACGCCTGGTTGAAGCTCATGCAGCACGTCACGTTCGTGCGCGCTCCCTGGTCGACGAGCCGCTTCGTGACGCGCAGGCCGACCTCGGAGAACGGGACCTTCACGACGACGCGGCGCTCGTCGAGCGCGACGTACCCGGCCGCCTCCGCGAGCATCTCCGCCTCGTTCGTCGCGAGCAGCTCGACCGACACCGGGCCGCGCGACGCGGCGAGGATCTCGCGCAGCCGCGGCTCGAGCTCGACGACGCCGGAGCGCGCGAGGAGGAGCGGGTTCGTGGTGACGCCGGATACGACGCCCCAAGCGAAGATCGCCTCGATTTCCTGCGGGTCGGAGCTGTCGACGAAGAGCATGCGGCGGCGAACGATTACTACGTCCCGCGCCCGATTCACAGCCGTTGTCGAGGGGTGCGGTCCGAAGGCTCCGGCGGTCACTCGCCGACGAGGGCGCGGGCGATCTCGAGCAAGGTGGCGCCGCGGACGTCGGGCAACGCCCCTTGGAACGGATCGGCGAGCGCGGGACAGAGCTCGCACCTGCCCGGCCGCATCACGAGCCCCGCGCGCGTCCCGGCGGCGCGGGCCGCGCGGACGTCCGTCGGCGTGTCCCCGACGTAGACGCTCGCTGCGAGATCGAGATCGAAGCGAGCGGCGAGGGCGAGGAGCAGGCCCGGCCCCGGCTTTCGGCACGTGCAAGGTCGGACGAGCTCCGCCTCCCCGCCTTCTCCGCCGGTCGGGTGGTGGAGGCAGACCTCGACCGCGAGCACGGGCACGCCTTCCGCCGCGAGTCGTTCGGCGAGCGCCTCGTTGGTCCGCAGGATGGCGTCCCTCGGCAGCTCTCCCTTCGCGGCTTGGGGTTGGTTCGTCGCGATGGCGAGCGCGAACCCGGCGTCGCGCAGGACGCGCAAGCCGTCGAGGGCCTCGGGGAGGAACCGCACGTGCCGCGGGTGGAAGGCCGGCGTGATCACGCCGAGCTCCGGGTCGCGTACGAAGTCGATCAGGGTGCCGTCGCGATCGACGATCACCGCCCGGCGCGTCATCCGTCGTGCTCCACGACGAGCTGGCGCAGGCGCTCGCAGATGAGGTGGTGGTAGACCTCGTGGAAGCCCTCGACGTGCGGCGTCGAGGTGTGGCCGCCCTCGGTGTGGGGCACCACGATGCTCGCGTCGGCCATCGTCCTCAGCGCGCCGCCGTCGTAGCCGACGAGCGCGATGACCTTGCCGCCGCGCTTCTTCGCGAAGTCCGCCGCGGCGACGAGGTTCTGCGACCACGGTCCGGCCTTGTCGGCGCCCGAGCCGCCGTGGACGCTCAAGCACACGAGCACGTCCCCCGCTTCCATCCTCCCGTCGAGCTGCTCGAGGAAGATGCGCCCGAAGCCCACGTCGTTCGTCAGGGCGCTGATGAGCGCGGCGTTGTCGCAGAGCGACGTGCAGCGGAAGCGCCGCTTCCCCTCTGCCCATGTGAACTTCGCGATGTCGCACGCGAGGTGGCTCGCGTTCGCCGCGGAGCCGCCGTTGCCGCAGGTGTAGATGTGCTTGTCGGCGCGCCAGGCGTCGAACAGCGTGTCGATGACGCGCGCGAGATCGTCGCGGCTCGTGCGGGCGGCGATCTCCGCGGTCTCGTTCAAGTAGCCGTCGACGAAGTCTCGGGTCGTGCTCATCGCGTCCATCTTGGCGGCGGTGGCTGCCGCGCCGCAAGCCCGAGGAGCGAAGGGCTCATCCGCGCGGCGCGCCTTTTCGGGCCTCCGCGAGCATGTTGCAGAACATCTCGCCCTGCTCGATCGCGTCGTCGAGGGCGACGTGCGTGTGCTTGCGCTCGGTGAACCAGCGCGGCGGCATGTTGCGCTTCGTTGACGCGCGATAGTCCTTGCCGAGCAGCACCATCGCGAACGTCTTCATGTCGAGCGCCGAGTGGGAGAAGGCGCTCTCACCGGTGAAGCGCACGAGGTACCAATAGACGAACGTGAAGTCGAAGCCGGCGGGGTAGGCGGCGAACGTCGGCTTGCCGGGGAGCTCGTCGAGCCAGCGCGCGTAGTCCCGCATCGCCTCCTCGCACGGGCGCGGGTTCTCGCGACACGCCGCCCACGCGCGCGGCTGCTTGTCCCAGAAGGCCATCGTCTTCGGGTGCCCCGTGGCGCCGGGAAGAAGCTCGAGGTTCCGGCTGAACGTCCCGACGAGCGTGCCGTCGGCGAGGAACGCGGCGGAAGCGAAGCTGAGCATCGAGTGGGGCCCCGGGATCGGCCCGTCGGTCTCGACGTCGGTGCTGACGTAGATCTCGGGCATGGCCTGGGGCCTACGAGCGGTGGAGGTTCGCGACGATGCGCGCCCCGTCGACGTCGAAGCGGAAGCGCAGCTGGCGCAGGCCGCGCGCGGCCATCACCTCGACGAAGCGGCGCCGATCGCCGGGGCGGACGTAGAACATGAAGAACCCTCCGCCGCCCGCGCCCATGAGCTTGCCGCCGATCGCGCCCGCCCTGCGAGCGGCCTCGTAGTGCTCGTCGATCGCGTCGTCGGTCATCTTGGAGGCGAGGCCCCGCTTCTTCATCCAGTGGTCGTGCAGGAGCTCACCGTATCGGTCGACGTCGCCGGCGGCGAGCAAGCGGTGGACCTCGTGACCGAGCTCTTTGATCCGGTGCATGCGCTGCACGGTCTCCTCGTCGAGATCGCGGAGGCGGTCGCCCTGTTCCTTGAGGACGACGCGCGCCGGACGCTCGATGCCCGTGTAGAGGATGACGAGGTTCGACTCGAGCTCGTCGAGCACCTCGTCCTTCGCCGGGACGGGCTCGACGTGCACCGTGCCGTCGGTGTCGAAGGTGAAGGCCGTCACGTTCCCGAACGCCGAGATGTATTGGTCCTGCTTGCCGACCGGCTCGCCGAGGACGTCGATCTCGAGGTGACACGCCTCCTCGGCGAGCTTGTCCGAGGACACGAACTCGCGACGGTAGGTGTGCAGGGCGTTGAGGAGCGCGACGGTGAACGCGGAGGACGATCCGAGGCCGGTGTTGGACGGCAGATCGGCCACGCTCGTCAGCTCGATGCCGCTCGTGATCCCGCAGAGGCGCAGCGCCTCACGGAAGATGGGGTGCTCCACGTCGTCCACGCGCGCCTTGATCTCGGTCTTCGAGTACGCGAGGCGGATATCGGGATAGAAGCGCTTGTTGGCGGTGACGTAGATGTACTTGTCGATCGCCGCGGAGACGACGTACCCGCCGAAGCGCGACGCGTACGCGAGGAGGTCGGTGCCGCCCCCGCCGAGCGAGAAGCGAACGGGAGCGCGTGAGACGATCACGAGGGCCTCGGGTTCACGCGCGGACTCTCCAACGAGCCGGGGCGGGGTTCAAGCGTGCCGACGCCTCGTCGTGGGCTCGGTCATGCGCGCCCGCGGGCGAGGTGCGCCTCGAGCGCGGCGCGCCCTTCGGGTGAGCCGATCTCGAAAAAGCGCTCGTCGGCGGGCACCGCGAGGAGCCGACCCCGCGCGGCGAGATCGGCCTGCACGGCGTCGAGCCCCAGCACCGCTCCCTCCGCGAGCGCCTCGACCACCTCGCGTCGAAGCGCCGTGGCGCCGTAGTCGATGTGGTCGAGCGCCGGCTCGCCCGGGGCGCGCGACTTGTCGTAGCGCGCGACGAGCCCGCCCCGAACGGCGGTGTTCGACGGCTCGAGGGCGTCCTCGTTGCGGTACACCGCCATGGCGCCGAGCGCCGCCGGGTGCTTCGACAGCGCGACGAGCGGCGCCTCGTAGTCGAAGGGGAGGAACGAGTCGCCGTAGGTCACGAGGAAGCTCGGCGCGAGCAGCGGCAGGGCACGTCGGAGCGCGCCCGCCGTGCCGAGCAGCGTCGGGCCCTCGTCCGCGTAGCGGACGGACAGGCCGAACGCGCGGCCGTCGCCCACGAACGCGCGGATCTCGTCGCCGAGGTGCGCGACGCAGACGAGCGCGTCGTCGAAGCCGAACGTCGCGAGCCGCTCGAGGAGCCACGCGCCGAAGGGGCGGCCCGCGACGTCGAGGAGGAACTTCGGCACGTCGCGCGTGTGGGGCAGCATGCGCGTGCCCAGACCGCCGGCGAGGATGACGACCTGCACGTCACGCCTCCGCGGGCGTGTGATCGGGGAAGACCTCGCGGACGAGGGCGCGCACCGCCGCCTCGACCGCCGCGTCGCTCGAGAGCCGCACGCGAAACCCGAGGGCCGCGAGCTTGTCGGGCCGCATGCGCGAGCGCGGGATGTCGCCCGGCCAACCTCGGCTCCCGCCCGTCGTGCGGATCTTGGCGGCGGGGTAGGGCGAGAGCCGAACGCAGAGCTCGGCGATCGTGAGCACGCTCGTCGCGTCGGCGGGGGCGAGGTTGTAGATCCCGAGCCGCTCCCCGGCGTGGTCGACGCCGTAGAGGAGTCCGGCGACGCAGTCCGACACGTGGAGGTAGGGCTTCGACTGGCGACCGTCGCCCAGGACCTCGAGCTCGTGCTTCGACGCGTCGAGCTTCTTCAAGAAATCGAGCGCCGCGCCGTGCGTGCCGCGCGGGCCGACGACGTTTCCGAACCGGAAGATCGTGGCGTGGAGGTCGAAGCACTCGACGAAGGCGGAGATCATCGCCTCGCCCGCCATCTTGCTCGCGCCGTAGAGGGAGATCGGCAGATGACCGAGATCGCCCTCCGCGCACGCGCCCTCCGCCTCGCCGTACACCGTGCCCGACGACGAGAAGACGAGCCGCTTCGTCCCCGTGCGGCGCATCGCCTCGAGCGCGTTGTAGGTCGCGATCGTGCCCTGCTCGAGGTCGAGCCGCGTCCGCTCGAGCCCCCAGCGCGCCTCGGGGTTCGCCGCGAGGTGGAAGACGACGTCGTGCCCGCGCATCGCCGCCGTGAGCGCCTCGAGGTCGAGCGCGTCTCCTTCGACGAGCGTCGCGCGACCCGACGCGAGCGGCGCCTCCACGAACGCCCGCTTGCCCACCGACAGGTCGTCGAAGATGGTCACCGGGCCGCGGCGCACGAGCGCGTCGACCAGGTGGCTCCCGATGAAACCGGCGCCGCCGATCACGAACGCCTTCCCTCCGCTCATTCTCGCGCCTCTCGCCGTTCCGCGCGCACGACGCGCGCCGCGAACTGTAGCTCGCTGCGCGTCACGAGGCGCAGGGGAAAGGCGTGCACGTGGAGCGGCCAGATCTCGGCCTCGACACGGCCTCCCGCGCTCACGACGGCGCTCTGCCAGGACCCCCGCGTGAAGTAGCGTCCCCGCACGAGGATGCCCTGCGAGGCGTTGCCGACGACGTCGAGCGCCCACAGCATCGCGCTCGATATCGGCCCGAATTGTAGGTGATCTTTGACGAGCACGGCGCGACGCGCGACGCGCAACGACTCGCGGAGGAGCGCCGTCGGATCGTCCGCGTGAGGGAGGACGTCGGCGAGGACGCACACCTCGAAGGCGCCGTCTGGGAAGGGCAACGACCGTCCGTCGTAGGGCACGACCGGCACCGCGCTCGCCGGCTGGACGTGGACGTCGACGCCGGAGACGTCGGCGCCGAGGGCGTCGGCGAGCGCGCGCCCGACGCGACCGTCGCCCGCGCCGACGTCGAGGATGCTCTCGGCCGGGCCCGAGAGATCGGCGAGCGCCGAAGCGATCCTGCGGACCCGCGGCAGCCGCACGCCGACGTGGTGGAGGTCCAAGACCGTGCGCGTCGCGCCGCGGGGCATGTCAGCTCGGCCCCGCGACCTCGGCGGGCCCGAGGAGCCCGAGCTCGCGGCCGCCGTGCGATATCGCCGCGAGCGCGTGCTGCACGAAGTCGATGCGGATGACGGGCGAGCCCACGTTCTCACTGAACCCGCCCGGCACGTGGAGGCTCCGGGTGCAGGTCACGCAGTTGTCCTCCCGCCACTGATTCCTCAGCATGTAGCGCAGCGACAGCGAGAGCAGCGCCTCGTCCTTCGTGGTGGTCTCGTGTCGCGCGCGCTTGACCGCGATCATCGCCGCCAGCGCCTCCGCGAAGCCTGCGGTCGCCGCGTGGTGCGGAGGCAGGACGTCGCCGAAGCCGTACGCGCCGACGAACTCGTCGTCGACCCCGCTCGAACCGTCCATCACGAGGCGCGACTTCATCGTCATGTAGTCGATGCACCACCGCTCGTAGGCGTCGCGTCGGTGGCCCGTCGCGATCGCGGCGCGCGCGGCGAGACAGTGCCAGTTCTCCTCGAGGAAGAAGAAGTCGTGGATCGGCGTCTGCCAGTAGGGGCCGGCGAAGTACGCCGTCGCGCGATCGATCGCCGCCGAGAGCCCGTCCGGCTTCGCGAGATCCTTCGCGCCCTCCCAGAGGACGAGGGCCATCACCGCCTGGCCCGCCGCGTAGAGCTGATCCTGCCCCGCGACCGGCGCTCCCTGCACCGGGTCCCACGCGGGGAAGAACCCTCCGTCGGGGCGCTGCGACGCGAGCAGGCCGCGACCGAGCCGCTCGATGAGGGGGTCGAAGCCGTGTCCCACCCGATCGCGACACGAGAGGAACGCCACCATCGAGAGCGCCGTCGAGCCGAGCGGGGCAGGGAAGCGCGCACCCGGCGGGAACACGATCCCCGCGGCGTCCTTGTTGCGCTGCTCGAACGAGGCGAGGAGCGAGAGCGACCTCTGCGCCACGCGCGTGCTCCGCCCGTCGAGCCCGCCTGCGTCGCAGATCGCGAGCGTCGTGCCGGCCTGGCGCGGGACGTTGAAGCCCGCGTTCGAGATCTCGCCCGTGAACGGGTTCACGAGGTAGTGGAAGCGCCCGTCCGGCTCTTGCGCGCCGTCGGCGAAGCCGATCGCCGAGCGCGCTGCGCGCACGAACGACGCGCGATCGAGCGGCGGCTGGGTGCCGAGGAGCCGGTCGGCGCGGCGAAGCTCGCCCCGCGGCGACCGAACGAAGCGGAGCGTCTCGAGGCGCTCGATGCCCGCGAAACCAGCGTGCGGATCGTCGAGGACGTCCATGCCCGACGACGCGAGCGGCGGAGCGCCGAGCGCTTGTCGGAGCACCGGCGCGGAGAGACCCACCTTGAGCTGGAGCGCAGCGAACCCCGTGAGGCGCGTGAACTGATCGGTTCCGACGAGCTGCGTGGGCGTGAGGCAGGCGCCTTCGAGGCACGCGCCGTCCGCGCCGGGCCGGAGGAGCACCGCGCCGAGCAGGGCGCCCGCGTCCGGCAGCGGCTGCACGCCCGTGGCGACGTCGATGGTCACCGCGCCGCCGCCCCACGCGGCCCGCAGCCGCTCCGCGAGCGAGGCCGTCGCCTCGTCGAGCGACGCGCCTTGGACACACACCGAAACGGGAGCACGATTCCGTAGCAAATAAGTTGCAAAAATAGTCGTATTGCTGGATGCGAGCGGCCCCGCGCAGCGCGCGGGCGTGGGGGAGAAGACCGCGGCGTCGACGTCGGGCAGCACGGGGAGCGAGGCGAGGCCGCGTGAGAGCGTCGCCTCGACGTCCGAGCTCGGCGCAGCGGTCGCCGCAGCGAGCCGCACGGCCTCCGACGAGGCCGCGTGCGAAGCGACGCCGAACCCCGCGCCCGTCAACGCGAACGCGACGACGAGCGGACCTCCATCGCGGGGCGCGCGCGCGAACAGGGACCCGAAGAGGCCACCCGTCCTCGACAGGCCCCAGCACGCGATGGGCAGCGTGAAAAGAGCCACGACGCACCAGGCGGCGGCCGCCGCGGCCGCCAGCGGGACGCCGACCCCCGCGTAGAGCCGCGCCACGTAGAGCCCGCTCGAGAGCGCCGCGTACGTGACCCACCCGAGGAACGCGAGCGACGCGAACGACGCCGCCCGCCACGCCGTCGCGAGCCGAGCGTGCCCCGCGAGCGCGAGCACGACGACCGTGACGTGGCAGATCGAGCTCAGCCCGGCGAGCACGGCGAACACCGAGAACGACGGCCACGGCAGGAACCGCGCCGCCGCGCCCGTGATGACCGCGTGGACGAGCGCGACCGAGGCGAGCGACGCGCGAGGCATGGGCGAAGGCGCAGGCATGCGGACACCACCGTGTCTCACAGCTGCCTCGACCTGAAAAGGGGGAGAACCGGGCTCGTGGCGTTTGCTATCGTCCGCGCGTCGTGGCCGAACCCGAGCGCGAGCCCAGCCCGAAGAGCGCAGGCGAACCTGCGCCCGCGGCCTTTGCGCGCGCCCGGCTCGCGGCCCTCGGCGACGCGGCGCTGCGCGAGGTGCGCGAGGTGCGCGGCGTCGCCGAGCTCGTCTCGCTCGCGACCGTGCTCGCGCTGCCCATCATCGTCCTCTGGCCGTGGCTCCAGAATCGGAGCACCTACGGCTTCCACGACTGGGACGTCCAGACGTCGCACCGCTACCTCGTGAAGAAGTCGTTGCTCGAGTTCGGCCAGTTCCCGGGCTGGAACCCGTACGCGTGCGGCGGCTTTCCCGCGTGGGGCTACGTCGAGTCCGGGACCATCCTGGTCTCTCCGTGGCTGCCCTTCTACCTCTTCGGCGACATGCGCACCGCGCTCCGGATCGAGGTGCTGGGGATGGCGCTCGTCGGCGCGATCGGCACGTACGTGCTCGCGGGGCTCTTCACCAAGAGCCCGGCCGCGCGCGCGCTGGTCGTCGCCGTGTTCGCGGTGAACGGACGGTTCGCGCTCCAAGCGGCGGCGGGCCACACGTGGCACCTCGCGTACGCGCTCTTGCCGTGGTGCTTCTACTTCTACGAGCGCGCGCGCACCGCGCCCCTCCGCGCGGCGCGCATCGCGTGGCTCGCGTCGGGCTTCGCAGGCTTGGTCTACGCGGGCGGGATCTACCCGCTGCCGCACACCGTGCTCTCGCTCTCGGCGTGGGCCCTCGGGCTCGCGCTGCTCGAGCGATCGCTCCGCCCGCTCTGGGTGCTCGCCGCGGGCGGGATCTCCGGCGCGCTCCTCGCGGCGCCGAAGCTCCTGCCGTTGCTCTCGACGTTCCACAAAGCGCCGCGCGTGATCGCCTCCGACGAGTCGCTCGATCTCGGCAGCCTCGTCACGCTCCTCACCTCGCGCGATCAGGCCTTCTACTCGCGTCCGGCGGCCGTCTCGCCGTACGGCTGGCACGAGTGGGGCATGTACATCGGCGCGCCAGCGGCCCTCGGCATCGCCGTCGCGCTGCTCGTCGTCCCGGGCAAGCGCGAGGCGCTCCTCAAGATCCTCGCCGTGCTGCTCGTCCTGCTCGGTCTCGGCTCCTTCCACGCGTACGCGCCGTGGCCGTTCCTCCACGCGCACGTCCCTCCCTTCGGATCGCAGCACGTGCCCTCCCGCTTCCTCTACCCGGCGGTGCTCTTCGGCGGGCTCGTCCTCGCGAGCGGTCTCGGCCGCGTCCTCGAGCGCCGTCCGAAGACCGAGCTCGTCGCCGCGCTCCTCGTCGCGGCGCTCGGCGTCGACGTCGCGCTCGTCGCCGAGGAGCCGATGAAGGACGCGATGTGGATGGTCGCCCCCGATCGCATCCCGACCGATCGGCCCTTCTCCTTTTCGACCGATCCCCCGTGGCAATACAAGCGCCGCGACTGGGCGGGGCCGATGTACCTCGCGATGATCGGCAACACGGGCGTCATCCGCTGCTACGGCGCGCCGCCCTTCGACGAGAAGGGCGCGCTCGCGAAGACCGATCCGCGCTACCGAGGTGAGGCGTTCGTGGACGGCGCTGGCAGCGCGAAGGTCGCGTCCTGGTCACCGAACCGCGTCGAGATCGCGGTCGCTGGGGCCGGCGACGGGGCGACCCTCGTCTACAACATGAACTTCGATCCGGGGTGGAGCGCGCGCATCGCCGCGCCGTCCGGGCAGCGCGACGCGGTCGTGGCGTCCGATCACGACAGGCTCGCCGTGCGCGTCCCCGAGGGGACGAGCGTCGTCACGCTGGCGTACACGCCGCCTCACCTCTACCTCGGGCTCGCGCTCTGCGCGGTGACGGCGCTCGGCCTCGGCGCCCTCGTCGCGCGAGAGAGGCGACGCACGTGACGCGCGCTCGCCTCGCGTGGGCCATCCTTCCGCTCGTGGGCCTCGTCGAGCTCGGCGGCCAGGTGTGGGCCTCGCACCGAGCGCCCGCGATGGACACGTACGGCGCTCTCGCGGCGCCGGTTCGAGAGCTGGAGCGGGAAGGGGACGTCGTCGTCGTCGCGCCGCGCTGGATCGAGCCGCTCGTTCGTCGCGCGCTCGGCGCGGAGCTCATGCCCATGGCCGACGTCGCGCGGAGCGACGTGAGCCACTACCGCCGAGCGATCGAGATATCGATCCTCGGCGAGCGCTCGGCCGAGGTCGCCGACTTCACCGAGCGCGGGTCGCGCGACGTCGGACGCTTTCACCTCCGCGTGCTCGAGAACCCGTCGTTCGAGCACGTCGTCTACGACTTCGTCGACCACGTCCGCCCGAAGGACGCGCGCGTCTTCGGGACGGACCCCGCGATCGAGTGCAGCTTCTCGGCGAAGGCGCACGCGCTCGCCGGCGGCCTCGGCGGCCACCCGACGTTCCCCGACGCGCGCTTCCTCTGCCCCGGCGGCGAGTTCTTCAACGTCGGCGTCACGGTCATCGCAGACGAGAAGTTCTTGCCACGCAGATGCATCTGGTCGCACCCCTTTCAGCGCGGCCAGATCGTCACCCGCTTCTCCGGCGTGCCGCTCGGCGACCGCATCGTCGGCCACTCCGGGATGTACTGGATCATCGAGAGGAACCTCGCGGGCGCGCCCATCGACCTCGAGGTCGCCGTCGACGGCGACGTGATCGGCCGGGTCACGCACCGCGACGGCGACGGCTGGTCGCGCTTCGAGCTCCCGCTCGGCGCCCACGCGCGCGCCGCGGCGGCCGAGGTGGAGTTCAGGGTGAGCTCGCCGGACTACCGCGATCGACACTTCTGCTTTCAGGCGGACACGCGATGACGGACACGGCCGGCCAGAAGCGCGCGCGCGCCGATCGGCTCGTCGCCCTCGCGCTGGGCGGAGGGTACACGGCGCTCTTGACCGCGACCGCGTCGCGCATCGGCTACGCGCGCGACGAGGGCTTCTATTTCCAGGCCGCGCGGACTTACCAGCGCTGGTTCACGCTCCTCGCCGAGAACCGCGCCGAGGCGCTCCGCCCTCCGATCGTCGACGCCTACTGGTCGATGAACCACGAGCACCCCTCGCTCCTCAAGTCGCTCTTCGCCCTGTCGAACCTCTACCTATCCGAGCGACACAAGGTGTTCGAGCTCCCCGGCACGAGCTTCCGCTTCCCGGCGATGGCGCTCTCCGGCCTCCTCGTCGCCGTCGTGTTCCTCTTCACGGCGCGCCGCTTCGGCCGGGCGGCGGGCCTCGTCTCCGCGCTCGGGCTCGGCCTGATGCCGGCCTTCTTCCACCACGCGCACCTCGCGTGCTTCGACGCGCCCATCGCCGCGATGTTCGCCTTCACCGCGTTCGCCTACGTGCGCACGCTCGAGACCCGGGGACCCGGATGGCCCATCGCGACGGGTCTGCTCTTCGGCCTCGCGCTCGACACGAAGCACAACGCCTGGTTCTTGCCCATCGCAGGCGGACTCCACTTCGTCGTGAGCGCGGTGGTCGCTCACCGCATGCGCGCGGGTCTCGTCGCCTCCGTGAAGAGGAGCTTCGCGGCGCTCCTGTCGATGGCGATCCTCGGGCCGCTCGTGCTCTACGCGTTGTGGCCGTGGATTTGGCACGACACGGTCGCGCGCCTCCAAGAGTATGTCTCGTTTCACCTGCATCACGAGTACTACAACATGGAGTTCTTGGGAGAGAACTACTGGAAGCCTCCCATGCCGCGCGGCTACGCGTGGCTCATGACGGTCGCGACCGTGCCGACGGTGACTCTGCTCCTCGGCGTGACGGGGCTCGGCGGTCGCCTCCTCTCGGCCTTCGCGGCGCTCCGCGCGCGCGACGCGGCTGCGCTCGGCGCGGTGCGCGAAGACCTCTTCCTCGCGCTCTCGCTGTTCGCGTCCTACGCCGCGTGGCTCTCGACGGGCACGCCCATCTTCGGCGGTACGAAGCACTGGATGCAGGCTTACCCGTTCCTCTGCTTCTTCGCCGCGCCGGCGTTCGTGTCCGCGGGCACCGCGGTGGCCGAGATCTGCCGCGCGAAGGTCCCGAGGCTCGCTGCGCTCGTGCCGTGGGCGGCGCCGCTCACGGCGCTCGCCGTGCTCGTCGCTCCCGCGGTGGAGACGCTCCAATCCTTGCCCTTCGGCCTCGCGTGGTACGTGCCGCTCGTGGGTGGAAACCCCGGCGCCGCGACGCTCGGGCTGAACCGAAGCTTCTGGGGCTACACGACGGCCGACGTCGCGCCCTACCTCGATCGCGTCGCGAAGAAGGGGGCGCGCGTCTACGTGCATGACACCGCGTGGCAGTCGTGGGAGATGCTGATCGCCGACGGAACCATCCGCCGCGATCTGGTCGCGGTCGGCTCGGCGGATCAAGCCGACTACGTCCTCTACCACCACGAGATGCACATGCAGGGGCAGGAGTACCAGGCGTGGGTCGCCCTCGGCACGATCGCGCCCGTCGAGATCGAGGGGCCTGACGGCGTCCCGGTGATCTGGGTCTACGCGCGCACGGCGGCGTCGCCTGCGAAGACTCGCGCGGAGGAATGATCGCCCGGCGAAGGGGACGCGCGGAGGCGTGATCGCGCGGAGGAGGGGTTCGGGAGGGCTCAGCCCTTCGACTTCTTCGCGACCTTGGTGACGACCTTCTTCGAAGGGGCGTCCTTCTTCGCAGCGCCCTTCGCCGGAGCGTCCTTCTTCACGGCCGCGCTCCTCGGGGCCGCGCTCTTCTTCACCGCCGCGTCCTTCTTCGTCGCGGCTTCCTTCTTCGCGGCCGGCTCGTCGGCGGCGCTCTCCTTCTTCTTCGAGGAGGTCGCGGCCGTCGCGGCGGTCTTCGACCCCGTGCCGCTCGTCGCGATCGCGCGCTTCGCGGGAGCCACCTTCTTCGCCGTCGCCCCCCGCGTCGACGGCGGGGCGGCCTTCCGCTGCGCCTCGAGCGCCGATGCGATCGCGTCGACGAAGGAGGCGTCGCCTCGTCCGTCGCCCTCCAGCAGCATCGCGAGCTCTCGCGTGAACTGCGCGACCGCGCCGTCGACGGCCTTCGCGTCGGGCTCCGACATCGGCGTGAACGTGAGCTTGATCGCGGTGGCGCCGTCCCAATCCCAGGTGCCCGGACACACGCGGCTCGCGAGGACCCGCGCGGCCATCTCGTGCAGCGGCTTCTTCAGCGCCTTGCGCCGCGCCTCGTCGAGCGCGTGCGGCAGCGGCACGCTGCGCACGGACGTCGGGAGATCGACGAGCCCCATCTCGACGAGATCCGCGAGCTCCTCCTCCACGGCCTCCTCGATCTCGAGGCGCTTGTCGGGATCGTCGTCGCTCGATGCGAAGAACGCCGTGCGGCTCGCCGCGTCGAACGTGTCGAGCTCCGTCGAGGCCGAGAGCGCCGCCCGCTCGAGCGCGTCCTTGAGCGTCTCCGAGTCGGTGAGCTTCGACGCCGTCGACGCGACGTAGCCCAGCGTGTCGAGGCGCACCGAGATCGGCGGCGCGTCGTCCTCCTCGTCCTCCCGCGCGGCGTGCGCGGAGTGGACGAGCCCCTCGTGCAGGGTGCGGAAGATCACGCGGTCGATCACCTTGTCGTCCGCGAAGATGTCCTCGATGCCCTCGGAGTCGATCATCTGCTCGCGCAGGCGCTCGACGAGCTCCTCGACGGCCTCGTCGGTGGCCTCGTCGCCGAAGGTGCTCGTGACCTCGCCCGTGATCTCGCTCCGCAGGATGCGCGGGATCACCTTCACGAGCGTGGGCTCGATCTGGCTCGCGAGCTCGCGCAGGAGCGTCTCGCTCTTCCCCTTCGCGATGAGCACGTGGCCCGCGTGCTTCAGGGCCTCGATCACGGAAGAAGCGAGCTGCCGCGAGAGGTTCGGATCCGCCACGCGCGGCTTGTTACCATAGGTCAAAGCGCATGGGGCCCACCTTTTTCGCCGCGCCGGGCGCGCCGACGGGGGTGGGGGAGGGGAGCGACGGGGCGGGGAAGGAAGCGACGCGCGTGCGCCGCAGCGAGCTCAGAGATGCTTGCGCGCGATCTCCGCCCACGTGCCCGACGGCTCGATCTCGAGGTAGCGCTTCCAGCACGGGCGCGCCTCCTCGACGTTGCCGGTCTGCTCGTAGGCCATCGCGAGGTTGAAGTACGCGTCGGCGAAGCGCGGATCGCTCTTGATCGCGCCTCGGAAGAAGTCGATCGCCTCGGCGGCCTGGCCTCGCTCGAGCATCACGTACCCGAGGTTATATTGGGCCTCGGGCTGCGTCGTGTCGATGAGCAGGGCCTTCTTGTAGAGCTTCTCCGCCTGGGGCTCGTCGCCTCGTCGAAAGCAGATGTTCCCGAGGTTCGTGTAGGCGATGGCCAGCCACGGATCGAGCTCGATCGCGCGGCGGTAGAGGCGCTCGGCCTCGTCGAGCGTGCCGGGATCCTCGTCGAACTGGCTCGCGCGCACGTAGAGGTCGTAGGCGGTCTTCGCGCGCGCGCGGCCTGCGGTCGGGCGCAGCACGCGGACCACGTCGTCGCGCAGCGAGCGGACCTCGAGATCGAGCAGGAGCTGCCCGCTCACCGGTTCGTACGATCCGGTCGCCGAGCGGAGCACCACGCGCTGCCCGTCGGAGACGATGCTGAGCTCGGCGAGCGGCCTCGTCACCTTCGGGAGCGCCTTGCGGATGCTGTCGATGGCCCGCGCGACGTCGCGCAAGCGGACCTTCTTGGCGAGCAGATCGCGCGCCGCCCGCAGGGCGATGATGTCCTGGAACGTGTAGGCGCGGTGGCCGCGGCGCCGACCGGTCGGCGTCACGATGCCGGCCTTGTCGAGCGATCGCAGCCGCCCCGTGGAGAGCCCGAGCAACTTCGCGACCTCGCTCATCGTGAACAGATCGCTCACGGGCTCGCGCGAGGACGGGACCGGCGCGACGTCGTCGTCGAAGAGAGCGCCCGAGGATCCCGCGCTCGATGGCGCGGCGCCCGACGAAGCTCCCGCGGACGCGTGCCCACCGTTCGAGCCCCCGCTCGAACCGGGGCCGGCGGAGGCATGGCTCGCGGAGGCATGTCCGGCGGAGGCATGTCCGGCGGAGGCATGTCCGGCGGAGGCATGTCCGGCGGAGGCATGGCTCGCGGAGGCACCGTTCGGAGCGCTGCTCCGTCTGGCGGCGCCCTCGTGCGACTTCGCAGCGGGGGGATCGATCCGTCCGCCGCCCGGACCGAACACGACATGGATCACCTTGTCGGTCGGGGGCTCAGCGTCAAGCGTGCGGTCCTTCTTGCTCATCCTCGTCACGTCGCGAAGATCACGTCGGGGGATCCGAGAAGCTACGTCGAAGCTCGTCTTCGAAGAAGGATCTTCATCACCCCGGCGACACTCCGTCTTCGAGGTGCGTGCGTGCGTCAAGGGTCAAGAGGAGCCGCGCGCGATCGATCGGTCGTCGCTTCCGCTGCGTCTCGCGAGGACAACGTGTGGATAACTCCCGACGCGCGCCGATCGACGGCAGACGCTCAGCCGCCCATCGCCGTCGTCGCCGCCGCGAGCCTCGCGACGACGTCGACCGTGATCGTGATGCGCGGCGGCGCGAGCTCGATCGCGATCTCATGGTGCACGGCCGCCGTGGCCGCGACGATCCGCGAGGCGGCCTCTCGATGGGCGATGCGCACGATTCGGAGTCGCACGTGCGGGTCGTAGCGCAGCGCGTGGAGCACGATCTCCGGCGCCATCTCAGGCGTCCATTCGAGCGCGAGGACGATGCTCGTCGTGCCGTAGTACGTGGGCACGCCCCCCTCGTCGCGGACGCCGCCCTCGCTGAGCACGTCCGCGCGCTCCACGAGGTCGCGCACGCGCCCTTCGGTGAGCGCGACCAAGCGAACCCATCGCTCGCGAAAGAGCGTCGGCGCGTGCGCCTTCTTCAGCCCGGGTCCGGCGGCCATCACGTCGATCGTAGGGGCGCGTCCTCGCCCGAGACCAAGTGACCCGCAGAGAGCGCGGCTAACTTGCGGGCGCGCCAGCGGATGTGTCACGCCGCGGCGTCTTCGAAGCACCAAGGGGAATTTGGCCGCGTCCGGATCGATCTGGAACTCTTCGAATGGTGGAGCCGCGCGCCGGCTCCGAGCCTCGCACGAAGGAGCAGACCATGGCCTACGAGGGCACCGACCGCCGCCGTCATCGCCTGATCGTCACCCGCAACACCGAGTACCACATCCGAGACGGCTTCTGCGTCGCGGTCCGCGACCGCAACAGCAAGCGATGGTGCGAGGGTCACATGGCCGTCTCGCTCCGGCTGGAGGGCGGCGTGCGCTTCCACACGAACGGCGCGATGGTGCCGAGCCTCGCCGAGCCGACGCCGGGCGACGCGATCTACTTCTCGTACAAGACGTCGTCCGGCGAGGACCGACAGCTCGTGACGAGCCGCATCGAGGCGATCAGCCGCCCCCCGAAGCGGGACGTGCTCGCCTACGCGACGCTCGGCGTGAAGAAGCCCGCCCCGAAGGGCGCGCGCGTCTGATCCGGCGCGGCGCCGGCGTGTCCCGACACGCGCGGCGCTGCGAGGTCGCTCCCGCGCAATGATGCAATGCAGATGCGAATCAGCCTGCGTTGCAAAAGCCCTCGTAGTCGACGTAGCTCTTGATCGTCGGCGCGTCGCCGCAGACGGGGCAAGCCTTGTCTCGCCGCAGCTTGAGCTCGCCGAAGCGCATCCTCAGCGAGTCGTAGGTGAGCAGGCGTCCCGAGAGCGAGTTGCCGCGCCCGAGCAAGAGCTTCAGCGCTTCGGTCGCTTGGATGACCCCGACGACGCCCGGCAGGATGCCGAGCACCCCCGCCTCTTGGCAGCTCGGCGCGAGGTGCGGCGGCGGCGGCTCCGGGTAGAGGCAGCGGTAGCAAGGCCCTCCGCTGCCGGGTAGGAACGTCGTCACCTGCCCTTCGAAGCGGAAGATGCTCCCGTGCACGACGGGCATCCCGTGGAACACGGACGCGTCGTTCACGAGGTAGCGCGTGGGGAAGTTGTCGCACCCGTCGATCACGACCTCGAACCCTTCGAAGATCCGATCCACGTTCGCGCTCGTCAGCCGCTCCTGGAACTTCACGACCTTCACGTCGGGGTTGAGATCGCGCAGCGCGGCCTCCGCACTCTCGACCTTCGGCGTGCCGACGCGCGACGTGCCGTGCAGGATCTGCCGCTGCAGGTTCGACGCGTCGACGACGTCGGCGTCGACGAGGCCGATCGTGCCGACGCCCGCCGCGGCGAGGTAGAGCGCCGCGGGGCTCCCGAGGCCGCCCGCGCCGAGGAGCAGCACCTTCGACTTGAGCAGCTTCGCCTGACCGGCCTCGCCGACCTCGGGCAGGAGGATGTGCCGTGAGTACCGATCGCGCTGTGCGTCGGTCAGATCGGGCGGCGTCTCGATCGGGAAGCCGAGATCCTTCCAGCGGACGAAGCCGGGGTTCGCGCTCTCCACGTTGGTGTAGCCCATGTCGGCGAGCGTCTTCGCCGCGAGCGCGCTGCGCGTCCCGCCTGCGCAATAGAGGACGACGTTCGCGTTCTTGTCGGGGACCTTGCCCTCGATCTGGATCTCGAGAAAGCCTCGGGGAACGCTGAGCGCGCCCGGGATGAAGCCGGCGCGCACCTCGTCCTTCTCGCGCACGTCGACGAGCACCATCGACGCCTTCTCGTCGAGCCGCCTCTTCAGATCCTCCAGGGAGAGGACACGAATCTGGCTCCGCACGTTCTTGATGAGATCGCTGTAGGTAACGGCCATGGGATGACTGAAGCTAGGCGAAGTTCCCGGCTCGTCAAGCGCGCCCGCGTTGACAGGGCGCGCGTCCCACCCTACCCGATCCTCATGTCCGATGAGCCCGAAGGCCTGGAAAAGGCCGCGTTCGACGACCCGAACATCGCCATCAACCGCGTCTACACGAAGAAGGGCGACGGCGGAAAGACCGGCCTCGTCGGCGGTCAGAAAGTCGACAAGAACGATGCGCGTATCGAGGCGTACGGCACGGTGGACGAGCTCAACGCGTTCGTCGGGACCGCCCGCCAAAGCGCCGAGGAGGCCCTCGCGTCGCTCGCCGACGCACGCCTCGAGCGCATGCGCTGGCTCGCCGCGGTGCTCCTCCGCGTCCAGCACGAGCTCTTCAACCTCGGATCGATCCTCGCGACGCTCCCCGAGGACGTGCACCCGCGTCAGCCGCGCGTCACCGACGTCGAGGTCACGGCGCTCGAGCGCGACATCGACGCCTGCCAGGACGTCCTCGCCCCGCTCCGATCGTTCGTCTTGCCGGGGGGGTGCCGCATCAACGCCGAGCTGCACGTCGCGCGCACCGTCTGCCGACGCGCCGAGCGCCTCGTCGTCGGGCTCGCGCAGAAGAGCGAGGTCGAGCCCGCGTCGGTCCGCTACCTCAACCGCTTGAGCGACGCGCTCTTCGTCTGGAGCCGCTACGCGAGCCACCTCCTCGGCGCCGCGGAGACGCTCTGGCGACCCAACGAGGCGGCGAGCGGTCGATCGACCTGACGCGCGCCCGCGTCGTCGATCGCGGCGCGCGGCTGCCCGTCAGCGAAGGGTGCGCGCCAGGTGACGCGCGAGCCGCTCGTAGAGGGCCGCGCCGAGGAAGGGATCGTGCGCGCACACCTCGCGGAAGTCGTCGGAGCGGATGCGGATCAGCCGGGCTCGGCTCACCACGGTCGGGCTCTTCGCGTCGCTCGCGACGCCGACGAGGGACTCCGCGAACAGCAGCGCGGGGGAGCCGAGGCTCGTCCCCCCTTCGGTCTTCACGACGCCGTCGAGGACGAGATACGCGCAGAGATCGCCGGCGTCGATCCTCGGAACCGGCGCGCCCTCCTCGAGCTCCACCTCGATCCCCGCCGCGAGCGCCGCGAGCACCATCGACGTCGGCAGCTCGACGAGGAGGGGGTTCACCTGGATCGCGCTGAGGTCGTTCTGTCGCTGGCTCGCTTGCACCGCCCGCGCGAGGAAGCGCTCGGAGATGCGGATCGCGATGACCGTCGCGTTGTCGCGCCCGCCTTTGTCGAGGGCGGCGTCGACGAGGTCGGTGACGATGGCGTCGGGCGGCTTCTGGCAGATGCGCGTCATCGCGGCCTCGTCCTCGATCGCCATGTACCCGCCGTCCGTCGCGAGCACGATGCGATCGTTCTTGTGGAGATCCACGAAGAACGTGTCGACGCGGAGCGGCGCCTTCACGCCGATGGCGCTCGTGAGCGGCTTGGGCATGCGCCCGGCGGCGGAGCCGAAGGCGAGCGTGCCCTCGGCGACGTGATCTTGCGTGATGAGGAGCGTCGCGCTGGAGCGCGCCAGGAACACGCGGCCGTCGCCGACGTGGGCGAAGAAGGCGCGATCGCGGATGAGGAGGCAGAGATCGAGCGTCGTGCCCATCGCGACCCCGCCTCGGCGATCGCCCTCTGCGAGGACCGCGGCGTGCGCTTGCTCGCACGCGCCGCGGAGCAGGCCCAGGATCCGCCGGCGGTTCTCGAGGTGCGGCACGGCGACGTACGCCTCGCTGAGCGCGATGGCCTCCTTCGTCTGGAGCACACCGCGGGCGGCCTCGATCGCGAGCTTCGACGCGATCTCGCCTCCCTCGAGCCCTCCCATGCCGTCGGCGACGCCGAACAGCGCGAGCTCGGGCGCGAGCAGGAGGGCGTCTTCGTTCGTCTCTCGGACGGGACCCTTCTCGCTGATGCTCGCGACGTCGACGCGAAAATCGAAGCGGGGAAGGATCCGGCTCATGGCGCCTACGGGCAGCCCTTCGGCGCCGAGCCCGCGATGGCCTTGAACGCGCACTTGTTCGAGCGCGTGCCGAGGTCGGTGCAGTCGGTCGCCTGACCGTAGTAGGTCACGCAGCCGTTGATCGTGCCCTGATCGAACTGGGCGCACTGCGTGCCGGCGACGGCCTGCACCATCGAGGGACAGGTGCGGAGAGTGAGCGTGCAGCTCAGCGCGAGCTGCCGATCCTCGAGCGCCTTGTGCAGGGCGTCGCACGCCGTGGCTTCATCCATCGCGACGCCGTTCGCCGTCGGATGGAAGTTGTCGTCCTTGCCGCCTGCGCCGCCCGTGCCCGTGTCACCGCTCGAGCACGCGAGGAGCCCGAGCAGCGCGACGGCGGCCGCAGCCGAGACGGGGCCCGGCTTGCCTACGAAGAGAGTCGACGACGAAAGCCTCTGCATCCCCGCCCTCTACCACAGTCCGCTTCGACCCGTCGCGCAGGACGCGTCACCTCATTGCGGAGCGACGCACGTCGGCGCGCCGTCGAACGGAAGGCACTTGCCCATCGCCTTGTCGGAGCATTTCAGCGAGCCGAGGCAGCCGGCGGCGCCGCAGTCCTCGCCCTCGATCGGGAGGAGCTGGCAGACCTGCGCGCCGCTCATCCCGGTCGTGCACGTCGTGTCCGCGGCGCACGCGCAGTTGGCGCCGGCCGGCTGGCCTGGGCCCGGCAGCGGCACGCACTTGCTCTGCATGGCGTCGCAGTACTCGTTGTACTCGGCGCACGGATTCACCTTGAGCATGGGGTTGCAGGGCGAGTCGCTCTTCGCTGCTTGGAAGCACACGCCCGTGCCGCCCACGTCGCACACGAGACCAGGGAGGCACGCCTCGGCTTGCGCGCACGCCTCGTTCGCGTCCTTCAGCTTCGCGCACTTGCTCGTCGACGCGTCGCAGTAGGTGCCGAGCTGGCACTTCTTCGTGACCATCCCCCCGCAGTCGCCGTCGAGGGCCACCGCGTCGCCGACGTCGTCGCACGTGCCTTCACAGCACGCGTCGGCGCACGTCATCGGAGGCTTGCACTTGCCGGAGGTGCACTCGAGCCCCGTGAAGCAAGCTCCGCCGTTGGCGTGGCGGTTGATGAAGACCTTGTCGCACGTGTCCTGGATGCTCTTGGAGAGCCCGTTCGGCGTGTCGCACGTCGAGCCCTTCACCGCCGCGACGCAGGCGATCGCCGCCGCTCCGTCGTAGCCGAGCGATCCGTAGACGACGGAGGCGAGCGCCTGGGCCACGTCCGGATCCGGCGCTTGCGTCCGCTTGCACGTCGCCGCGTCGGGTTGATCCGCGCACTTCACGAGGTGCTCGCAGAGCGCCTCGTCGTACTTCTTCTGGAAGTCCTGCAGGGCGATGTTGTTGTCGGACGTCTGCGCGTCGTTCCCCCCGCACGCGGTGGCGATCAGCCCGATCGCAGACAGGACGGGCAGGGCGGACGCAAGGAAAGAAGTGCGGGTCATTCCGCAAGCCTAGCGCCGAATTTTCGCCCGCCAAAACTTCTCGCGTTCGGGCACGGATGTGTCGCCGCGGACGCGCTCGAGCGTTCCGCAGACCACGGCCGACGGCGCGCCTCGGCCGGTTTTCGCCGCTCGCGCCTCTTGGCCTGTCGGTTGCTGAAGGACCCTCGCACACACGGAGGTCCAACGATGAACCGCTTCGCCACGATCGCCCTCGTCTCGTCCGTCGCCCTCGCTCTCGCCGCTTGCGGCCACCGCGACGTCGAATCGACGCCGCGCTCGAGCGCCGCAGCGCCGTCGGGGGCTCCCGAGCGCGCGCCGTCGGACGCCCCCGTCGAGGCCGCCGCCGCGCGACCCGATACCGCGAGCGTCACCCCCGCCGTCGCGAAGCGCGCGGGGAACGACACCGTGCACGCTGCCGACGAGCGCGCCCGCCCCGCGCCCGCCGCGCTCTCCGTGCGCCGGCTCGTCGTCGCGAAGAGCATCGACGAGCGCGAGCCCGAGGGCGCGTCGACCGCCTTCTGGCAAGGCGACTTCGATCGTCTCTATGCCTTCGTCGAGCTCTCGAACCCGCAGAAGACCGAGTCGAAGATCGTCGTCCGCTTCGTGTCCCCGTCGGGCAAGGAGCGGAAGGGCAACGTGACGCTCTCGGTCGGCGCCTCGCCGCGCTGGCGCACGTGGGCTTACTCGCGCGCGATCGACGAGAAGGGCACCTGGTCGGCCGTCGTCACCACGGTCGACGGCACCGAGCTCTCGCGTCAGACCTTCGAGATCCTCTGACGAACGCAAAGGCCTTGTGCCCCGCGGCGGGGTGAACGAGCCTCGCGCCGTCGATGAGCCTGCCCAACGAACCCCGAGACGCTCCCGCCCCTGGCCCCGAGAGCGCGTCCCCCTCGCGCCCCGGCTTCACCGAGCCGGGTCCCGTCCCGCGCGAGCGCGGCCTCTTCTGCAACCGAACGCTCAACATGCGCGGCATCCGCGCCGTCGGCTACGACATGGACTACACGCTGGTCCACTATCACATCGCAGCGTGGGAAGAGTGCGCGTACGAGCACACGAAGTCGCGCCTCGCCGGCCTCGGCCTCCCCGTCTCGGGCTTGAAGTTCGACGCCACCGGCATCATCCGCGGTCTCATCATCGACACGAAGCTCGGCAACGTCGTGAAGGCGAACCGCTTCGGCTACGTGAAGCGCGCCTTCCACGGCACGAAGCCGCTCGAGTTCGAGGCCCTGCGCCAGACCTACGCGCGCGAGATCGTCGATCTCTCGGAGCGACGCTGGGTCTTCCTCAACACGCTCTTCTCGCTCTCCGAGGCGTGCATGTACTCGCAGCTCGTCGATCTCTACGACGCCGGCGAGCTGAAAGGCGTCCACGGCTACCTCGACCTCTACGACCTGACCCGCAAGAACGTCGACCTGAGCCACATGGAGGGCAAGCTCAAGGCGGAGATCACCAGCCACCCGAAGAAGTTCGTGGCGCTCGATCCCGACGCCGCGCTCGCCCTCCTCGACCAGAAGCACGCGGGCAAGGTCCTGATGCTCATCACGAACTCCGAGTGGGAGTTCACGAAGGCGATGATGAGCTACTCGTACGATCGCTTCCTGCCGAAGGGGATGACTTGGCGCGACCTCTTCGACATCGTCATCGTCGGCGCGCAGAAGCCGGCCTTCTTCTCGGGCCGACCCATGATGTTCGAGATCGCGAGCGAGGATGGCCTCTTGCGTCCGCTCGCCGGACCGCTCGAGCGCGGCAAGAGCTACTTCGGCGGCAACGCGGCGGCCGTCGAGAGCTACCTCGGCCTCTCGGGTGACGAGATCCTCTACGTCGGCGATCACATCTTCGGCGACGTCCACGTCACCAAGCAGATCTTGAGGTGGCGCACCGCGCTCATTGTCCGCGAGATCGAGGAGGAGATCGCGAGCGCGCACGTCGCCGACGCGGAGCTCGCGCGGCTCGAGGAGGGCATGCGTGAGAAGGAGCACCTCGAGCGAGCCCACTCGGTGTCGAGGCTCGAGCTCTCGCGCCTGCGCGCCGGCTACGGCCCCCCGCCCACGCGCACCGAGGGTCAGATCACCGAGGAGCTCGCGCGGTTGCGCTCGGCGCTGCAGGCCCTCGACGAGAAGGTCGCGCCGCTCGCGCGCCGGGCCAGCGAGATCTCCAACCGCAACTGGGGCCAGCTCATGTGGGCGGGGAACGACAAGAGCCACTTCGCCCGGCAGGTGGAGCGCTACGCGGACGTCTACACGTCGCGCGTCTCGAACTTCGCGTTCGCGACGCCCTTCGTCTACCTCCGGTCGCCCCGGGGCTCGCTCCCGCACGACCACGCGCCGAGCCCGTTGCCCACCGCGGAGACGGCGCCCGACGTCGGCGGCTACCCCTTCCGACGCTGACGCCCGAAGGGATCGCCCGGGCCGCACCCGAAACGGCGGCATTCCGCCCGCTCCGCGCGCCCTGTATCTTGAGCGCCGCGGCCCCTCGACCGGCGCCGCGAAGAGGATCTCCCGCGATGATGACCTTCAGCACCGATCCGAAGATCGCCGAGCAGCAGATGCACGCGATCATCTACTACCTCACCGCGTTCGGACACGTCGACGGCGACTTCGACAAGAGCGAAAAGGACTACATCCGCGACTACATCCATCGGCTCGTCTCCCACCGCGCCGAGGAGGCGATGGGCGACGAAGACCCCGCGCTCAAGGCCGAGCTCGTCGGCAAGTGGACCGAGCACTTCCACGAGGTGCTCGACTCGGTCGAGGCCGAGATCCAGGAGAACTTCGCGGAGCCGACCGCCGACGGCGAGGACAGCACGCAGTTCGTCATCTCGCGCTTGAAGCTCCGTTGCTTCGAGCTCTTCAAGCAGTTCACCGACGACTCGCGCGTCGCGCTCCTCGGCACCGTCGACGAGCTGATGATGGCCGACGGGACGAGCCATCCGAACGAGGTCGCGTTCCGCGCCGAGCTGGCCGCGTTGCTCGACGCGCCGATCGAGGTCGACGAGGTCGAGATCGAGACGCTCGAAGAGGGCGCGGTCGTCATCGCGGACGCCGTGAAGGTCTCGCCGAAGGTCACGGACCACCCGTTCTTCTCACGCGGCGAGTGGGACTACGCGAGCGACAAGGCGACGTTCGAAGAACAAGCGAAGACCGACCTCGACATCTTGAGCCGCGTCATGACACGGCTCGAGGAGCGCAGGCGCCTCGGCACCGGAAAGCTGAAGCTCGGCACGACCTTCCAGGACTTCGCGGACGACAAGCCATTCGCCGACGGTCACGTGATCGTCCACCCGCCGCGCGGCAAGGACCACGAGCTGCTCGTCCTCGGCGACCTGCACGGCTGCTACACCTGCCTCAAGGCGGCGCTCTTGCAGGCCGACTTCTTCAACAAGGTGCAGGCCTACCACGACGATCCCGAGAAGAACCCGAACATGCTGCTCGTGCTCCTCGGCGACTACATCGACCGGGGCCGCTACAGCTACAGCGGCGTGCTCCGCACGGTCCTGCAGCTCTACCTCACGGTGCCCGACCACGTGATCCCGCTCCGCGGAAACCACGAGTACTACGTCGAGATCAAGGGCAGGGTCTACGGCGCGGTGAAGCCGTCCGAGGCCATGACCTCGATCCAGCACCTCGCGTCGAACGAGCTCTTCGGCGCGTACATGCGTCTCTTCGAGGCGCTCCCGCACCAGTTCGTCTTCGACAAGCTCTTCTTCGTGCACGCGGGGATCCCGCGCGACGACACCATGGCTGAAAAGTGGGAAGGGCTCGAGTCGCTCAACCTCTTCGACCTGCGCTTCCAGATGCTCTGGAGCGATCCGAGCCAGGCCGAGGCCATCCCCGTCGACCTGCAGAAGCAGAGCGCGCGCTTCGCGTTCGGGCGAAAGCAGTTCCGCAGCTTCATGAACAAGATCGGCTGCACCACGATGATCCGCGGCCACGAGCGCATCCTCGAGGGTTTCAAGGAGATCTACTCCGAGCCCGACGCGCGCCTCTTGAACCTGTTCTCGGCCGGCGGGCGCCACAACGAGGATCTCCCGCCCGACTCCAACTACCGCGAGGTGCGACCCATGGCGCTCACGATCCGGCACAAGGGCGGCATCAACGAGGTCGTCCCATTCGAGATCGAGTATCAGAAGTACAACAGTCCCGAGACGAACGCGTTCTTCAAGAAGGCCGTGGGCGGCTGAGCTTCGCCCGCGCGAGCGCGTCGCTGTGGACCCTGGAGAACGACGAGGCCGCCCGGGACGAGCGTCCCGCGGGCGGCCTCTCCGCGTCGGGTGCGCGCGCTCAGAACTGGGCGCGCTCGGTGCTCCCGACGAGCGCGAGGGTCGACGCCTCGCCCCCCGAGATGACCTGCGCCACCTGATCGAAGTACCCCGTCCCGACCTCGCGCTGATGGCGCGTCGCCGTGTAGCCGTGCGCCTCGGCCGCGAACTCGGCCTCCTGGAGCTTCGAGTACGCCGCCATGCCGCGCTCTCGGTAGTCCGACGCGAGCTCGAACATGGTGTGGTTCAGCGCGTGGAAGCCCGCGAGCGTGACGAACTGGAACTTGTAGCCCATCGCGCCGAGCTCGCGCTGGAACTTGGCGATCGTCGCGTCGTCGAGGTTCTTCTTCCAGTTGAACGACGGCGAGCAGTTGTAGGCCAGCATCTTTCCGGGGTGCACCTTGTGGATGCCCTCGGCGAAGCGTCGCGCCTCCTCGAGATCCGGCGTCTGCGTCTCGCACCACACGAGATCGGCGAACGGGGCGTACGCGACGCCGCGCGCGATCGCGGCCTCGACGCTGCCCTTGAAGCGATAGAAGCCCTCGGCCGTGCGCTCGCCGGTGATGAACGGCGCGTCGCGCGGATCGACGTCGCTCGTGAGGAGGTTCGCGCTCTCCGCGTCGGTGCGGGCGATGATCAGCGTGGGCACGCCGGCCACGTCGGCGGCGAGGCGCGCCGCGGTGAGCGTCCGAATGAACTGGCTCGTCGGGACGAGGACCTTGCCGCCCATGTGCCCGCACTTCTTCTCCGCCGCGAGCTGATCCTCGAAGTGCACACCCGCCGCGCCGGCCTCGATCATCTGCTTCATCAGCTCGTACGCGTTGAGCGGTCCGCCGAAGCCGGCCTCGGCGTCGGCCACGATGGGCGCCATCCAGTAGCGTCCGTCCTTGCCCTCGGCGTGCTCGATCTGGTCGGCGCGCAGGAGCGCCTGGTTGATGCGCTTGACGACCGCGGGCACGCTGTTCGCGGGGTAGAGGCTCTGGTCCGGGTACATCGCGCCCGAGAGGTTCGCGTCGGCCGCCACCTGCCAGCCGGAGAGATAGATCGCCTTCAGGCCGGCGCGCACCTGCTGCATCGCCTGGTTGCCCGTGAGCGCCCCGAGCGCGTTCACGTAGCTCTCGGTGTGCAGGAGCTCCCACAGCCGCTTCGCGCCCATCTGCGCGAGCGAGTGCTCGATCTTCACGCTCCCTCGGAGGCGCTCGACGTCGGCCGCCGTGTACGGCCTGAGGACGCCGGCGAACCTGTCGGGGAGCTTGGTCGGGTCGGCTTGGTAGAGGTTCGGCGCAGCGCTCATCGGAATTCTCCTGGTTCTCCCGCGGAGCCGGCTCCGAGGGCGTCGAATCGAGGATGGATATGGGGTGAAGTGGAGATGGAGTTGCAAAAGAATCGTAGATGCGATTACGTCGGAGGTGAACGCGCCCCTCGGCGGGTCTTCGCCGTGGAGGCGGGGCGGAGCCCCCGACCCTTCAGATCAAGTCGTAGGCGGCCGTCGTCAGGAAGTCGGCGAGCTCGCTCTCGGTGGAGAGCTTGTCGAAGAGATCGCGCGCCTCTGCGAAGCGGCCGCTCGCGAACCGCTGCGCGCCGACCTCCGCCTCGATGGATCGCATCTCCTCCGCCACGATCTGCCGGAAGCGCGCGACCGTGAGCTTGTCGCCGCCGTCGAGCGTCGCGCCGTGGCGCAGCCACTGCCACGCCTGGCTCCTCGAGATCTCGGCGGTCGCGGCGTCCTCCATCAGGTTGTAGAGGGGGACGCACCCCGAACCGCGCAGCCAGGCCTCGAGGTACTGGATGCCGACCTTCACGTTGTGTCGGAGCCCGCGCTCGGTGCGCGACCCCTCCGGGCAACGCACGAGATCCTCCGCGGTGGCGTCGAAGTCCTCGCGCTTGCGCTCGATCTGGTTCTTCATCGGCATCTGCGCGTCGAAGATCTCCTTGGCCACCGAGACGAGGCCGGGGTGCGCGACCCACGTGCCGTCGTGGCCGTCCTTCACCTCGCGCGTCTTGTCGGCGCGCACCTTCGCGAGGGCGGCGTCGTTCGCGGCAGGATCGTTCTTGATGGGGATCTGCGCCGCCATGCCGCCCATCGCGTGCACGCCGCGCGCGTGGCACGTCTTCACGACGAGCTGCGTGTACGCGCGCATCATCGGCTGCTCCATCGTGACCTCGGAGCGATCCGGCAGCACGTACTCGGGGTGCGCGCGGAACGCCTTGATGAAGCTGAAGATGTAGTCCCAGCGGCCGCAGTTGAGGCCGGCGGAGTGATCGCGCAGCTCGTAGAGGATCTCGTTCATCTCGAACGCCGCCGGCAACGTCTCGATGAGCACCGTCGCCTTGATCGTGCCGACGGGCAGACCCAGCGCCTTCTGCGCGGCGACGAACACGTCGTTCCAGAGGCGCGCCTCCACGTGGCTCTGGAGCTTCGGCAGGTAGAAGTACGGGCCGGAGCCCTTCGCGACGAGCGCGCGCGCGTTGTGGAAGAAGTAGAGACCGAAGTCGACGAGGCACCCGGGCGCCGGGCTGCCGTCGACCAGCACGTGCCTCTCGACGAGGTGCAGGCCACGCGGGCGCACGAGCAGGACGGCGGTCTGCGCGGCGAGCGCGTACTTCTTCCCGCTCGCGGGGTCCTCGTAGGCGATCGTGCCGCGCACCGCGTCGACGAGGTTCGCCTGCCCGCGCACGACGTTTTCCCACGTCGGCGACGTGGAGTCCTCCAGATCGGCCATGAACACGTTCGCGCCGGAGTTGAGCGCGTTGATGATCATCTTCCTGTCGACGGGCCCGGTGATCTCGACGCGTCGGTCGAGGAGATCGGCGGGGAGGGGAGCCACCTTCCAGCGGCCCTCGCGCACCTCCCTCGTCTCGTCGAGGAAGCGCAGCTTCTCACCCGCGTCGAGCCGCGCCTGGCGTTCCTTCCGCGCCACGAGCAGCTCCTCGATGCGGGGACGGAACGTGCGGACCAAGGACGCGACGAAGTCGAGCGCCTCGGTCGAGAGGATCGGCGAGGTGCCCTCGGGCGCCGGAGACGTCGTGCTGATGCTGGCCGTCATGTCGTTCTCCTTGTCAGCCTCGTCCACCTGCGGTTTGACGCAGGGCGCCGTCACAGGCAGCAACTTGACTCACGCACCCGCGTTCGTCAAGTTCGAACGTAAATTCAATTAGTTAACGTGTTGAGACGAGTGGTTTGACTTGATGTCAATGTGTCAATTGTTGTAAATTCGTTCCATGGATGACGCGGCGAAGCTCGGCGGGAAAGTGAAGGCGCTCCGGAGGCGCGACGGGATCTCGCAAGTGGAGCTCGCGACGCGGCTCGGGATCTCGGCGAGCTACTTGAACCTCATCGAGAGTAACAAACGTCCGCTCACTGCGGCGCTCCTGATCAAGCTCGCGCAGACCTTCAAGGTGGATCTCTCGAGCTTCGCGTCGGCGGACGACGGGAGGCTCGTCGCCGACGTCGCCGAGGTGTTCGGAGATCCGATGTTCGAGCAACACGGTCTCACCAACGTCGACGTGCGCGAGCTCGTCACCAGCTCACCCGCGATGGCGCGCGCGACGCTCACGCTCTACCGCGCCTACCTCGCGACGCGCGACACGAACCACGCCCTGGCGAGCCGCCTCGAGAGCCCGAGCGCGATCGAGTCCTCGACCTTGCCGTCCGAGCAGGTCGGCGACTTCATCCAGCGGCACATGAACCACTTTCCAGCGCTCGAGGAGGGCGCCGAGGTGATCTGGCGAGAGGCGAAGCTCGACGCCGACGACGTCTACGCGGGGCTCGTTCGCTACCTGGCGAAGAGGCACGGCGTCTCGGTGCGCATCGTCCGAGTCGCCGACGAGCGCAAGGCGATGCGCCGGTACGATCCGGAGAAGAAGGTGCTCTCGATCTCGGAGGTGCTTCCGCCGCGCAGCCGGCGCTTCCAGCTCGCGCATCAGATCGGCCTCCTCACTCAGAGCGCCTCGCTCGACGCGATCCTGCAAGCCGACAAGGAGCTGTCGCGCGAGGCGCACGCCCTCGCGCGCGTCGCGCTCGCGAACTACTTCGCCGCGGCGGTGCTGATGCCCTACGAGCCCTTCCTCGAGGCGGCCCGCGGCGAGCGCTACGACGTGGAGCTGCTCGCGCATCGCTACGGAGCGAGCTTCGAGCAGGTGTGTCATCGGCTGACGACGCTCCGGCGACCCGGGCGCGAAGGGGTGCCGTTCCACCTCATCCGCATCGACATGGCGGGCAACATCTCGAAGCGCTTCAGCGCCTCCGGCATCCAGATCGCTCGCTTCAGCGGCGCGTGCCCGCGCTGGAACGTGCACGCCGCCTTCCTCACGCCCGGGATGATCTGCGTCCAGATGTCACGGATGCCCGACGACAAGGTCTACTTCTGTCTCGCTCGCACGCTGCGGAGCGACCGCGGCGGGTACAACGTCCCGCACACGGTGCACGCGATCGGGATGGGGTGCGAGGTGCGGCACGCGCGCGAGCTGGTCTATTCAGGCGGCGTCGACGTGGAGAACCTCGACGCCGCGGTGCCCGTCGGCGTGACCTGCCGGCTCTGCGAGCACCTCGACTGCGCGCAGCGGGCGTTCCCTGCCATCCTCCACCCGCTCCGCATCGAGGAGAACGTCCGGGGGGTGTCCTTCTACGCTCCGGTCGAGAAATGAGCCGGCGGGATCGAAAGGAGGGGACGTCGCTTTTTTCCCTACACAGTCGCCAACCGTTCGGGTAAGGGTGGTCACGCCTCGAGGGTGGGGCGCGACGGAGGCGACATGAACGCGAACGTGACGGTCTCGGGTGTCGGAGCTCTCTCGGTGGTCCTCTCGGCGTTCCTCGCCGGCTGCGCCACGACGCCCCCGCCCGCCGCCGAGGCGCCCACGCGGTCGAGCACCGAACAGGTCGCGATCGTGACGCCGGCGGGGCCGCCGGATCAGGTCGAGATGAGCTGGCAGGACAATGGCGTCTCGATCCGTCCGCTGAGCGGTCCTGGGCGTGAGCGCAGCCTCGCGCAGCCGGTCACGGCGGGGGTTCACCGCGGTGCGCTGACCGTCGCCCCGCCGAGCAACGCCGACGGGTTCGGCGCCTCGAAGAAGAA
>CAYYKK010000004.1:0-3164 GCA_964467935.1 uncultured Polyangiaceae bacterium
CGAAGCAGCGACATCTATGTCGAATATCTCGATCTGGTGCGCCACCCGCGGCCGGAAAACAAGCGTCTTCTGCTTGAGCAACTGCAACTCAAGCTGGGCGGCCAACAGGTCAAGATCATCGTCGCCGAAGGCCGGCCGCCGCGGCGGTCGCACGCCTCCGAGCCGCCTGCGCGCACGACGTTGGCGGAGGGGCGAGCGGGGAGCCGACACCCGGTGAGCGAAGCCCCGCCGCACGGCGCACAGTCGGGCTCGGTCGCCGAGGCGAACCCGCACGGGGACGCGAAGCTCTCGAGCGCCCGCGGGCTCACACAGGAGGCGCTCGGCGACACGTTGGCGGAGGGCAAGCCGGGGCCGCGGCGCACGCTCGGGGAGAGCTGAGGCGCGGTCGACGGCGCGGGCAGCGAGGTCGTCGCGTTCGCTCGCCTTTGCCGAGGCGAGGTCGTCGCGTTCGCTCGCCTTCGCCGAGGCGAGGACGCGAGAGGGCGTCGCGCGCGTCGCCGGCGCTCTCCCCCGCTTCTCGATCCGCGGATCCCTCCGCGCCGGCAGCGCTCGCCTTTCGCGTCGAGCGCTGGGGTCTCTCTACTTCTTCTTGTCGAGCGCGGACTCGATCTCTTGCGCGTGCGCCTTGCGCGCCTCTTCCTCGTCGATCGTCGCCTCGAGCTCGGCGGCCGCTTCGCGCGCCATCGCCTGTCCTCGTCGCGAGGTCGTGCCGATCGCGTCGAGATCCTTCTCGCGCTCGGCCTCGAGGTGCTCGGCGCGATCGGTCTCCACGCCCGCGAGCGCGCCGATGGCCGCACCAATCACCGCGCCCGCGGCCATGCCGACGGGGCCGGCGAGCGTGCCCGCGATGGCACCTGCGGCGGCGCCCGCGGCGGCTTCGATCGCCTCCACCTCGCGGTGGTGGCGCTTCTCGGACTTCGCGAATTGTTCTTCGGGGGTCGGCGGAGGTTTGGAGCTCATGATCGGATCCTCGGAGCACGTTACGTGCCGGCCATTTCTGCGGGCGAAGACGCGACGAACGTCGCTTTCGCGTGCAGGTTCTGCGTCGAGGTGAAGCATACGCGCGATCGCTCGCGCCGCCACCCTCGGGCCCGCGAGACACGGCTCGTGCGAAGCGTGTCTCGGCAGGTCGCGGAGGGCCGCGTCACTTCGCGGGCGGCGCGGAGTCGGGGCCGGGATCGCCGGTGTTGGTCGGGCCCGGGCGCGGCTGCGGGTTCGGCTGCGGCGGCTCCGGCGGCGGCTTCGGTTGCGGGTTGGGATTGACCTGATTCGGCTCGGCCGCAGCCGTGTTGGCTTGGCCGGAGCAGCCCATCGTCCACGCGCCGAGCGCGATCAGGGCGGCAGCCACGATCGTGTTGCGATGCTCCATGGCGTCTACTCTCCTTCTGGGCGTCGAGCGCCCGCGGCACGCCTTCGCAACGCGTGTGCCGCGGCGAAGTCCTCGGAGAAACGTCGACCGCGCGGCGCGGCGGCCGCAGGCGTTGCGCGCGCCCGCAATTTCCGGCGAAGGGAGATCGCCGCGTGAGGTCGGTGCGCGCGCGGGACGGTCGTGGCGACTCGCCTCAGCGAGGCTTCTTCGCGATCCAGGCCGCGACGTCGTCGATCACGTGCTCGTCGACGTGGCCCGCCACCTGGTACTCCTCGGGCACGCTCTTGCCTTCACCCGACACGAAGAGGTGGTTCAAGGACGGGTAGAGCTTCGTCGTCGCGTTCGCCTTCTTCGCGAGCGCCTTCTTCCACGCGGCGAGATCGACCTCGGTGACCTGGTAGTCGCGTCCGCCCTGCAGCACCAGGATCGGCATGGCGAGCTTGGCTGCGGTCGCGGGCGCGTCGTAGCGAGCGAGATCCCGGTGGTAGGCGATCGGCGCGCCGAGGATCATCTCGTGCGGCTTCGCCTGGGCGCCCGAGACGATCAGCTCGGACAGGCGCTTCTGGGCCGCCTCGATCGCTTCGATCTGCGTGTCCTCCTCCTTCGACCGCTTGCCGTCGAGCGACGCGATGTATTCGAGCTGCTCTCGCATCATGTCTGCGATGGGACGGGTGCTCCCGGCGAGGATGACGAGGCCGGCGGCCTTCGGGTAGCGCTCGCCGATGCGCGGGGCGAGCTGCCCACCGAGGCTGTGGCCGGCCACGTAGAGGCGCTTGGGATCGATCCGATCCGTCTTCTCGAGCAGCTTCAGCGCGAGGACCGCATCGTCGACGCTCTCCTGATTCACGGTGAAGGTCTCGTCGTCCACGAGCTTCGCGCCGTAGACGCGGGTCCGCTTCTCGAAGCGCAGCACCGCGATCCCCTTCGCCGCGAGGCCGAGGGCGAGGTCTCGGAAGGGCTTGAGCGCGCCCACGGTCTCGTCGCGATCGCCCGGCCCCGAGCCGTGCACGAGCACGACGGCGGGGAAGGGGCCGGCGCCCTCCGGGAGCGTCAGCGTGCCTGGGAGCTTCCACGCCTCGGGCCCGACGACGACGTCGCGCTCGACCGCGCCCTTCGCCGCGTAGTCGGGGGGCGACCACGGCGGCTGCGTCGGGAGGAAGAAGAGGCCCGAGACACGCCGCTCGTCGTCGAGCGCCACCTTCACGTCGATCGACGCGCGCTCGAACGCGCACGTGAGGACGACCACGTCGTAACCTCCTTGCGAGCCGATCTTCGCGGAGCCGCACGCGTCGAAGGGACCCGCCGCCTTCACGAGCGCGTCCCACGTCTCGACCAGCTTCGCGACGGGCAGCGCCGCCGCCATGGTCGGATCGAGGAGCGCGTTCGCGAGATCGAACTCGCGCTTGGCGAGGTGCGAGCAGAGCTCGCGGGCGCGTGACTCGGGGGTGGGGAGCGTGGTCATCGGAGACTCCGTGGTCGTGGGGAGCGGAGCGCTCGTCGATGCGATCGGGCGCGGCGCGACGGCGCCGGTCCGCGTGCTCCCCTCTGGCACCGTCGAGCCGCAGCCCGAGGCGGCGAGGAGGAGGGACGCGGCCGAGGCCAGCGTGAGACCGCGCGTCCGGCGCGCGCGAAGGAGGTGGCGAGAGAGCCCCATACCGATCGGTCGCACGGCGCGGGACCGCTTACAAGCGGACGGCTTGGCGGAGCACGGGCGTGATCCGCTCGAGCTCGCGCGCGGCTTCGCCGACGAGGTTGCGCGCCTCGGCGAGCCGGTCCTCGCGGCAGGCCTCCTCGA
>CAYYKK010000004.1:3174-67714 GCA_964467935.1 uncultured Polyangiaceae bacterium
CTCGATCGCCGCTGCGATCTTCACGAGGCCCTCCGCGCAGACGTTCGAGGAGGCGCCCTTCAGCGTGTGGGCTTGTCGCGCGGCCTCGCGTCGATCACCCGAGGCGAGCGCGGCGCGCAGGCGCTCGATCCGATGGGGCGCGTCCTCGAGGTACACGCCGACGACCTCCGCGACGAGCGACGCGTCCTCCGCGCCGCCCAGGCTCGCCCCGAGCGCGCGCAGCGAGGCGAGATCGATCCCCGGCGTGGCGGCGATGGGCGGCAGCGAGCCGCCGGGCATCGTCTTCGTGCGGCCCGCGGTCCAGTTCTCGAGGGTCGCGCGTAGCTCCTCGAGCCGCACGGGCTTCGTCAGGTAGTCGTTCATGCCCGCCGCGAGGCAGCGCTCGCGATCGCCGCGCAGGGCGTGCGCGGTGAGGGCGATGATGGGCATCGGCTTGCGACCCTTCTCTTCGGCGCGGATGCGCCGCGTCGCCTCGAGCCCGTCCATGACCGGCATCTGCCAGTCCATCAGGATCGCGGCGTATCGACCGTTTCGTGCGGCGTCGACGACCTTCTCGCCGCTCCCGACGATGTGCGCGTCGAACCCCAGGTGCTCGAGGAAGCCGCGGAGCAGCCGTTGGTTCACGGGATTGTCCTCGGCGACGAGCACGGTGCGGTGAGAGCGACGCGCGGGCTTCGCGTCGCTCTCGCGATCGGGCTCGAGCTCCGAGATGACCGGCGCCTTCGCGATTGGCAGCGGAAGCTCGAACCAGAACACCGAGCCCTTGCCGACGGTGCTCGAGAAGTCGAGCTTGCCGCCCATCGCCGAGCAGAGCGCGCGCGCGATCGCGAGACCGAGGCCCGTTCCGCCGTAGCGGCGCGTCGTGGAGCTGTCGCCCTGGCGGAACGGCTCGAAGAGGGTCTCTCGTGCCGACTCGGGGATGCCGGGGCCCGTGTCAGCGACCTCGAAGCGCATGCGCCCGCCTCCGACCGCGCGCACGCGAAGCGAGATCTCGCCCTCGTCGGTGAACTTGATCGCGTTGCCGACGAGGTTGCCGAGCACTTGGCCGACGCGGATGGGATCGCCGCGCACCCAGTGCGGCGCGCCTGGATCGTAGGAGGCGTAGAGCCTCAGCCGCTTCTCGCGCGCCACCGCGCCGTGCTGCAGGACGAGGCGCTGTACCAGATCGTTGAGGTCGAGCTCGACGGTCTCGGTCTCGAGCTGCCCGGCCTCGACCTTCGAGAAGTCGAGGATGTCGTTCACGATGCGCAGCAGATCACGGCCCGCCGACTGCGCGAGCTGCACGTACTCGCGCTCGGCGCGCCCGAGCTCGCCGGCGAGCACCAGATCCATCATGCCGATGATGGCGTTGAGCGGCGTGCGAACCTCGTGGCTCATGTTCGCCAAGAACGAGCTCTTCAGCTTCGTCGCGGCCTGCGCCTCGTCGCGGGCGCGGAGGATCTCGCCCGCGGCGCGGCGCTTGTCGATGAAGAGGCCGAGGTTGCGCGCGACCTCTTCGGTGAGCTGCAGGCCGTCCTCGTCGCTCTCGGCGGCTTCGACCTCGAGCACGCCGAAGACGCCGGTCGCCGCGCCGACGGGGTGCGCGACGCGATCCCCCTTGTCCTGACGCTCGCCGGCGCGTCGCGCCTTTCGAGCGAGCGTCGGGTCGTCGCTCTCCGCGCGCGTGTTCGGATCCGCTTCGTGGATCGCGAGCAGCACGACGTCGTTCGTGCTCGCCGTCCAGTAGCGCACGCGTCGCGCCCGGAGGGCGTCGGAGATCGCCTTCAACACCCCGCCGATCGCGGCCTCCAGCGTCGGGGCCTGGTCGCGCATCAGCGAGACGCCGTAGAGCGCGTCGAGCCTGCGGTTCGCCCGACGGAGCTCCGCGCGCTGTTCGGCGAGCACCTCGGCGGAGCGGCGCTTGCCGTGCAGCGCGTCGCGTGTCGAGAGCTCCTGGACGTACTCGAACGTCGGATCGAAGGGGGCGAAGTCGTCGCGCTCGAGCGGCAGCGCGTCGATCTCTTGCGAGCGCGTGGGCCACACGGAGGGGAGGAACGCGACGACGCCCTCGTGCTCGGTCCCGACGACGACGCCGCGCAGGACGAGCTTGGTGCGCGGGACGCGGAGGCTCAGGTGCGCCGCCTGATCTCGCGTGACCCGCGTCGTGTCGAAGCCCTCGGCGCCTCGGAGCACCTTGTCGAGCCTCGCGCCCGGGACGAGCTCCGCCGAGAGGTGCCGGAGGCTCCGGCCCGTCTGCATCACGACGAGCTCTTGGTTGAAGGCGATGTGGAACGGAAAGAGCTCGTCGAGCGACGCGCGGACCGACGAGATGCGCCCCTCGATCCGCGGGAGCTTCAGCGTCGACTTGGGCCGCACCGGGTCAAGATACCTCCTGGCCTCCCTCCCGAGAAGTGCGCGGGGGCGCACCGCCACAAGAGGCCCATCGACCGCGCGAAAAGTCGTAGCATCCTCCGCCGTGCCCCCTTCGCCCGATCCCGCCTCGACCGTGCTCGTGGTCGAGGACGAGCCGACGAGCCGAATGCTCATCGAGCGCTGGCTCGAGCGCGACGGCTACCACGTCGAGACGGCGGGCAGCGCGGAGGAGGCGCTCGAGGTCCTCTCGCGATCGCTCCCCGACGCGATCTGCCTCGACATCGAGCTGCCCGGGATGAGCGGCCTCGAGGCGCTCGAGCTCATCACGCGCCATCACCCGAAGCTGCCCGTGATCATCCTCACGGCCGATCGCGAGGTCGCGACGGTCGTCACGGCGATGCAGCGAGGCGCGCACGACTACCTCGCGAAGCCGGTCGATCGCACGAAGCTCGCGACCACCGTTCGAAACGCGACCGAGCTCCATCGCCTGAAGCTCCGGGTGTCGACCCTCGAGCGCGAGGTGGAGGGCGCCGCTTCGTACAAGGGGATCATCGGTGAGTCGCCGGCGATGCAGTCCCTCTTCCGAGAGCTCGATCGCGTCGCGCCGACGGACGTGTCCGTCTTGATCCACGGTGAGAGCGGCACCGGCAAGGAGCTCATCGCGCGAGCGATCCACGACTCGAGCGCGCGCGCGGGCGGGCCCTTCGTCGCGCTCAACTGCGCGGCGGTGCCCGAGTCGCTGCAGGAGTCGGAGTTCTTCGGACACGAGAAGGGAGCCTTCACGGGGGCGCTCGCGAGGAGGCTCGGTCGGTTCGAGCTCGCGAACGGCGGGACGCTCTTCCTCGACGAGGTGGGCGAGCTCAGCGCGAGCTTGCAGGCGAAGCTCTTGCGCGTGCTGCAGGAGCGCACCTTCCAGCGCGTCGGCGGCGCGCAGGACGTGCGCTCCGACTTTCGCCTCGTCACCGCGACGCACCGCGATCTCTCGGCCGAGGTCGACGCCGGGCGCTTCCGCTCCGACCTGTTCTTTCGGCTGAACGTGTTCGAGCTCGAGCTCCCCTCCCTGCGCGCCCGGCCCGGCGACATCGCGCTGCTCGTGCAGCACTTCCTCGTCGAGGCGGCGCCGAACCGCTCGATGAGCGTCGACGCGGAGGCGATGGCCGCGCTCGAGGCGTATGCGTGGCCCGGCAACGTGCGCGAGCTCGAGAACGCCATCCAACGCGCGACCGTCGTCTCGCGCGACGGCGTCATCCGGATCGGCGATCTGCCGCCGCGCGTCCGCGAGCCGTCTCAAGCCACGCCGCCCTCGAGCGCGCGACGGTCTTCGGCGCCGAAGACGCCTTCGGCGAAGCCGCCCTCCGCTGCGCGCATGGACGAGGTCGAGCGACAGGCCTTGGAGCGGGCGCTGGCCCAGACGAAGGGCAACGTGTCCGAGGCGGTGCGCATCCTCGGCATCGGTCGGACGACGGCCTACAGGCTCATGAAGAAGTACGGCATCCGGGCCTGAGGCCGCGCGGAGGCACGCATCTTGAAGCGCGGAGCGCGTGACCGCGTATCCGTCCGCCCTGGAGCCGGACTCCATCTTCGCGAAGGACTTCAAGGTCGTCCGCGGCCTTCGCCTGGGCGGAATGGGCGCCGTCTACATCGTCACGCAGCTCAGCACCGGCAAGCAACGCGCGCTGAAGCTGCTCGCGTCGCAGCTCGTGAACAACGCCGAGATGCGCGAGCGCTTCGTCCGTGAGGCGCGCGCGGCCGCCCAGATCGAGAGCGATCACGTCGTCGAGATCGTGACGGCGGGCGTCGACGACGACACCGGCACGCCGTTCATCGCGATGGAGCTGCTGCGGGGCGAGGAGCTCGCCGACGCCGTCGATCGGCGCGGGGCGTTCTCGCTCGGTGAGGTGCGCGAGGTCCTCGCGCAGATCGGGCACGCGCTCGAGCAGGCGCACGCGCAGCGCATCGTTCATCGCGATCTCAAGCCCGAGAACATCTTCCTCGCTCGCCCGAAGCGGCGCGGCGCGACCTTCACGGCGAAGCTGCTCGACTTCGGCGTCGCCAAATTCTTGGCGCTCGGAGCGTCAGAGCTCGGGACGACGCCCGTCGGCTCGCCGCTCTTCATGGCGCCCGAGCAGACCGACAGCTTCGGCAACATCTGCCCCGGCACCGACGTGTGGGCGCTCGGCCTCCTCGCGTTCTATCTGCTCACGGGTCGGAGCTACTGGCTCGGCGCGGAGAAGGCGAGCGTGCCGGTGCTGCTGCGCGAGGTCTGCCTCGATCCGCTCGTGCGCGCGAGCGCGCGGGCGCGCGAGCTCGGCGTGGGCGATCTGATCCCCGAGGGCTTCGACGACTGGTTCGACCGTTGCGTCGTGCGCGAGGTCGACGATCGCTACGCGGAGGCCGGCGAAGCCGTGCGCGCGTTCCTCGCCGCGGTGCCCGACGCGGCGCCTCCCTCGCGCTTTCCCGAGCCGCTGAGCCAGCCGCCGTCGGCTGACTTCGAGGACGTCTATGGCGCGGCGTCCGAAGAGGACGGGAAGCCCGCGCTCGAGCTTTCGAACGACGTCGACTCGGCGCCGCCGCCGGCCGATCCGCCGGGTGGGCTGTGGTTCGAGCCCACGCCCGATCTGCCTTCGGATGCCGAGCCCGCGTCGGGCGGATCGATGTGGCTCGATCCGCCCGCCGAGAGCGCGGCCGAGCCGGCGACCGCGGGGGACGGAGGCTTCTGGTCTCTCGCGGAGCCCGTGAGCGCGCCCGAGACCGAGCCCTCCGCGACCGACGGCGCTCCGCCTCCGAGCGACGCGTCGCCTCCGCAGAGCCTCTGGTTCTCCGAAGCGAGCGCCGAGCCCGCCGGTGACGGCGCTTCGGGCGGCGGGTCGAGCCTCTGGGGGGAGTCGCCCGCGGAGGCTGCCGGCGACGGCGCTTCGCCTCCGAGCGCCGCCGCGAGCTTGTGGGGCGAGTCGCCCGCCGAGATCGCGCCCGAGCCTCCTGTCGCCGAGCCTGCGCCGGCCGGCGATCGCCTGACCCCAGCGGGGATCGCGCAGGAAGTGGCGAGCCCTCCGCCCGCGGCGCCGCGATGGCGACGCGTCGTCTCCGATCGACGAGCGCGCTTCGTCGCGGTCGGCGTCGTGGCCGGCGCGCTCGTCGGAGGTCTCGTCGGGCTGCGCACGCGCGCCCCGAAGATCTCTCTGCCCCAACACGCGTCGAGCGCCGAGGTCGCTCCTCCGCCGATCCCCGCCGAGCCTGCGCCTCCATCGCCGTGCCCGCCCGGGAGCGTCCTCGTCTCGGCGTCGTCGATCGACGCGTTCTGTCTCGATCGCACCGAGGTCAGCGTGCGGGCCTACGAGCGCTGCGTCGCCGCGGCGGTGTGCGACGAGCTCGGCGACGAGGTGGACTACCCGCCCACGAGCCCGAAGCTCGCTCGCGCCTATCGTCAGCTCTGCAATGCCGACCCGAAGCGCGCTCTCTATCCGGTCAATTGCATCGATTGGTGGGGCGCCTCCACGTACTGCCATTTCCGTGGCGGGCGCCTCCCCTCCGAGGCGGAGCTCGAGGCCGCTTCGCGTATGCTCCCCGAGGCTCCGAAGGACGAGAAGAAGCCGACGGCCAATCGCTGCGGCGACGAGTGCCTCGACTGGGGGCTGCATTTCGGGATCTTCGTCGACACCGACTCGAAGGAGTGGGACGGGTGGATGGGGACGAGCCCGGTCGGTTGGTTCGCGCACGGCACGAAGGCGCCCTTCGCCGATCTCGACGGCAACGTCGCCGAGTGGACGGTCACGCGCGCCGGCGGCGTGGCCGACGATCACGACGCCCCACGCGTCGTCGTCGGCGCCTCGTTCATGGCGCTGCCGCGGGTGAAGGGGACGTCGCGCGCGGAGGTGACGCCCGAGGCGCGGAGCTACGCGATCGGTCTCCGCTGCGTCTACGCGCCTACGTCCTTGTTGGACGCCGAGGACGCGGGCGCCCACGCGGACGAGCCGCCCACGGATCTCGAGGGCGCCGAACGAGCCGGCGAGCCGGAGCCGAGCGAGAGGCCGCGCGAGGACGCGGGCCATCGGGAGGCCGAGCCGGTCCCGTCTGCGAGCGCGCCACCTCCGAGCGAGCCCGACGACGAGCCGCACTGAGCCGAGCCGCACGGAGCCGAGCCGCACGCAGCCGAGCCGCACGGAGCCGAGCCCCCTCGAGCGAGCCGCGCGCCCGCGCGCTCGGGAGGGCCGCTGCGCGCTCGACGAGCGATCGCCCGGGGCCGTGCCACGACCGTGCGTCGTCACCGCGCGCGGAGCGACGAAATGCACGAAGCGCCCGGAGCTCTCGGCCCCGAGCGCTTCGGCGAGCGCGGCGAGTCCTCGATGGTCAGAAGGAGACGTCGGGGAAGGGCGGTCCGGGCTTCGCGAAGAAGTAACCTTGCATCAGATCGCAGCCGAGCCCCGCGAGCGTCTCGAGCTCCTCCACCGTCTCGATGCCCTCGGCGACGACGCGGTTGCCGAGCTCGCGGCAGAGCGACACCATCGAAGCGACGAGGCGCTGACGCACGGGCGAGGTGTGGATCGAGCGCACGAGGCTCATGTCCAGCTTGGCGAGCTCGGGCTCGAGGACCGCGAAGCTCGAGAGCCCCGCGTAGCCCGCGCCGAGATCGTCGACGGCGAGCCGGTAGCCGAGCTTGCGCAGCCCCTCGGCGCGACCTTGCAGATCCATCACGTCGTGCACGCTCGAACGCTCCGTGATCTCGAGCACCACGCGGTCCGCCATCTTCACGAGCGGATGGGACGGATCGTAGAGGCTCGCGTCGAGCATGTCGTGCGGGTGCAGGTTCAGGAACAAGAGCGATCCGTCGTCGGCGTGCTGGAAGGCCGCCGCGGCGAGATCTCGCACGCGCGAGCCCACGTCGTGGATGCGACCGACCTGCTCGGCGGCGTCGAGCACCTGCGGCGGGCTGCGGAGGGTGTCGTCGCGCGAGCGCAGCAGCGCCTCGTAGCCGACGACCTTCTTCTTCGACCAGTCGACGATCGGTTGGAAGGCGACCCAGAGACCCGACAGCGCGCGATCGAGCGCCTCGCTCACGGCGGCGAACTCGAGGCTCCTCGGCCCCTCCTCCTCCAGTGACTCGAACGCTTCTTGTCGCATCTGGGCCAGGCGATGGAGGTTCACCGCGCGCTTCACCGTCGCGGCGAGCTTCGCCGCGTCGACCGGCTTCGGCATGTACTCGACGGCGCCGAGCTCGAACGCCTCGAGCGCGGTGTCGAGGCGTGGATCGCCGGTCACGAGGATGATGGGCACCTCGGGCCACCGCCGGCGGACCTGACGCGCGAGCGCGATGCCGCTCATGCCCGGCAGTCCGATGTCGCAGATGACCGCGTCGTAACGGGTCTCTTCGATCGCGCGGAGCGCCGCGGCGGGATCCCAGGCGGGGTTCACGAGGATGCCGGACGAGGCGATGATGCGGCCGAACGCGCGGACGACCGCGCGATCGTCGTCGACGACCAAGACCGTGGGCGGCTTCTGCCTCGGCATCGGTTTGGGCATCTGAAACGGGGCGACGGACATGGCCATGAGCGTGTTCCTCCGTGTTCTCTCAGCGCTCGGCCGACGCGATGCGCGAAGGGGCGTTTCCGCCCGCGCTCGCGACGCTCGGCTTCGACGGCCGTCTGTTGCCGATGGGCGTGCTCGAGCCGTAGCTCGTGCCCTCGAGGATGATCTGTTTTCCGACCCTCGACTCCACGTCGATGACGACGGGCGCCAAGAGGTTCGCGCGGAGCTCCGCGCCGACTGGATCGACGGCGACCACGACGAGCACCGCCATGTGCTCCGCGCGCGCGCCGCTGAGCGCCGCCATCTCGTCGGCCGTCAGCGTGGGGTAGGCGGGCCTCAGGATCGACGCGTCGATGACCGGCAGCGCGAGGCGCGGCGAAGCGAGCGATTGCAGGTACGCGATCGGCCCGTTCGGTCGCTCGAGCAACGCGAAGCGCGTCTCCGTCGAGAAGCCGATGATGCCATTGGGGAAGGAGATCGCCGCGCTGTCCTCCAGCGAGATCTCCCCGAACCGGGTTCCGCTCAAGTGAATCATCGGGAGTCCTCCGCGGGGTGCGTTTCCAGGCCTTGGCCGGGTGCGAGGTTGGGGTAGATCGAGGCGGTCGTCGCTGCGGCGGCCGCGTTCGCCATCGCCACCGCGTCGTGCACCTCGCCGCGCGCGATCCACACGTCCTTCGGGGCCGTGATCGCGAGGCGGACGCCCCCTCGGGCGGTCGACACGACGGCGATCTCGATGCCGCCGCTCAGAACCAGTCGCTGCCCTTCTTTTCGGTGAACCACCAGCATGGCTGCCTCCTCCTGTGAGCCAATGCAGAACCCGCGCCACTCAAGGCATCTTGTCGACCGAGAACGTCGCGAGGACCTGGCGGGCGACCGCCAATCCTCGGTTGTAGGCGTCGTTCGCCGCGGCGAGCTCGGTGTAGGCCGTCGTCGGGTCGAGCTCTGCGTCGCCGGCGCGCGCCTCTTTCACGGCGGTCGCGAGCGTGCTCGTGACCGAGCTCGCCGTGCGCACGCGATCGAGCTGAATGCCCGCGTCCGCGCGCGCCGCGGTGATCTGCTTCTGCCCGTCGGAGAGCTTCTGCACCATCGCCTGGAGCCCCGGCACGTCGTTGTTCGTGAGCGCCGTCGCGAAGTCGGCGAGGTCTTGGAGGACGTCGCGCCCGCCCGCGGCGGTGAACGCCTTCGCGCCGCTCGCGTTCGCCCGGGTGTTCACGCCGTCGGCGGTCTCGACCTGGATCGCGCTGTCGTTGCCTTGGAACGCGCCAGCCGAATCGATCGCGGGCGTGTCGGTCTTCGTGCCGGAGAAGACGTAGCCCGAGCTGCCGCGCGTGTTGGCGACGCCGACGAGCGCTTGACGGAGCTCCGTCACTTGCTTGGCGGCCGCGGCGCGCTGCGCCGGGTCGAGCGTGCCGTCGGACAGCTGAACGGCGAGGTCCCGCGCCTGCGACAGGATGTCGACCCCGGAAGCGAGCGCGGACTCCGCGACCGACAGGTCGCCTTGGGAGCGATCGAGCGCCTGCTGCCGCCCTCCGAGCTTCGAGATCGTGCCGTCTTTCGAGGCGATGCGGGCGAACGCCGCCGGATCGTCCGCGGGCCGCGAGACCCGGATTCCGCTCGAGGCTCGCTGGCTCGCGCCGTAGAGGCGCTCGTTCGCGGCGCTCTGCGCGTCGCGCAGAGAGGCCATCTTCATCTGATCGGTGACGCGCATGGCTAGAGTCCCTTGAGGAGACCATCCAGCAAATCATCGGCCACCTTGAGGACGCGCTGCGCCGCCGTGAAGGCGTTCTGGTAGCGCGTCATGTTGACCATCTCCTCTTCGACGGAGACGCCCGACGACTGCTCGCGCATCGACTGTGCGACGGCGGCCGTGTCGGCCCGCAGCGAGGCGTCGGAGTCGGCGGAGGCCTGCATCGTGCCGAGCATGCCGCCCAAGCCGCCGTACCGAGACGCCGGTGTCCCCCCCGCGCCGATGGCCTGGGACGAGAGGCCCGCCATCGCGAGCGCGACGGTGTTGCCCGCCGGCAGATCGGCGGAGGTCGCGGCGGCCGCGACGTGATCGGGTTGGCCGGCGACCGAGGGATCGACGGTGAGGGCCGCCGCGGCGCCCGTCGCGCTCGCGAGCGGCGAGAAGAGGGGGCGACCGCCGACGCCGTCGAGCCCGACGCCCGAGGCGTGGGCCGCGTTCACGGCGCCCGCGAAGTCGAACGCGAGCTGGTCGAGGTTCTGCTGCAGCGCGGGGACGTCCTTGTCGCGCGCCTCGATGATCCCCGCGAGCGAGCCGGACGAGATGCGGCTCGTCACGTCGTTCTTGGCGCCGCCCGGCGTCTGGAACGTCACCTGGATGGCGCCCTGCGGGTCGACGCCGGCCTCCACCTTGTTCGCCGAGCCACCTTGCACGAGCGACGCGCCCGAGGAGAGCAGCGTGACCATGCCCGTCGGCTCCTCCACGACCTGGACGCCGACGCGCTGGCCGACCTCGTCGATGAGCTTGTCGCGCTGATCGCGCAGATCCGTCGCCGGCTCGCCGAGCGCCTGCGCCGACGCGATCTTCTGGTTCATGTCGGCGATCTGCGTGAGGCGCGAGTTGATCTCGCCCGCCGCGCTCTGCGCTTGCCCGAGCAGATCGGCGCGCCTCTGCGCGAGCCCGTCGCTGGCCGAGTGGAACGCCTGCGCGACCTGATCGGCGCGCGCGAGGAACGCGCTGCGCGCCGTCGGATCGTTGGCGTTCGACGCCAAATCCGTGGCGGCGCTGAAGAGGGCGCTCATCGCGTCGCCGATGCCGCCGGTCGAAGGCGCGAGCGAGGCCTCGAGCCCCGAGAGCGACTGGCTCCGCGCGTCGGCGGCGCCCTTCATCGCGTCGGCGGCGAAGACGCGTGCGTTCGCGAAGCGATCCACCATGCGGAGCGGGCCGGTGTAGACGACGCCGCCCGATTGCCCTTGTCCGAGGGCGCGGTTCTCGAGCTGGGCGACGCGCCGGACGTAGCCAGGCGTGTTCGCGTTCGAGATGTTCTGGCCGGTGATGTCGAGCGCCGCCGACTGCGCTGCGAGCGCGTCACCGGCGACGTTCATCAGCGAGCCGAGCGAGCTCATCTCGCTACCCCATCACCGAGACGCGCAGGCTGCGCCGCTCGCCGGGGGGCGCCGTCGAGTGGCCGGGCCGCTCGCTCACGCGCGTGTTGAGGTGCCTCGCGACCGAGCCCATCGCGTCGCGCACGCAGTCGCGCGCGTAGGCGAGCAGGAGGCAGTTCTGGCGGGCCATGCGCATCACGCGCACGATCCTCGCGTGGAGATCGCTCCGACCGACGAGCGCGCGCTTGAGCTCCGCGAAGAGTCGCTCCTTCTCGTGGGCGCACTCTTCGACGGCGGCCGAGTCGAGCTGCCGGATCGCGGCCCGCTCGCTCGTGAGCAGCGCCTCGATCTGATCGAGGATTTGGTCGGCGCTCATGCTCAGTTCTCCTCCTGGAGGCGACGAGCGATGACCGAGGGATCGACCGCGAGCGAGCCGCTCTCGTGCGCGTCGCGCAGCCGCTCGACCCGCGCGAGGTCGAAGCCCGCCGGCGCTTGCAACGAGAGGCGCATGGCCTCCTTCGAGACGCGGACCTCGGAGCCGGCCACGTCGGTGCGCGTCGTCGCGCCGCCGCCTTGCGCCCGGTTCTTCCCGAGCCTCGACGCGAGCGAGTCTGCGCCCGAAATCGGGCCCGTGGTTCCTGCACCGTAGATCTTCACGGGACTCCTCCCTTGCTCGCCTGTTGACGGACGGCCTCTTTGAAGCCCTCGCGGATCGGCGCGAGCACGCGCAACACCTCGTCGAGCTTCGCCGCGTCCCGCGTGAGGTTGGCCTCGACGAGCCTGCTCATGCAGAAGCCGTACACGCCCTCGAGCCGGTCGCACAGCTCCGGCGCCGCGCTGCGGTTGAGGCCCGCGGCGAGCTCGGTGAGGATCGCGTGCGAGCGGTCGATCCGCTCGCCGGCGCGGGCGCGGTCGTCTCGCTCGATGGCGCTCTTCGCCTCGCCGAGGAAGCGGAAGACCCCGTCGTAGAGCATCACGAGGATGTCCCCCGGCGACGCGGTCTTCACCTGGACTGCTTGGTATCGTTGAGCGGCGGCGTTCGGGAGCATGGTTCGTCTCTCAACCGGTCGTCGTGGTCGACACGCCCATCGCTGCGAGCAGCGAGTTTCCGTTCGACTTGATCTGGCTCATCTGGACCTCGAGGTCCGTGAAGCGCTTCTGCAGGTCGGCCTGGTACTGGTCGATGTGCCGCTGCGTCGCGTCCGCGTCGTCTTGCAGCTGCGCCGACTCCTTGCCGAGCGCGGTGATGCGCGTCGCGAGCAGCGAGCTCGGGTTCGTCGAGAGCTTGTCCACGGTGTCCATGAGTCCCTGCATTGCACCGGTCGTGCCGGCGACGGGGTCCTTCACGAACAGCGCCGCGACCGAGGTCGGGCTCGCCTGCACCGCCGCCGTGAGCTTGGTGGTGTCGAGGGTGAGGTTGCCGTCCTTGTCCTTCGTGAGGCCGATGCTCGCGAGCGTGGTGTAGAGGCCCGAGGTCCCCGGGACGACGTTGCCCATGTAGCTGCTCAAGCCGTCCAGCGCGCCGCGGATCGCCGAGTCGCCCATGAGCTCCTTGTTCGTCGCCTTGGTCGAGCCGTAGCCGGCGGCGAAGTGCGACGCGGAGACGATGTCGTTGTACGCCTTCACGAGCGTCTGGAGCTTCGTCGTGAGCGCGGTCGCGTCGGGGTTCACGTTGATCGTGACCGGCGACGAGGTCGTCTTCGTCAGCGCGAGCGTGACGCCGGGGAGCACCCCGGTCACTTGGTTGCTCGAGCGCGTGATGTTGATGCCGTCGACGCTGAGCTTCGCGTCTTGCGCGTTCTGGACGGTGTTCGCCGGGTTCGACAGCCCGAGCGAGAAGCCCGTCTCGGTCATCGTGACGTTGTTGGCCGCGCCGGTGTCGAGGCCGCGGACCTGGAGCTTGTAGTTCGTGCCGTCGAAGATGACGGAGGCGCCGACGCGCTGACCGCTCTGGTTGATCTTGGTCGCGATGTCCGTGAGGCTGTCGGTCGCGTCGACCGTGATGTTCGCCGTCGTCCCGGAGCCGACCTGAATCGTGAGGGCGCCCGACATGTTGAGCGGCGAGACGCTCGTCGACTGGGAGTCGGAGTACGTCCGCTGCTCCTTCGCGAGCTGCGTCACCTGCACGTCGAACGAGCCCGCCGCGGCGGCGCCGGTGACGCTCGCGACGATCGAGGTGTCCGACGACGTGGCGGAGTAGGAAGAGAACCCCGTCGGAGTCGACAGGTCGAGGGCGGCCGCCTTGAGCGTCGCCATCTTGTTGCTGATGTCGCTGATGGTCTGCGACGCCGCGTCGACGTTGCTCTTGTGGGTTTGGATCTGCGTGAGCGGAATGCTCTCCGCCTTCACGAGGCCGTCGATGATGGCGTTCGTGTCGAGACCCGAGGCGAGACCGCCGAAGCTGATCGACGTCATGGGGAGAATCCTTGGTCAGAGAAACATGGAGACCTCTTGCCGGGTGTGGACCCCTCGGCGCGCAGGCAGCTTCGCCTGCGCGCCGGGCCCTGCCGCGACCGCGATCAGCCTCGGAGGAGGCTCAACGCCATCTGCGGTGCTTGGTTCGCCTGCGCCAGCACGGCCACGCCGGCCTGCGCGAGAACCTGGTTTCTCGACATCGAAGCGGTCTCTTCCGCCACGTCGACGTCACGGATGCGGCTGTTGGCAGCCGACGTGTTGGTCTGCATCGTCTGGAGGTTCGAGACCGTCACGTTCAGGCGGTTCATCGAAGCGCCGTAGTTCGCGCGCTGCGTGCTGACCGCGGTGATCGCGCTGTCGATGGCGGTGATGGCCGCCTGCGAGTTCGCAGCGGTGGCGCCGCTGACGCTCGAACCGTTGATACCCAGACTGGTCAGGTCCACGCCGCCGAACGCGACCGAGATCTGATCCGAGGCGGTGTTGTTGATACCGACTTGGAACGTGATCGTGTTGGTGGCGCCGGACAGAAGAGCTTGTCCGTTGAAGGTCGTGGACTGACTGATGCGGTCGATTTCGCTCTTCAGCTGCGTGAACTCCGTGTCGAGGTAACCGCGGTCGGTGGAGTTCAGGTCACCGTTGGCGCCCTGAACCGACAGCTCTCGCATACGGCCGAGGATGCCGCTCACCTGCCCGAGCGCGCCTTCAGCCGTCTGAGCCATGCTGATGGCGTTGTTCGAGTTGCGCTGCGCGACGGCGTAGCTGCGGATCTGGGCGCCCATGCTTTCGCTGATGCCGAGACCCGCGGCGTCGTCCGCCGCCGAGTTGATGCGCATACCGCTGGAGAGACGCTGGAAGTTCCTTTGCTGTGCCTGCTGGGTCCCCGCGAGGTTGCCTTGGGCCTGGAGCGAAGCGACGTTCGTGTTGATGTAAAGAGCCATGGTCGTTCTCCTTCTTGGAGGTTGCAGTACGGCGTCGTGCCGCCTGGAGGGCGCGCTTTGGGCGCGACCTGCTTTCTCGACCAACGGCCACCTTGGCTTGAAGCTTTAGGTGGACCACTGGTCAGAGTCTTCGGGGGTCCTCCTCGTCGGGGGCCGGAGCGGCGATGGCGACGGCGGAGCTCGACATGGCGTCGAGCACGCGCGCGAGCGTCTCCGTGGTGGCGAAGGAGGAGGGGTCCGGCGAGGGGGCGCCCGTCACGGACGCGAGCCTCGGCGGCGAGGGTGTGCCGCGCTGTGCGGCGTCGGCGTCGTCTGCCGACATCAGGTTCTTCACGGCCGCGGCGTACTGGGTCTCGTCGGCGGTGAAGTAGTGGCCGGCCTTCAGGTGCGCGACGAACCCGTCGACGTCCCCGTTCTCGGCCGCTTCGACGGCGCGTGGGTACTTCTTCTCGAGGAAGGTGAGGTAGTCGGTGGCGCCCGCCGTCGCCGAGCCGTAGGCCCGGAAGCCGTCGACGATGTGCCGCGTCTCTCCCCCGAGGACCTCGCGCGTGCCGTAGCGCGCCGTGAGGCCCTCGGGGGACGCGCCCTTGATCCCACCAAAGTTGTAGTTGTACATGCTGTGCCCGAGCGCGGTCTCGTTCATGACCTGCGCGCTGAGCACGTCGAGGGCCTTCGGGGCGATCGCTCGTCCGTGGAGCCTCCGATAAGCGTCCGCGAGTGACCGGCGGATCTCACTCGGCTTGAGCGCCGTGCGCTTGGCGTCGACCTCTCTCGCGCTCGGGCGCGAGGCCTCGCGGGTGCGAGGGTCCGCCTGCGGGGCGGCGAGGGTGTCGAGTCCGACGCGCACGGCTCATCCTCCGAGGAGAGACCGCGATCAGCCCTTGAGCAGCGAGAGGGCCATCTGCGGAGACTGGTTCGCCTGCGCGAGGATGGCGTTGCCGGCCTGCGCGAGCACCTGCTGCTTGGCCAACATCGACGACTCCTCCGCGACGTCGACGTCCTTGATGCGGCTGTGCGCCGCCGAGAGGTTCGTGCGCATCGACTGAAGGTTGGAGATCGTGACCTGCATGCGGTTCAGCGCGGCGCCGAAGTCCGCGCGGCGCGTCGAGAGCGCGGTGATCGCCGCGTCGACCTCGCCGAGCGCCGTCTGCGACGCGGTGGCGGTGGCGCCCGCGACGTTCGACGTCGTGAGGCCGAGGCTCGTGAGGTCGACGCCGCCGAACACCACGCTGAGGCGATCGGAGGCCGTGTTCTGGATGCCGACCTGGAAGTCGATCGTGGTCTGCGCGCCCGAGAGGAGGTTCGTACCGTTGAAGGTCGTCGCCTGCGAGATGCGCGTGATCTCCTGCTTGAGCTGGCCGTACTCGACGTCCAGGTAGTTGCGGTCGGTCGCGTTCATGTCGCCGTTCGAGCCCTGCTCCGCGAGCTCCCGCATGCGCTGCAGGATGCTCGAGACCTGGCTCATCGCGCCGTCGGCGGTCTGCGCCATGCTGATGCCGTTGTTCGCGTTGCGCTCGGCCACCGCGTAGCTGCGGATGTCCGCGTTCATCTGATCCGAGATCGCGAGGCCGGCCGCGTCGTCCGCGGCGCTGTTGATGCGGTAGCCGCTCGAGAGGCGCTGGAACGTCGTCGCGAGCTGGTTCTGCGTGTTCGAGATGTTCCGCTGGGCCTCGAGCGCGGGCATGTTGGTTTGGATGTAGAGCGGCATGGAAGACTCCTAGGACGGGTCCTTTGGGGGGTGGGGTTCTGCTGTCGGAGCGAGCGAAGGGCGAGCTCGCTCTCGGCGTTACGAAGAAGGAAGGGTCACCACGCGCCGATCCGCTTCGCGGAACGTGTCGATCGCGCGCTGGTAGGCGTCGAACGATCGGTTGGTCGTGATGAGATCGTTCATCGCCGCCACGGGCGATGAATTGGACTCTTCGAGACCCCCGACGGTCATCTCGCCGCCGGCGGGGGTCGGTGCTCCGGAGCTCTGCGAGGCGGCGAGAACGTTGCCTGCCTCCGGCGTGAGGAGCGCGGGGTTCTGGAAGCTCACGAGCTTGAGGCGCGCGTGCGTCTCTCCGCTCACCAGAACCTGACCGTCTTTCGTCAGACTCACTTCTTGATCCGTGGGGACCTTGATCGGGCGCCCCTGATCGTCCAGGACGGCGCTGTCGCCGATCCGGAGGGAGCCCTGCGCGTCCACCTGCATCGAGCCGGCTTTCGTGTAGCGCTCTCCACGAGGAGTACCGATAGCGAAGAACATGCCATCGGGGAGCGCGGCGTCGAGGGGCCGTCCGGTGCTGCGAACGGCGCCCGGCGACATATCGATGACGGTTCCGCTGACGGCAGCGTAGCGATTTTGACGGTTCTGGCCCTTCGGCGAGACACCGGCTTGGTTCTTCAGCACCTCGCGGAACACCGCGCGCTGGCGGTGATAGCCGGCGCTCGAGGCGTTCGCGAGGTTCTGTGCGGTCACGTCGAGCGCGGTCTGCGCCGCGACGGCTCCGCTCAGCGCGGCGAAGACACCCTTCGACACGTCACTCTCTCCCCGTGAGCGCGCGCACGCGGTGCATGGCCTCGCAGGCGAGGATCTCGGCGTCGCGGGAGCTCGTGCCGAGCACGGCCGCGGCCTCCTCGATCGAGCAGTCTTCTTGGTAGAGCAACATGAGGATCTCCTGGCACTCGCGCGGGAGGAGCTCGATCGCCTCTTCGAGGCTTCGTTCAGGCTCTTTCTCCGCTTCTTCCAGGAGATCTTGCACGGGGCGATCCAGGTCGATGACCTCGATGCGCGCGAGGCCGGCGCGATAGATCGAGAGCAGCGCGGAGGCGTACTCGTCGATCTTCATCGAGAGGGCCGCGGCGATCTCGTCGCTCTCCGGCGAGCGACCGAGCGTCCGCGTGACGGCGCTGATCGCGCGCGCGATGGAGCGAGAGAGCGTCCGCGTCTCCTTGAGGTGCGGATCGAGGGCCTCGATGTGCTGCAGCATCGCGCTCTTCACGCGGTGGCTCGCGTAGCCCTCGAAGTCCGGAGGCGAGGCGCCCTCGTCGGCGCGCGACAGGGCGTCGAGCAGCCCCGACCAACCCGCGGCGCAGAGGTCTCCGACGGAGACGCGGCGAGGCCCCTTGCGCGCGAGCCACATCGCCTGCCGACGGACCATGGGCGAGAAGTGCTCGTACTCGGCCCTCGTGAGGGCGCGCGCGCGGGGGCGACCCTCGCCGTACGCGTTCACGACTGCGCCTTGCGAGCGCGCTTCTCGCCGAACAGCACCTCGAGGATGCCATCCGTCGTGGCGGGCGCGATGTCCTCCGGCACGCGCTGACCGAAGCAGAGCGCCGCGATGGGGAGATCACCCGCGAGCGCGGCGTGCACGATCCCGGCGGGCGTCGCCGTCTCGTCGAGCTTCGTCATGACGAGCGCCGTGGGGTTGCAGGCCGCGAAGAAGCGTTGGATGCGGCGAGCGTCCGCGTCGCGCGTGCACGCGGGCACGCAGAGCAGCGTGTGGCTCGTCGCGCCCCGCTGTCTCCCGCCGAGCTTGAGGCGCGGGATCGAGCCCTCGATGCTGTTCTTCTCCGTCGGCCCGCGGCCGCCGGTGTCGACGATCACGACGTCGGTCGTGGACTTCGCGACGGCCTCGTCGACCTCGCTCGGCGTGCGCACGACGCGGAGCTCGGCGCCGAGGAGCTCGGCGTAGCGCTCCATCTGCTCGGTCGCACCGACGCGGAAGCCGTCGGACGAGACGAGCGTCACCGAGCGATCCTGCGTCAGGATCGCGTGGGCGGCGAGCTTCGCCGCGGTGGTGGTCTTGCCGACGCCGGTGGGTCCGACGAGCGCGACGAGCGACCGACCCGCGCCGTCGAGCGGCCACGGCGCGACGCGCACCACGTCGCGGATCGCCTTCGCGATGGCCTCGTCGCTCGCGGGCGCCTTCGCGGCGCGGAGCCGCGTGAGCAGCGCCCTCGCCGCGCCGCCTTCGATGCCGAGGGCCGCGATCTTGCGCTTCGACTGCGCCGGCGCCTCCTTCTCGTTCGTGATCTCGGCGAGGAGCTCGCGCAGCTCGGCGAGCTCCGTCTCGAGGCCGCGCCGGAGCTTCTCGCTCTCGGTCGGTCCCTCCTGCGACGTGCGCGCGATGAGGCTCCGGAGCGATCGCACCTCGTGCCTCACCTCGTTGCGAAAGGCCTGGATCTCGTCGGTCTCCGGCTTCGGCGCGGCGCTCGCGAGCTGCGCGAAGGGGTGCTTCTGGGTCGGCGCGGGCTCGGGGCCGGCGCTCGCCTTCTTGAGCGCGGTCACCTCGTACTCCTCGGCGCCGAAGAAGCCGAACACGCCCTCGCGCGGGATGCGACGCGTGGCGAGGACGGTGAAGTCCGGGCCGAGCTCGCGGACCGCGTTCGCGCGGGCCTCCTCGAGCGAGCGACCGCGGTGCGTCGTGACCGCCGCGCTCGGGGCGGCGCCTCCGACGGCTCGGTTGGGGTTGAACTCGAGGGCGCGACGATAGGTCTCGAGGGACATGCTTTACCTCGCGGCGAACTGCTGCGCGGGGGCTCCGGCAGCAGGCAATGACAGGGTCTCGACGATGCGGAGCGAGACGGACGACTCGACCTCTCGGAACGAGAGGACGACGAGCTGCGGAACCTTGCGCTCGAAGATCGCGCGGGCGAACCTTCGCAGATCGGGCGGCGTGATGAGGACGGGGGTCGCGCCGAGCGCGTTGAACTTCGCGAGCGCCTTCTCGGCGCCGAGACCGAGCTGCTTGAGTATCTCGGGATCGATGCTGCCGCCCGTCCCGGAGGCGATGTCGCGGAGCGTGCGGCGCAAGAGATCTTCGATGCGCGGGTCGAGCGCGAGCACCGCGACGCCCTTGTCGGCTCCGACGTAGCGCGCGGTGATGTGCGTCGAGAGGCGCTCGCGGACGAGCTCCGTGAGCTGCTCGGGATCCTTCGTCTGCGTACCCACGTCGGCGAGCGCCTCGAGGATGGTGCGCGTGTCGCGGACCGACACGCGCTCGGACACGAGGTTCTTGAAGACGCGCACGATGTCCCCGAGCTGGAGCAAGTTCGGGACCACGTCGTCGACGAGCTTCGGCGCGGTCTTGGCGAGGACGTCCAGGAGGTGCTGCACCTCCTGGCTGCCGAGGAGTCGGTGCGCGTTGCTTCGGAGCAGCTCGCCGAGGTGGGTCGCCACCACGGTCGCGTGATCGATCAGCGTGTAACCGAGCGCCTCGCCCATCTCGCGGTCGCGGCTCAGCACCCAGCGCGCGGGCAGCTGGAAGGCCGGATCGCGCGTCTCCTCGCCCTCGATGGGTGGCGCGCAGCCGCTCGCGTCGATCGCGAGCATGCGACCGGCGCGGCACTCCCCGCGGCCGATCTCGTTGCCGAGCAGCAGCACGCGGTAGGTCCCGGGTGGGAGCTCGAGGTTGTCGCACACGTGCACGGGCGGCACGACCACGCCGCACTCCTGTGCGAGCTCGTGCCGGAGCGACACGACGCGATCGAGCAGCGTCCCGCCCTGGCTCACGTCGACCATCGGCACGAGCTCGTAGCCGAGCTCGAGCGTCAGCATGTCGAGGGCGAGCGCCGCGTCGATCTCCTCCGGCGTCCCGCGCTTTCGCTCGGGCTCCTTGACGACGGCGGCGTCCTCTTCGGCCTTCTTCAGCTCTGCCTCGGTCTTGTCCTGCGGGATCTTCCGGGCGACGTAGAAGAGGACGCCCGCGAGGCCGAAGCACGGCAAGGTCGGGATGCCGGGCATGAGACCGAGCACCGTCAAGATCCCGGCGGTGATGGTGACGCTCTGACGCCGCCCCGCGAGCTGCGTCACGAACGCGCGACCGAGCTGCTCGCCCGTCGCGCTGCGCGTGACGACGATGCCGCTCGCGGCCGACACGAGGAGGGCCGGGATCTGCGAGAGGAGCGCGTCGCCGACGCTCAGGACCGAGAACGTCTCGGCGGCGTTCGCGAGGTCCATCCCCGCGGCGAGGCCGAGCACGAGGCCGCCGACGAGGTTGATGCCGGTGATGAGCAGACCCGCGACCGCGTCGCCGTGGACGAACTTGCTCGCGCCGTCCATCGCGCCGTAGAAGTCCGCCTCTCGCTCGAGGTTGCGACGGCGTTCGCGCGCTTGATCGGCGCTGATGAGGCCGCTCGACAGATCGGCGTCGATCGCCATCTGCTTGCCGGGCATCGCGTCGAGGGTGAAGCGCGCGCCGACCTCCGCGACGCGCCCCGCGCCCTTCGTGATGACGACGAAGTTGATGACGACGAGGATGAGGAAGACGGCGAGACCGACGACGATGTTGCCGCCGACGACGAACCTGCCGAAGGCCTCGACCATCTCGCCCGCGGCGCCGTGTCCCTCGCCGCCGTGCAGGAGGATGAGGCGCGTCGTGGCGACGTTGAGCGACAGGCGCAGCAGCGTCGCGACGAGCACGAAGGCGGGAAACGCGGAGAACTCGAGCGCCTCCTCGATGAAGAGCGCGGTGAGGAACACGCCGACGGCGAGCGCGACGGAGAGCGTCAGCAGCACGTCGAGCAGGAAGGCCGGGAGCGGCACGACCATCATGAGGACGATGCCGACGATGCCGAGCGGAACGAGGATGTCAGCGCGTTGACGCGGCTTCGGTCCCAATGCGGCGGCCGTGGTGCTCACGCCCCGTTCGGTCGCACCGTTCGTGCCAAGCCGGGCTTCTTCTTGGTGGCAGGGGGGCGCCTGCGACCGTAGCGCTTGAACACGAACGCGAGGACGCGCGCGACGGCCGTGAAGTGCTCGACCTTGATGGGCTTGCCGAGACGGACCTCGGCGTCGAGGAGGCGCGCCAGGCGGCGGTTCTCGATGATCGGGACGCCCTGCTCGCGGGCCTCTCGGCGGATGGCGAGCGCGACCTCGTCGTGCCCCTTCGCGACGACGGTCGGCGCCGGATCGTCGTCGCCGTAGCGGATGGCGACGGCGACGTGCGTCGGGTTCGTGACGACCACCGCGGCCGTCTTGACGTCGCTCATCATGCGCTTCTTGCTGAGAGCGCGCGCACGTTGTCGCATGCGCGCCTTCACCTTGGGGTCGCCGTCCTCCTGCTTCATCTCGTCCTTGAGCTCTTTGAGCGTCATCTTCATCTCCTGCTCGAGGGTGAAGCGGCTCTGGGCGTAGTCGATGGCGGCGACGATCGCGGTGGCGCCGAGGACCTTCAGCGCGAGGTGGGCGCCCGCCGAGACCGCGGCGGCGCCGCTCGCGCGTCCGTCGACGGCGGCGAGCACGAGCAGCCCCGGCAGCTCGGCCGTGAGCGCCGAGTACGCGACGTAGCCGACCAGGCCCACCTTGAGCAGCGCGAGGGAGACCTCCTTCAGCGCCTTCTTCGGCGAGAGCATCTCCATGATCCGCGGCATGGGATCGAGGCGCTCGAGCTTCAGCCCGACGAGATCGAGGTTCGGGCTGAGGCCGGCCTGCGCCGCGCCGGAGACGAGCGCGGCGATCGCGGCGCCCACGACGGGCGGCACGACGAGCACGGCGAGCGCCCCGAGGGTCGCCGCCTTCACCCCGGCGAAGTCGCCGCGCGCCATCGCGGTGAGATCACCGAGCGCCTTCGAGAACAGGCGATCGATGGCCGAGCCCATCGCCTCGCGCATGCCGGCGACGACGAAGCCGGTGGCCGCGATGGTGAGGACGGCGCCCGCGTCGCGCGAGCGCGCGAACTTGCCCTGTTTACGGAAGTCTTCGCGCCGTTTTGGGGTCGCGTCGTACTTCTTGCTCTCCTCGTCCTCAGCCACCAGCGGCGATGCTCAGCAGGACTCGGTCCATCAGCGTCCCGAGGCTCGCGAAGTGCTCGCCGAGCCAAGTGGACGCGTCCGGCAGCGCGGCGCTGAACGTGAGCAGGCCCGCGGCGATGAGCACCGAGAAGCCGATGTTGAAGATCTGGAGCGTCGGCGCGAGCCGCGCGACGAGCGCGAGCGCGACCTGCGTGACGAGCGACACGGCGACCACGGGCATCGCGAGCCTCAGGCCGACGGCGATCGACTGCCCCGCCAGCTCCGTGAAGAGGGGCACCGCTCCGCCGAGGTGGAGCTCGCTCCCCACCGGGACCGCGTCGAAGGAGCGGATGAGGTACGCGAGCGCGACGCGGTGGGCGCCGCACGAGAACGCGAGCAACATCGCGAAGAGCGTGATGACGCGGGAAATCGCGGTCTCTTCGGCGCCGAGGGTGGGATTGAGGAGCGCCGGCGCGCCGAGCCCCGTGCCCTGCGACACGAGCTCACCCATCGCCTCGGCGGCGGCGAGCAAGAGGCGGAAGACGAAGGCGATCGCCACGCCGAACGCGACCTCCACGGCGGCGGAGAGGAGGTACATCGCGTCGAGGACGAGCGGCGTGGCCGGCTGTGCGGCAGAGAGCATCGACACGTAGCCGAGCGCGCACACGAGGCCGACGCGCTGGGACCGGGGCACGTCTGCGCCGGGGAAGGGCGAGGCGACCACGAACCCCGCGACCCGCGCGACGACGAGCCCCAAGAGGAGCACGTTTCGGAAGAGCCACTCTCGCAGGATCGAGCCTAGATCCACGACGTTCCCCGGAGGCGAGCGGTCAGCGCACGACGTGCGCGACGTCGCCGAACGTCGCGCGGGTGTACGAGAGGACCTTCTCGGCGAGGGCGGGACCCGCGACGAGCAGGAGCGCGACGAGGCCGGCGACCTTCACCGCGTACGCGATGCTCGGCTCGTTCACCTGCGTCGCGGTCTGGAGCACGCCGACGCCGGTCCCCACCACGAGCGCGACGCCGAGCACGGGGCCCGTGGCCGCGAGCGTCGTCTGCACGAACGTCGAGATCAGCTGGAGCGCGTGGTCGTTCGTCATTGGAAGCTCCTGAGGAGCGAGCCGATGAGGAGGTTCCAGCCGTCGACGAGCACGAAGATCATGAGCTTCAGCGGCAGCGCGATGTTCGAAGGCGGCACCATCATCATGCCCATGCTCATCAGCCCCGAGCTCACCGCGAGATCGATCACGAGGAACGGCAGGAGCACGAGGATGCCCATCTCGAAGCTCGTGGTGAGCTCGCTCACCATGAACGCCGGCGCGGCGACGCGCATCGGCACCTCCTCCTCCGTCTTCGGCAGCGGCAGCTTCGCGGCGTCGTAGAAGAGCGCGAGGTCCTCCTCGCGCGTCTGGCGCAGCATGAAGGCGCGCAGCGGGGCGAGCCCGCGATCGAGCGCGACGCTCTCGGTGATTTCGCCCCGAGAGAGGGGCTCGTACGCGTCGTGGACGACGCGGTCCATGACCGGCGCCATCGTGAAGCTCGTGAGGAAGAGGGCCATGCCGACGAGCACTTGGTTCGGCGGCGTCTGGTGCGTGCCGAGCCCCTGGCGCACGAAGGACAGCACGACGACGAAGCGCGTGAAGCTCGTCATCGTCAGCACGATCGCCGGCAGCAGCGACAGCAGCGTGAGGACCGCGAGGATCAGCAGCTCGGGGGTGAGCCCCCCCTTCGATCCGGCGTGATCCGCGCCCTGTCCGAACAAGTCGAGCACGCCCGCCGACGCTTGGTGCTCTGCGCCCGCCCACGCGAACGCGCCGAGCGCCGCGCCGACGAGGTGCCTCCCCGCCTTCACGACCGGCCGCTCCGCATCGTGAGCAGCCCCGACACCTGTCCTTCGACGTTCGGCGTCGAGCGCCGCGACGCGGTCTTCTTGGTCGACGCGGCCGGCTCCTTCTCGGCGCGCTCCGCGCGCGAGGCGGGCGAGAGCACGGTCGGGCGCCCGCTGTCGGGGATCGGCGTCGCTCGCGCGGCGCGCGCGGAGAGCACCGGGCGGCTCGCGGGCGGCGGCGCGCGTCGCACCGGCTCCTCGTCGAGCTCCGGCTCGGCGTCGAGATCGAGATCGCGCTTCGCCGAGGCGAAGAGGCGCGCGAGGCCCTCCTCCGCGGGCGTCGCCGAGGCCTCGATCATCTCCTCCTGCGTGAGCACCGTCAGCGTTCGGATCGAGCTCGGCGTGACGCCGAGCAGGAGGCGCTGGCCGTCGACCTCGACGATGCACACCTCGGTGCGCGCGCCGATCGACGCGCGCGCCGTCACGCGCAGCGCGGGGAGCTTCGAGGGTTGCGCGCCCGCGCGACGCTTGTAGACGAAGAACGCGACGCCTCCGATCATCGCCGCGAGCGCGAGCTTCGTGCCGAGGCCCATGACCGGCGCGGCCGGAGGGGCCTCGATCGCGTGGGTGGGTCGCAGCGCGAGCGGCTCGCCCGCCGGCTTGTCGGCGGGCTTCGGGGCCTCGGGCGCGGGCTTCGGCTCGGCCTTGTCCTCGGCGTCCTTCGGCGCGGGCTTGTCGCCCTCGTCCGCGGCCTTCTCGAGCTTGTCGATGACCTTGTCGGTCTTCTCCGCCGCCTTCTCGGCGGCCTTGGCCGCGGCCTTGTCGGCGGCGGCCTTCTCCGCAGCGGCCTTGTCCGCGGCGCCGCGCTCGGCAGCGGCCTTGTCTCCGGCGGCCATGACCAGCGCGGGCGTCAAAACGGTGACGCCGACCGCCATCAACGTGGCGATGAGGCGCCTCACGGTCGCTCTCCCGAAGGCGTGGCCAGCTCGGTGATGCGGACGCCGTAGCGATCGCCGAGCACGACGGCCTCGCCGCGCCCGAGCAGCTGATCGTTGACGTAGATGTCCACCGGTTCGCCGGCGGCCTTGGCGATCTCGATCGTCTGGCCCGGCGTCAGGCGGAGGATGTCGGCGATGCGCTTGCGGCAGCGACCGATCTCGATGGTGATCTCCACCTCCACGTCGCGGAGCATGTGGAACGCGCCCAGATCGAGCAGCGGTGCGGCGGGGGAATCGAGGCTCATGAGACGTTCCTCCAGAGGCGCTTCGTCGCGCCCGGGGAACGTTCAGCAAGGCGTGTGCCCGGTGCCTATCGCAGAGAGCGCGCGGATCAAGGCAGTCCGGGGATCGGCGGCAGGCCGCTCGGCAACGTGGGCAGGGGCGGGAGCGTCGACGGGATGACGAACGGCTGTCCGAAGGGATTGGTGGGCGACGGGGACGCGGTCGACGACGACGACGCGGAGGGGGACGCCGTGGGGCGCGTCGTGGGGGGATGCGTCGGCGTCGTCGCGGGCGTGGGCGGGCTCTCGGGCGTCGGCTGCGGCGTGGCGGGCGTCGGATCGGGCTCGCTCGGCTGCGGCGCGTTCGTCGGCGTCGCGGCGGGCACGCTCGAGTGGAGCGGGATCGGGTCGGAGGCCTGATCGTCGCTCGATCGGCTCGCGCGCAAGGTGAACACGAGCGCTGCGATCACGCAGCCGAGTGCGACGGACGTCCCCGCGACGATGGCGACGACCCGACCCTGGCCTCCGCGCGGCGACCGACGCGCGCGTCCTTCCGTCGGCGCGGCCATCTCACGGACGGCCGGCTCGACGACGGTGGGCTGCGCGCCGCGCGGCGGACCGTCGGAGGGCTGCGTCGCTTGCACGTGGCTCCCCGCGGGCGGCCCGCCGTCTCCTGGCTCGGTGCGCGCCGCGCCTCCCGGCGGCGGATCGGCCGCCGCTGCGCCCGCGAGGATCACCTTCTCGCCGTAGCCCTCGTCGGCGGCCGCGCCGGCTCCTGGCGCGGCGATCTCGTCGGTTCCGTGAGGACCCTTCCTGATGCCGTTCGTCATCGCTGGCCGATGCTAGCGGATGCGCGCCGCGGCGCACGCCTCGCGCACGGCGGCGTCGCCGAGATCGTGCGCCGCCCGGGCCCGCCTTGGAGGGGTTCTGAGTGGATCCGCTCCGCCTTTCGCCCTACGAGAGATCGATGCGCTCGCTCGCTCTCCTCTCCCTCGCGTGCCTCACGACCTCGCTCGCCTGCGTCGACGCGCCTCCGACGAGCGAGCGCGAGGGCGTCGACTCGTCGCCGATCGTCGGCGGCACGGCGAGCGACGCGGGCGACGACGAGGTCGTGCTCATCCTCACGCACGTCCCCTCGAAGGACACCGCCGCCGGCAAGTACTACCTCAACTGCACCGGCACGCTGCTCGCCCCGAACCTCGTCCTCACCGCGCGCCACTGCGTCTCGGACACGACGAGCGGCACGTTCACTTGCGGCGAGGACGGGACCCTCACCCAAGGACCGGGCGGCACCATCGGCGCCGACTTCGTCCCCTCCGACACGCACGTCCTCGTGGGGCCGACCCTCCCCCAGAACATCGACGTGTCGCAGTTTCCCGGCGTGGGCGAGAGCTACGTGCACGACGCGGCCACCGTCACATGCAACGACGATGTAGCGCTGATCGTGTTGCAAAAGCCGATTCCGAACGCCAAGATCGCGCCCATCCGCCTCTCGGGCGACGTTCAGATCGGCGAGGCGCTCGTCGCGATCGGCTGGGGCGCCACCGAGACCTCCTTCGTCCCGCCCGGGCGACAGCGGCGTGACGGGGTGAGCGTCGTCGACGTCGGACCCTCACCGACGCCGCGCATCGGCGGTCGCCTCGCCGCGAACGAGTTCCTCGCGAGCGAGTCCGTCTGCTTCGGCGACAGTGGTGGCCCGGCCTTCGACGCGACGTCGGGCGCCGTCGTCGGCGTCGTGTCGCGCGGCCCCAACGGCGGCGTGACGACGAACGGCTCGGGGTGCGTCGGAACGCAGCACACCTTCATGAAGACCTCCGCGTTTGCCGATCTGATCGGCCAAGCGTTCGCCGTCGCGGGCGGCGCGCCGTGGCTCGAGGGAGAGCCTCCTCCCGGGCAGGGCGGCGGTGGTGCGGGCGGCGCCGGAGGCGGTCACGCGGGCGGCGGCCCCCCCGCCAAGACGACCGAAGAGGGGTGCGCGGTCGCCGCCGGTTACGGCGGCGCTCCGCTGGAGGCGCCCCCCGCGCTCGTCGCGTCGCTCGTGCTCGCGATCGGCGCGCGACGCGCTCGGCGCATCCGCCGCGCGTGAGAGCGCCGCAGCGCGCCTCGTCGTTTCACCGTGGACGGGACCTTCGACCGCCGCGAAGATGGGTGCGATGAACAAGCTCGCGTTCGTGAACCACCTGAAGGGTGAGGAGATGCCGGTCGTGACGCTGCAGCTGCAGAATGGAAAGCAGGCCTCCGGCATCGTCGCCAAGGTCGATGCCGACGCGGCGGGGGACGGCACCCTGACCGTGATGGGCGACGATCTCAGCCCCATGACCATCGTGATCGCCGACCTGAAGCAAGCGATCGTGCTCGACGCCGCAGGGCGCCCGAAGTCCTTCTGAGACGAGCGCGCGCGACGCAGAGAGCGCGATGACGTTCAAGGATCACTTCTCGGGCCACGCGGGCGAGTACGCGTCGTACCGGCCTACCTACCCGGACGATCTCTTCGCCGCGATCGCGCGGCTCGCGCCCGGGACGGGGCTCGCGTGGGACGTGGCTTGCGGGAGCGGGCAGGCTGCTCGCGCGCTCGCGCGCCATTTCGATCACGTCGTGGCGACCGATGCGTCGGCCGAGCAGATCGCCCACGCGGAGCGCGACCCACGCGTCGATTACCGGGTCGAGCCCGCGGAGGGCTCCACCCTCGCCCCCCAATCGGTCGACGCCGTCACGATCGCGCAGGCGTTGCATTGGCTGGACCTCGCGCGCTTCTGGCCCGAGGTCGAGCGGGTCGCGCGGCCGGGCGCGGTCGTCGCGGCGATCTCGTACGCGTTGATGCACGTGGAGGGGACGGACGTCGACGCGATCGTCGCAAACCTCTATTCCGACGTGGTCGGCGCGTATTGGCCGCCCGAGCGGGTGCACGTCGAGGAGGGCCTCCGACGGCTCGTCTTTCCGCTCGCGCCGCTCGACCTCGGCACCTTCGAAATGAGCGCGTCGTGGACGCTCGAGGAGCTCGTCGGTTACCTCGGCACTTGGTCGGCGGTGACGCGGCACCGAAATGCCACCGGCGCGGACGCCCTCGTCTCGACGCGCGCGCGCCTCGCCGAGGTGTGGGGCGCACCCGAGACGCAGAAGCGCGTGCGCTGGCCGCTCTCGGTGCGCGCCGGGCGTGTCGGCGACGCGGGGGCGCCCGCGCCCTCGACGATCAAATGAGCCCGTCCCAGGCTCGTCCGTGACCCGAGAACGCGCGCTGAACCGCGATGTTCACGGGGTGCGCGAGCTCGCCGTGGGCCGCGACCTCGGCGGCGCGCAAGAGGTGAGCCCGCTGCGTGGTGCCGACGAGCGCGCAATCGACGCCCGGCGCGAAGGCCGCGAAGCGGAGCGCGATCTCGTCGAGCGGGCTGCCGAGATCCGGCAATGGCATCGCCCTCATTCGATCCCAATACGTGGCGAGGTCCTCGCGCGTGGGGCGCTCGCTCGACGTCCACACCGCATTGCCGAGCGAGCGCTTCGCGACCACGCCGATGCCCCGCTCGACCGCGGCCGGAATGGCGCCCTTCAGCGCCGCTTGATCGAAGAGGTTGACCGAGCATTCGACGACGTCCACGCCGCCCTCGCGAATGGCCCAGCCGAGCGCGGCCCCGTCGCCCGAATAGCCGAACGCGCGGATCTTGCCCTGCCGCTTTGCCTCGCGGAGCGGCTCGAAGAGATCGTTTTCCTCCAGTTGCTCGCGGCTGCACGAATGCAGGAGCACCACGTCGATCCGATCCGTCCCCAGCCGCTCGAGCGCCTGGTCGATCCCGAGCGAGAGACAGCGCGGCGTCCAGTCCGCCTCGCCAGCGACGCCATAGCCGACCTTCGTCACGAGGGTCACGCCGTCGCGGACGGACCGCAATGCACGCCCGACGCGCTCTTCGGACGCTCCATAGCTCGGGGCCGTGTCGACGACGGTGATTCCGAGCTCGACGGCCGATCGAACGAGGCGCTCCGCGTGAGCGTCGGAGACGAGGGAGTCGCCGATGGGGCCGGCGCCGAAGCCGATCGCCGAGACCTCGAGGCCGGTGCGGCCGAGCGCGCGCCTGGGGATGATCGTGTCGTGCATGGACGAGCACTCTAGGCTCGGTCGGAGATTCAGGCTTACGAGAAACAGTCAAAGCTTTCGTCGTTTCCGTCTCGTTGGCGCGCCCGAGGGCAGCAGGAGCTCGAGGGCCTGCTCGCGGCGGTGCACGGAGGAAGGCGGCGCGCCGAAGCGCCTTCGAAACGCGCCCGTGAACGCGGGCAAGCTCGTGTAGCCGACGCGGGCGGCGACCTCGGTCACCGAGTAGCGCTCGGCCTTCAGCAAGAGGAGGGCCGCCTCGAGCCTCCGCTCCCTCGCGTAGGCGCCCGGGGTCGCGCCGAGCTCGCGCGTGAACGCCCTCGAGAGCGTCGACTCGCTCGCGTGGCAGTGCTTCGCGAGGTCCTTCACGCGCAGCGGATCCGATAGGTGAGCGTCGATGAACGCCCGCGCGCGCGGCACGAGGTCTCCCTCCTCGCGGACCACGGACGTGCGCGTCCGCTGCTCCTCGCGCTCCTTGCACAAGAAGTAGAGCTCCTTCGTGATCTCTATTTCGAGGAAGACGGCGGCGCGCGTGTCGGGCTTCGCGCAGACGTCGCGCTCGAAGACGTAGCGATGAACGACCTCGTCGACCCACCGCGTCCGCGGCAGCACGCGCGCCTTCGAGAGGAGCTCGACGAAGCGCGCCGGGTCGAGGTGACCTCGGTAGTCCCGAGCGGCGCGGGCCCTCACCTCCGGTCCGAGGATCAGCGTCACGAGCTCCGCGAGCGGGCTCTTCGCGCGGACGCGATAGGGCTGGCCCGGTGGGATGATGGCGAGCGAAGCCCGATCGAGCCGCTCCTCTCGCCCGTCGTGGAGCTCGAGCGACACGACGCTCGCCTGCAGGGGGAGCACCACGGCCGGGTGCTGCTCGGCCCGCCTGCGCTTCGTGAGCTGCGTCCCTCGCTCCACGACGAAGCCCATGATCTCTCGACCCCGCTCGGGCTTGCGCTGGCTCACGACGCCGATCCTACGCCCCTCCGGCCCGTCGTGAGCGCGCCCCTTGGCTTCCGCCGCCCGACCGCCCTAGCCTCCGGGGAGGGGCGAACGATGAAGCGGATCCTGCACGCGGGAGCGACGATGGGCATCGGCCTCCACGCCGGCGTGCTGGTGGTCGTGCATGGTGGCACTGCGCCCTCGCGCGAGGACTGGGACGCGGTCTGTCGCGCGGTCTCCGAGCTCCACGGCATCGCGCGCGGACAGCTCGTCGTCTCGCACGGAGGAATGCCGAACGCGGCGCAGCGCAAGGCCGCGATCGGCTCGTTGCCGGAGGGCTTCGTCGCGCCGCCCGCCGCCGTGATCTCGGGCGACGCGATGATCCGCGGCGTCATCACGGCGATGAACTGGTTTCTCAACGACAGCCACCGCGCCTTCCGGCCCGGCGACGTCGCGGGCGTCGCGGCTCACCTCGGTCGCACCGACGAGGAGGCGCGCGAGCTCGTGGCGTTCGCGGAAGAGCTCGCGCCGCGCTAGCCGCTCATCGACTCGACCCGGATCTCGGCGCCGCTCGGGGGATCCACCGGGCTCACGTAGCTCGTCGTCTTCTCGACGATGGCGACCGCGAGCTGGGTGCCCGCGGTCGTCGGACGTCCACGCAAGATCGGGTGACCCTGCACCTGCACGGTCACCGGCGAGCGCACCGGGACGCCGAGGCGGATCGTGTCACCGACCTTCAGCGCGTCGACCTCGGACAGCTTCCGCCGGACGCGCCCGAGCTCGACGACGAGCTCGAGCTCGACCTCTTGGAGCACGGCGGGGACGCGCGACGCGTTCATGTCCTTCTGCTTGCCGTCGCTGAACAGGCCGAGGCCCGCGTTCTGCAGCGCGTCGCGCGCGACGGCGACGACCACCTTGCGAGGCGTTCCCTCGCCGAGCAAGAACGTGAGGGCCGCGAATTGACCCTCCGGCGGTGTGCCCGAGCTCGCGGGCAACCGCCGCAAGCGCACGCCGAGCGACGCGAGCGCATCGGAGACGGCGCGGAGCAGCCCCTCCGACAAGCGGCTCATCACCGCGCGCTGCGGGCTCGTCAGCTGCTTGGGAGGACCCTCTTCCTCGAGCTCGTTCGCCTCGTCGACGGGGACGCCTCCGAGGGCGCCGTCGAGGAGGAACGCGACCGCGCCTCGATCGAAGAGCAAGAGCCCCCGCGAGCCGCCGGGATCGGTGGCGAGCGGGACACCGAACACCGGGCCTTCGAGCTCGTCTTGGATCGCGCGTGCCACGGCGATCTTCGCCGGCTCGGGCTCGAGGGGCACGCTCCGGCGCATCAAGAACGGCACGGCTCGCTTCATCGCGAGCGCGATCTCGGCGCCGCGCTCGTCCATCGCGTCGAGGACGCGCCGCTGCGCGCCGCCCTCGACCGCGTCCCCCAACATGCTGCGGACCTGAGGCTCGCCTTCCATGAAGACCCCTATTGGCTGATGAGATCGGTGACGAGGATCTGCTCTGCACCGATCGCGCCTACCGCGTGCAGGCGCTCGAGGATGTCCTTGCGAAGCTCGTCGAGGCCCTTCGCGTCGCTGAGCTTCTCGGAGGTCAGGCTCCGCAGGTAAGTGAGGATGGCGTCGCGCACGCGCGGGATGAAGGCCTTGAACTCCTCCTCCTTCGTCTCGTGCGCGAGCTCGATGGCGATCGTGATCTTGAGGGCGTGCGGCTTTCCCTCGGTGTCGGTGATGTTGGCGAGGAAGGGCTCGAGCGCGACGGTCGCGCCCGGGGCTTTGACCGTCGGGATCTTGGGGCCCTCTTCGGCGTGGGGGGCGCCCTTGCCGGCGATTCGGGCGCCGCCGAAGGCCGCGCCCCCCGAGAGAATGGCCGATAGGAGCACTCCGACCAGCATTCCGGCGGCACCACCCTTCTTGGCGGGAGCTGCGGCACCGGCAGGCGCCGGCGCGGGGGACGCGTTCTCACTCATGGCGAAACCTCTAGCGCTTCAGATTGACGACTTCCTGCAGCATCTCGTCTGCAGTCGTGATGGTCTTCGAGTTCGCCTGGAACGATCGCTGGTGGGCGATCATGTCGACGAACTGCGCGGCGATGTCGACGTTGGACTGCTCGAGCGCGCCGGCCACCACGGCCGCGCGGCCGCCGCTCGCGGCTTGGCCCATCGCAGGCTGACCCGAGTCGCGCGTCGCAATCCACAAGTTGTGCCCGGCGCGGCCGAGGCCGTCGTTGGACGTGAACTTCGCGACCGCGAGCTTCGCGACCGGAATGGTCTCCCCATTGGAGTAGACGCCATTGACGGTGCCGTCGCTGTCGACCTTCACGCCTTGGAGCGCGCCCGACGCGTACCCGTCGGCCTTCTGCTGCGCGACGTTGCTCGGCGAGCCATATTGGGTGATTCCATCGGTGCCGGCGCCCGCCGGGGGAGGCGTGCCGAAGTTCAGCGAGATCGCCTGGTTCGGCGAAGCGCCGCCCGAGAAGCTCGCGGTCATCGTGTTGCCGTTGACCGACGCGAGCGTGCCGTCGGGAGCGAACGTGAGGTTGCCGGTGCCGATCTCGACGTTCGTGCCGGGGGTGCCGCCTTGGATGTCGGCGCCATCGGCGAGGGCGTGGAAGTCCCACGTCCCGGCGGCGGTCTTCGTGAAATACACCTGCACGTCGTGGGCATTGCCGAGCGAGTCGTAGACCTTGGTGCTCGTCGAGAAGTTCGAGGTCTTGGTGGGGTTCTGCGGATCCCAGGGCAACGGGTTGTTCGTCACCGGATCCGTCGGGACCTTCGCCGTCGCGTCGAGGTTCGCGCTCAACGTGAAGCTCGAGGTCGGCTTCGGTTGGAGCGGGCTCATCGAGAGCTGCACGTCGCTCAGCGAGGGGCTGAACCCGCCATTGCCGTCGGACGCATAGCCCTGGAGCTTGAGCCCGTTGGGGTCGACCAGGTTTCCGTCCTTGTCGAGCGTCGTCTGGCCATTGCGGGTGAAGAAGTCGCCGGTGACGCCGCCGAGCGCGCCCTTCACGACGAAGAAGCCGTCGCCCGAGAGGGCGAGGTCGGTGGGTTGCCCGGTGTTCATGAGCGATCCCTGGGCGAAGATCTGCTGCGCGCGCGTCATGCGCACACCGGCTCCGTTGTTCTGTCCGACGGCGCCGCCCAGGACGTCCTCGAATTGGGCGCGCGACATCTTGAAGCCAATGGTGTTCGCGTTGGCGACGTTGTCGCCGACGACGCCGAGCGCCTGCCCCTCTGCCGAGAGACCCGATACTCCGCTCCACATCGCATTCATGATCGACATGCTGATCTCCTGTTTTGCTCGGAGCTCGTCGCTCCATCCGCCCGGTGCGGCCGTCAGCGCCCGATTGGGCTGCCGGCGTCCGGGCCGTTCGTGTCGTTCCCCCGAAGGTTCATGGATTGGCAGGCTGGCTCAGCGCATTGAGCGCTTGGCTCACGGCCTGGAGCGTCGCTTGATCGAGGACGCCCTTCACACCCAGCGAAGAGCTCGTCGAGGCGCTCCCGGTGCCGTCGACGGTCCCTGCGCCGACGCCCACGAGCTCGCTGAGCGGCGCTCGCACGCCGTTGTCGAGGACGACCTCGGGGTAGCCCTTCGAGTAGTCGACCTCCGTCACGACGCCGCTGACCTGCTGGCTGGTCGAGACGCTCTTGCCGTCCTTGTCGGTCGCCTGAACCTCGACGGTGTATTGGCCGGCAGGCGCCTTCACGCCCGCGTCGTTCGTCCCGTCCCAGTTCACGCTGACGGCGCCGGCGCTTCGCGCGCCCATGTCCATCGTGCGGACCGTGTTGCCGTCCTTGTCCTTGATCGTCACCTTGACGCTCGTCGCGTCGCCCGAGAGGTTGAAGCTCCCGGGCGCCGGCGCGAGGTTGCCGTCCGACGTGATCGACCCCTGACCTTGGATGGTCACGCGCTTGCCGACCAGCGACGCGGCCTCGTTGCTCGCGAGCCCCTGCATCTGCGTGCTGAGCACGTCGAGCTTCTGCGATTGGATGATCTGTTGTTCGACCGACGAGAACTGCGCGAGCTGCGTCACGAACTCGGTGCCCTCCATCGGCTTCAGCGGATCTTGGTGCGACAGCTGCGCGACGAGGAGCTTGAGGAACGCCTGCTTGTCCATCGTTCCGTCGTTGCTCGTCGCCGAGGTCGACGTCGTCGTGGGGGCGGTGGTGGGGTCGGTCGTCGACGATCCGCTGATGGCTGTGGTCATACCCGAGGCTAGAGCACGATCCGTACCCGCCTCGATCGCGCGGCCTGCGCCGTGGTCGAGGTCGGCGCCTCCCCTGGCGCCGCCTCCGAACGGGGCGTCGATCGCGGCGCCGGCGCATGCTCGCGACCGTCTTGTCGCGCACCGGAGCCCTGCGCGCCGACGCCGCTGCCGCCCACGCTGACGGAGATATCGGACACGGGGACGTGGGAGCGATCGAGATCACTCCGCATCTCGCCCCGGGAAGAGGCGAGGAGCGCGGCCGTCTCGCTGCGATCGGCCGTGACGCGGAGATCGATCGCGCCATCGCGCGCGCGGCTCTCGACCGACACCCGGCCGAGCTCGGGGAGCACCGCGTCGGCGCGCATGCCCGAGCGGAGAGTCATGCGGCTGACGGCGACCTCGGCATGGTCTTGACGCTGCGCGCGCAGGAGCGTCGAGGCGTGCGGCTGCGCCGCGTCGCCCGAGGAGCGAGGCCGAGCCTCGAATGGCGCGCGCGGGCTCGACGGCGTCGACATCGCGAGGGGGTCGGGACGCGACGCGTCTTGGGGTGTCGCCGCGGTCTCGTGGGTCTCGCCGCGCTTGCGCGAAACCGGCTCGGGCGCCGTCGGCGCGCCGGAGCTCGTCGATCCATCGGTCCGTACGCTCTCGACCGCGTCGGGCGCGGCGGATGGCGCTCGGCGATCGGGCGAGCTCGTCCGCACGGTCGCGCGTGCTGCGCCTTGCGTCTCGTCGGGAGGCGCGACGCCGCCGCTGTCGCTCGTCGTCGCCACGGCGCGGTCCTTCGTCGCGCCCCTCGGGTCGCGCCCGGCCACGCTCGCGGCGTCGGTGGGCCTCGTCCCCTCGAGCGCGGCGTTCGGCTCGCGCGTCGGTGTCGCGTGGCGGGGATCGCTCGTTCCGCCGCGGCCCGCGTGCTCGGCGGGGGCGCCGGCGCGCGCGGCGCTCTCGGCGATCGGACCGGAGGGCCTCGTCGATGCGCTCGCGTGGGTCGGGGAGGCCGCCGTCCGCCCGATCGCGTCGGGATCGGCCTGCCTCGGCGTGCCGGTGTCGGTTCGTGAGAGCGGCGTGGCGAGCAAGTCGGAGCGCCGCAGCTGATCTCCGAGCCAGCGCGATGGATCGACGTGCGGCGCCTCGGTCGAGGTCGACGGGGTCGGCTGGCCGTGGGCGCCGTCGGCGATCGCGAGGTCGAGGGTCGCGCCAATGTCGCGCGAGAGGCGCAGCAGCGCTTGCACGCCTTGGCGAATCGCTGCGGGGATCGGCGCGGCGGGATTTTCGGTGCTCGTCGTCGTCGGGCCGTCGAGCTCACCTCGTCGGTCTCGGTCGTCGCGAGGCGCGCCGGGCGAGCCCCCGACCGCCCGGGTCGCGGCGTGAGCCAGGAGCGATGGAGGATCGTTTGCCGCCGCGCTCGCGCCGCCGCCTCGCGTCGTGGTCGGCGTGAGGTCGACGGAGTCGCTCGCGGGCCGCGTCGGCGCGAGGAACGGGGGTGCCGCGCTCGCGGCCCCGAGCGGTTCGTCCGCGCGCTCGGAGGGCGCGCCGTCGCGCTGAGCGGACCCGCGCGGTCCTCCTTCGCCGACGGCCTTGGACGCGCCCCCGGTCGACGCGAATCCACTCGAAACGAGCTCCGTCGTGGCGAACGCATTCGACGATGATCTGCTCGGAGGCTCGGCCTTCGTCGCGCCGCCGATCGTGACGGCGCCGAGCGACGGAGGGCCGCCCGGCAGCGCGTCGCCCGTCGTCGATGCGACGGCGAGGCGCTCCGACGAAGCGATCGGGGGTGTCGGTGGAGGAGGCGTCGCGAGGAGCCCCGGCGCGAGCGCGCCGACGCTCGGCTCGTCGTCGCGCGGGTGCTCCTCGTCGACGAGGGGCGTGAGGGCGCGCGTCCCGCTCGATCTCGGCGAGGCCGTCCTGCCCGAAGGCGCCTCCTTCGCGTCGGGCTCGCTCGCGGCGCCGAGCAGATCGTCGAACGTCCGTCGCGCCGCCGCGCCGGTCGACGACGTCGTCGATGTCGTCGTCGTCGTCGCGTGCGGTGGGGTCGGCGGGGTCGGTGCGTCGAATTGGGTCTGGAGGGCGTTCGTCATGTCCTGCTCCGCGCGCGTGCGGCGGTCTCGTCGCTCTCGAATCGGTCGAGGCGTTGCTCGTCCGCGCGCGCCGCCGTGCGCGTCATCTCGGCCCACCGGTCCATCTGCTCGACCTCACGGTGGGCGCGCGTCAGCTCGTCCTTCCGGACGCGATGTTGCGTCTGCGCCGCCTCGACGCCGCGCTCCGCGCGCTCGACGGCCCGCCCCAGCGAGACCACGCGCAGGCGCTCGAGCTCGAAGTCGGGCGCCGCGACGTCCCGCACCGACGCGACCGAAGCGATCGCCTCGTCGTACGTCGACCGGCTCGCCTCGAGCGCGGCCTCGGCCTCGACGACGCCGCGCCTCGCGACGGCGAGCTCCTTCTCTGCCGCGCGCTCTCGGTGGCTCCGGAGATCGCGCAATCGCTGGATGCGCTTCAGCTCGCGGCTCATCGGCGCTCGACCTTCACGGCTTGTGCGAGGGCGCGGATGGCGACGTCGCGGCTCACCTGCTCTTCGAGTCCCTGCCGGATGAGGTTCTCGATGCGTGGCACCGTGACGATCGCGTCGTCGATCGTCGGATCGCTCCCGGGCGCGTACGCGCCGATCTTGATGAGGTCGCTCGCTTCGCGCAGCGCGCCCATGTACCCGCGCGCCTGCGTCATCACGGCGCGGTGCTCGACCGTCGTGATGTCGTTCGTCACGCGCGAGACGCTGCGCAGGACGTCGATCGCGGGGTAGACCCCGCGCTCACCGAGCGCGCGCGACAGGACGATGTGGCCGTCGAGGATGCCGCGCACCGCGTCGGCGATCGGATCGCTCAGGTCGTCTCCTTCGACGAGCACGGTGTAGATCGCGGTGATCGACCCTTGTCCCGCCGTGTTTCCAGCGCGCTCGAGGAGCGTCGGCAGCGCCGCGAAGACCGACGGCGTGTATCCCTTGGTGACCGGCGGCTCGCCCGCGGCGAGCGAAGCCTCGCGCAGCGCCATCGCGAAGCGGGTCACCGAGTCCATCACGAGCAGCACGTTCGCGCCCCGATCACGGAAGTGCTCCGCGATCGCCGTCGCCGCGAGCGCGCCTTGAGCGCGCACGAGCGGGGACGTGTCGCTCGTCGCCGCGACGACGACGCTGCGCGCGAGCCCCGGACCGAGGGCGCCGCGCACGAAGTCGCCGACCTCGCGACCGCGCTCGCCGATCAGCCCCACGACCACGACGTCCGCGGCCGCGCGCCGGCACAGCATCCCGAGGAGCGTGCTCTTGCCGACGCCGGTGCCGGCGAAGAGCCCGACGCGCTGTCCGCGTCCGAGCGGGAGCAGCGCGTCGAGCGCGCGGACCCCGGTCTCGATCGGCGAGTGGATCGGCCTCCTCCCGAAAGACGGGGGCGGCTCGCGCAAGAGCGGCGCGCGGTGCGCCGCCATCGGCGCGGGCTTGTCGTCGAGCGGCACACCGAACGAGTCGATGACGCGACCGAGCATCGCGTCGCCCACCGGGATCGACGCGCCGCGCGGGTGGCGTCGGACCAGCGCGCCCGGCTCGACGCCCTTCGTCGAGCCCAGCGGGGCGCACAAGAGGCGCCCTGCGCGGAAGCCGAGCACCTCCGCCAGCAGGGTCCCGTCCGGGCGATGGATCTCGACGCGGTCGCCTGTGGCCGCCGTCACGCCGGCGACCTCCACGAGCAGGCCGACGACGTCGTGCACCCGACCCTCGGGGCTCGGGCCTTTCGAGGCCTGGACCCGCGCGACGTACGGACCGAGGTCGATCACGGGATCTCCTCTTCGTCCTCGAGCTCGAGCGCGGCCACGACCGCGTCGAGGCGCGCGTTCAAGCTCTCGTCGATCCGTCCGAACTTGCCGCGGACCTCGCAATCGGAGCGGCCGAGCTTCGTGTCGACCACCACGTCGCCGAGCTCCGCGAGCCCGTCGCGCTCGCCGCGCGCGTCGAGCGCCTCGACGACCTCGGGCGCGAGCGCGATCGTCACGCGGTCGTGCGCACCGAGCGCGTCGATGCCCTCCTTCGCCCACGCCGTCACGAGCGTCGGATCGATCTCGACCTCGCGCGACACGACGCGCGTCGCGATGGCGATCGCGAGCCGGACGAGGTCGCGCTCCGTCGTCTCGAGCGCCTCGCGCCGCGCGTCGACGATCTTCTCCTTCGCGCTCGCGATGACGGCGCGCAGATCCGAGAGGAGCCCCGCGAGCTCCGGGCTCTCCCGCGGCGGCGGCGCGGATGGCTCGCGCGTGGCCGTAGGCGGCGGGAGCGCCGCGTCGTCCGGGGGAATCTCGATCCGTGGCGCGGCGATGAAGGAGATGTCGGCGACCGACGGAGGCGTCGACAGCCGCTCGGGCGGAGGCGCTGAAGCGCCGCTCGTCCAGCGCATCGCCGCCGGCGAGACCGCGGGCGGCGGCGCGAGCCACGACGGCAGAGGCCGCTCCGACGTTCGGCCGACGCCCATCCACGAAGCTCCGCTCGGTCGATCCATCTTCATCCTCCTCGGCCCAAGTCGAGCGCGCCCTCGGACTCCAGCCGCAGCGCGGCCTCGATGATCTCGGTGCGCGCTCGCTCGACGTCGGCCTTGCGCGGGTTGCCGATGAGCTCGAGCTCGTCGCGGATGACGTCCACGGCGCGCGACGAGAGCCCCCCGAAGATCGCCGCGAGCACCTCCTCGGGCGCGCCCTTGAGCGCGAGCGTGAGCCGCTCGGTCGGGATCTCCTTGAGCAGCGTCCGCATCGAGCGCGGCTCGAGCCGCGCCAGGTCCGGGAACGTGAACATCGCGAGCCGCAGCTCGCGCGACAGATCGGGCTCGCCCGTCTCGAGCGTGCTGAGCACGCCGCCGGCGACCTCTTTCTCGGACGCGTTGAGGATCTGCGCTGCCTTGGCCATGCCGTCGATCCCGATCGACGCGGCCCCGTCGGTCGACGGGAGCTCGGCGGCGAGGGCGGTCGCGACCTCCTCGAGGGCGCTCGCCGGGAGCTCCGTCAGCTTGCTGACGCGACGCACGACGGCTGCTTGGCGCTCGACCGGCATCGCCGCGAGCACCGTCGCGGCGTGCGCCGGCTCGAGGCGAGCCAGGATCGCCGCGGCGAGCTGCGGCGGCTCGCGGACCAAGAGCGCCGCGAGCGCGTCCGGGGGCGCCGCCTCGAGCCGCGCGAGCGGGCTCGTGACGCCGTCCTCGAACACGGCCCGGGCCCGATCCTCACCGAGCGCGCCGGCCGCGAGCCTGCGCAGGTACGGCAGCCCTCCGCGCGGAACGGCCACGGCCTGTGACGATCGCTGGACGAAGTCTTTGTACGCCTCGTCGAGCGCGTCGGCCTGCACCTCCCTCATCGTCGCGGCGACGGCGCGCAGCCTCTTCAGCTCGCTCTCCGACAGCTCGCTCACGATGGGGGCGGCGATCTTCTCGTCGAGCGACAAGAGAAAGACGACTGCCTTCTCGGGACCGGTGAGCATGCGTGCCACCTTGCAGCGGTCGTGCCCGCGACGCGGCCCTCAGGCGGCGCGCTGCTCGGGCTCTTCCGCGGCCGACCCGCCGAGCCAGTGTCGGATGACGAGCGCCGCTGTCGCAGGATCCTCGGCGGCACGTCGCAGCGCCTCGGCTCGCACGTCCAGCATCGGCACCTCGACGGCCTCGGGCAGCGCGCCGTTCGCGGTCTGGAGGGCCGTCAGCGCGGGGGCCTCGCGCAGCGCGAGGAGCCGGCGGCGTCGGCGTCGCACGAGCGCGATGAGCACGATGAACGCGAGCGCGCCCGCGCCCGCCGCGAGGAGCTTCCAGTTCTTCTTGTAATCGAACTTCGCCGGCGGCGGCGCCGCCGCCACCTCCGGCTTGGCCTCGAGATCCGCCTCGCTCAGCGCGAACGGGATCGAGTCCACGGTGACGACGTCCTCGCGCCTCTCGTCGGCGCCGACCGCGCTGCGCACGACCTCGGTGAGCCGATCGATCTCCACCGGGTTGCGCTGCACGAGGCGCGTGACGCCCTTGTCGTCGGTGAGCGGGACGCCGTCGAGGATGACCGCCACCGCGATGCGCTTCAGCGTCCCCGTGCGGGACACGCGCTTCTCGCTGACGCGGTTCATCTCCCAGTTGCGCGTGTGCTCGTGCCGGAGGACGCCCTGACCGTTTTCGCTGAGCGCGTCGGGCTCCGGCGCGTCTCCGGTGGGCAGGTTGCTCTCCGCGCCGGGGACGCCGGCGACGGTGTCGTCGGTCGAGCCCTGCGTCTTTTCGACCGAGAGCTCCTCGCTGCGCAAGACGCCGCTCTTCGGCTCGAAGTGATCCTCGGTGTGCTCCACGCGCGAGAAGTCCATGTCCGCCGTCACGCGCACGTCGGCGTGACCCGGCCCCACGACCTTCTCGAGCATCGTCCGCGCGCGCTCCTCGAGCTTGTTCTCGAGCGCGTGCACCTCGGCTTGGTTCTCCTCGTCACCGCCGTCGCCGTCCTCCCCCTCGCCGTGGCGTGGCTTCTTGAGCAGCACGCCCTCGGTCGTCGCGAGCGCCACGTGGTCGGGCGTGAGCTCCGGCACGGCGGACGCGACGAGGTGCACGATCGACTGGATCTCTCCCGCCCCGAGCTCTCTCCCGGGCCGCAGCTTGACGACCACGGAGGCGCTCGCCGGCTCCCGCCGGCTCACGAAGACGCTCTTCTCCGGCATCACGAGGTGAACGCGCGCGCTCTCCACCGCGGAGACCGTCGAGATGGTGCGGGTGAGCTCGCCCTCCATCGCGCGCCGATACATCGTCCGCTGCTCGAACTCGGTCGCGCCGAGGCGCATCTTGTCGAAGCTCTCGAAGCCCACGCCGCCGCCGCGCGGCAGCCCCGCGCCCGCGATCTCGAGCCGCAGCTCGTGCACCCGCGCCTCGGGCACCTCGATCCGTCCGCCGTCGACGACGTGGTACGGGACCTTCATCTCCTTCAGCTTCGCGACGACGCTCGACGCGTCGTCGGCGCTCAGCTGGGAGAACAGCACGGCGTAAGGCTCGTTGGCGGCGCGGATCCCGAACCACCCCGCGATCGCGATCGTCGCCACCAAGGTCGTCACGAGGAGGATCTTGGCGGGCTTGCCGAGCCCGCGGATCTTCGAGACGGCACGCGAGAAGAGGACGCCCGCCCTCGCGAGCGGGCTCGCGGGCGTGGCTCCGGCCGAGGCGTTGGGTTCAGACATTGGTGCGCCAGAGCTCCTGGAAGGCGTCGAGCAGCTTGTTTCGGATGCTGCCGACCAGCTTCAACGAGATGTCGGCCTCCTTCGCTGCAATCATCGTCCCATGCACGTCGTCGAGGGTCCCGCGCGCGAAGGCGTCCGCCTTCGCGTCGGCGATCTGGCTCCGGTGCGCCGCCTCTTGGACGACGCCGCCGAGGATGTCCGCGAAGCTCGTCGACGCAGCGCCCTGCGTCTCCTCGGCTCGCGGCGAGGATCCGATCGACAGCGGCCCCTCCGCGTCGCGCAGGGCGTCCGCCGAGAGTCGTCCGGTCGTCGCGTCGAAGCCTCGAATCGCGCTCATGTCACTGTCCGATCTTCAGCGCGGAGCGTGCCATCGACTTCACCGACTCGATCGTCGCGACGCCGGCCTCGTAGGCGCGGCTCGCCGTCATGAGGTTGACCATCTCCGTCACCACGTTGACGTTGGGGTACTCGACGTAACCTTGCGGATTCGCGTCGGGATGGTCCGGCTCGTAGACCATCTGCCCCGGCTCGGTGTCCTTGCGCACCGACGCGACCTCGACGCTCATCGTGTTGCGCAGCACCGGATCCAGGCTGCTCCGCTCGAGCGGCCGGGCCTGGAAGACCGGGTCGACGCGCTTGTAGGGCTGCCCATCGGCGCCCTTCGTCGTCCGCGCGTTCGCGAGGTTCGAGGCGATGAGGTTCATGCGATCGCGCTCGGCGCTCAACCCCGAGGCCGCGACCTCGAGCGCGCTGAAGACGCCCGCCGACGATCCGATGCGGCTCACGCGCCCCTCCCGTCCGCAGCGGCCCACGCGAGCCCCGAGAGCGCCGACGCGGTGAGCGTCCCGATCGTCTCGTAGCGCATGTGGTTCGTGGAGATCTTCACGACCTCCTTGTCGAGGCTGACCGAGTTGCCGTCCGCATCGGCAGGCGTCGTGCGATCCGTGATGACCTTCGTATGAAGACCGTTCGGCGATCCGGCGATGTGACCCGGTTCGGTCGCGGCGAGCTCCACTTGGAGCGTCCCCTCGAACGAGTCCGTCCGCTTCAGATCCTGGGCGCGGTATCCGGGGGTATCCACGTTGGCCAGGTTGGCGGCGAGCAGGTTGTGTCGCGCCATGTGGTAGTCGAGCCCCGCGGCGAGTCCTTCGATACCTCCGAAGATCTTCATGCGACGTGGCCACTTCAAGTGCCGTGCCGACGCCGCCACCCGTCGCCGGTTCACCTGAGTCGCCGTCGCCTCCTCGTCGCTGGTGTGGGCCTCCGCCCGGGTGGCGTGCGCTTTGCTTGGCTCGACGGCGTGATCAAGCTCACCCGCCTCAACAAGCAGGTCGTCGCCATCAACCCCGATCTGATCCTCTTCGTGGACGCGTCGCCGGACACGACGCTCTGCCTCGCGGGCGGCGACAAGATCATCGTGCGCGAGTCGCTCGACGAGCTCATCGAGCGCGTCATCGAGTTTCGTCGCACGGTCCGCAGCCGCCTCATCTCCTCCGCGCAGCTCGCGAAGAGCCGCGCCGACGAAGCGCGCCTCAAGATCCGTGAGGGCACGCGTGAGAGCCGGCCCCCCATCCTCCGCGTCGTCGTCGAACCGAAGAACGACGAAACCCCCGAGAGTCGCTGAAAGGAGCCACGCGTGGACTTTGGCATCTTCATCGGAGTCGCCGTCGCGCTCGGCGCCATCCTCATCGGAAACACGATCGAGGGCGGGCACATCCACTCGATCCTCGGCGGACCCGCGTTCCTCATCGTCGTCGGCGGCACCATCGGCGCCGTCATCGTCCAGTTCCCGCTCCCGATGTGCGGCGCCGCGGTGAAGGCCGCCGGCGGCCTCTTCAAGAAGTCCGCGCACGACCCGGCGAAGATCCTCGACGAGATCGTCGACTTCGCCCAGAAGGCGCGCAAAGACGGCATCCTCGGCCTCGAGAAGGTCGCGAGCGACGCGTCTCATCCCTTCCTCACGAAGGGCATCTTGATGGCGGTCGACGGCTCGGACTCGAACGCGATCCGCTCCACGCTCGAGGTCGTGATGAGCCAGGAGGACGAGCACGTCGAGAACTCGGCGAAGGTGTTCGAGGCCGCCGGCGGCTACTGCCCCACGGTCGGCATCATCGGCGCCGTGCTCGGCCTCATCCACGTCATGTCGAACCTCTCCGACATCGGCGCCGTCGGCTCCGGCATCGCCGCGGCCTTCGTCGCGACGATCTACGGCGTCGCCGCGGCGAACATCGTGTTCCTGCCCCTCGCCGGGCGCATCAAGATGCGCCACCAGGAGGAGGCGAAGCTGCTCGAGCTCATGCTCTCGGGCGTGCTCGCGATCCAAGAGGGCCTCAACCCGAAGCTCGTGCGCGAGCGCCTCGCCGGGTACGTCGACTCGCACGACAAGAAGGGCGACGCCCCGGCCAAGGCCGCCTGAGAAGGAGACGCGAACGTGGCGCGAAAGAAGAAGCACCCAGAGCACGTCAACCACGAGCGCTGGCTCGTCAGCTACGCCGACTTCATCACGCTGCTCTTCGCGTTCTTCGTCGTCATGTTCGCCGTCTCGCAGGTGGACACGAAGAAGGTGGGTCGCTTCACCGAATCGTTCTCACACGCGGTCGGGATCCTCGTCACCGACAGCGGCGCGGGGCTCCTGCCCGCCGAGGGCGATCAGCCCGAGACCGTCGCCAAGGAGCGCGGGAGTCAGCCGCGCGACGAGCTGAAGCAGCTCGAGACGTCGCTCCTCCAAGACGCCGCTCAGAAGAACGAGCTCGCGGGGCTCAAGGTGATCCGACGCGGCAACGAGCTCGTGCTCCGCCTCGACGCCGCGGTCCTCTTCGAGAGCGGCGACGACAAGCTGAAGGACGTCTCGAAGCCGGTCTTGAAGGCGATCGCCGACGAGGTCCGCGACAGGCCCGTGAAGGTGCGCGTCGAGGGCCACACCGACGATCGACCCATCTCCACCGTGCGCTTCCGATCGAACTGGGATCTGTCGACGGCGCGCGCGACCAGCGTCGTGCACACGCTCGCCGAAGAGGCGAACATCCAGCCGGAGCGCTTGGCCGCGGTCGGCTACGCCGAGTTCCAGCCGATCGCGCCGAACACGACGCCCGAGGGGCGCTCGCAGAACCGGCGCGTCGACTTCGTCCTCTCGCTGTCGCTCCCGCAGTGAGCGAGATGCGCGCTGGCACGGCGCTCGCAACGTGACTCGCTAGCGCTCGACGACGTCGCTCGATGAAGAGCGAAAGTCGGTATCGAGATGCAAGAGCAACCTGCTTGCGAGCAGATCACAGCGAGATCCGCCCATGTTCCGATCCCTCCACATCGCCGCCACCGGCATGGTCGCCCAGGAGACCAAGCTCGACACGATCGCGAACAACCTCGCGAACGCGAACACGGCCGGATACAAGCGGCAGAACGCGGAGTTCGAGGACCTGCTCTACCAGACGCAGCGAGGCGCGGGCGCTCCCCCCGGCGGCGCCGCATCGCCGGCGCGCGTCGAGCTCGGCTCCGGCTCGCGCGTCGTGACGACCTCGCGCTCCTTCTCCGAAGGATCCATCGAGCAGACGGGCAACCCGCTCGACGTCGCGATCGAGGGAAACGGCTTCTTCACCGTGACCCGCGACGACGGCACGCTCGCTTACACGCGCGCCGGCTCGCTCCAGCCCGACGCAGCGGGCAAGCTCGCCACGAGCGAGGGGCTGCCGCTCGAGCCTCCGATGCTCGTCCCGACGACCGCCACCAACGTGACGATCGCGAGCGACGGAACCGTGACGGCGCAGCTGCCGAACCAGCAGAACCCGGTGCAGGTCGGCAAGCTCCAGCTGACCACGTTCGCGAACCCGAGCGGCCTCGCGGCGACGGGGCACAACCTCTACGTAGCCACCGGCGCGAGCGGCGAGCCGATGGTCGGCGACCCCGGGGTCGAAGGACGCGGCCGGCTCATGCAGGGCGCCGTCGAAGGATCGAACGTCGAGGTGGTGACCGAGATGATCGACCTCGTGCGCACGCAACGTGCTTACGAGGTGAACTCGAAGGTCATCAGCGCCGCGGACGAGATGCTCCGCACGGCGACGCAGTCGAGGTAGTCCAATGAAGCGCTCCGCCATCGTCCTCGCCCTGTCCCTGCTCGGTCCGAGCGTCGCGCTCGCCGACAAGCCCATGCCGGAGCGCAAGATCGCGCACGCCCGCGTCGTCGTCGGCGACGTCGTGGAGGGCGCGCCCGCCAGCATCGCCGGCATCGATCTCGGACCGGCCCCGCAGCCCGGCAGCTCGCGCGTCGTGAAGCGCGAGGACGTCGAGCGGGCCGTGCCGCAAGGCCTCCCGCCCAAGTCGAAGGTGCTCTCGGCCGTGCGCGTCGTCCGCCGCACGGTGACGCTCTCGCCGACCGATCTCGAGGACGCCACGCGTCGCGCGGTCGCCGCAGCCGGCCTCGGTCGCGGCGCGACCTACTCCGGCGCGCGCCCCGGCGCCGCGGTGACCGTCCCCGACGGCTACGACGCGGTGATCGCGGAGGTCCCGCGCCCGCCGCGTCGCGCGGGCAAGCTCGCCACCGTCGCGACGCTCACCTTCCGCGAGGGTGACGCCGACCTCGCGAAGATCCAAGTGCCGATCGACATCGAGCTCCCGAAGGACGCCGTCAACGCCGACGTCCAGAAGGGCGCGAAGGTCACCTTCGTGTTGCGTCGCGGCTCGGTCGAGATCCGCGCGAGCGCGACGGCCGGCGCCGACGGCGACCTCGGCGACGAGATCCCCGTCACGATCGCCGAGTCGGGCCGCGTGCTGCGCGGCAAGGTCGTCAGCCGAGACCCGGCCGTCGTCTCGGAGGCGCCGTGAGCGCGCGCGGCCTCGCGGCGCTGCTCCTCGCGCTCACAGGTTGCGGCGTCACGCACATCGGCGCGTACACCCCGAAGGAGCGCGACTACAAGGCCGGCAAGTACGCGCAGAAGGATCCCACCGCCCAACCCTCGCAGGGATCGCTCTTCAGCGAAGCGGTGGGCGGCTACCTCGAGGACACCCGCGCGGTGCGCGTCGGCGACCTCGTGCTCGTCAAGATCGACGAGTCCGCCGACGCCTCGGGTGACTCCACGACCCAGCTCTCGCGCGACTCGCACTCCGACATGGGCATCCCGAACGTCTTCGGGCTCGTCGACGCGATCAAGACGGCGAAGCCGATGCTCGATCCGACGCACATCCTCGAGCTCATGGCGAAGGCCGACTTCAACGGCACCGGCAACACGAGCCGCAAGGGGCAGCTGAAAGGATCCATCGCCGTGCGCGTGTCGCGCGCGATGCCGAACGGCGACCTCTTCATCGAGGGCACCAAGGTGATCCTCATCAACAACGAGGAGTACCACCTCTACATCTCCGGCCTCGTGCGTCGCACCGACATCGAGCAGGACAACTCCGTCCCGTCGAGCCGCATCGCCGACGCCGAGGTCGAGTTCACCGGTCGCGGCGACATCGCCGATCAGCAGCGCAAGGGCATCCTCGGCCGCGCGCTCGACAAGGTCCAACCGTTCTGAGGAGATCGACGATGCGCCTTCGAACCCCGTGTCTTCCGCGCGCGCTCCGCTGGATCGCGCCTCTGACGCTGCTCGGCGTCCTCGGCGCCGCGTCGCCTGCGCAGGCCGAGCACCTGCGCGATCTCGTCGAGGTCGAGGGCGCGCGCGAGAACCAGCTCCTCGGCTTCGGCATTGTCACGGGCCTCGGCGGCACCGGCGACGACGCGTCCGCGCCCGTCGCCGCGCAGGCGACCATCGCGATGCTCCGGCGGCTCGGCGTCCAAGTCGATCCGGAGCAGATCCGGCTCCGCAACGTCGCCGCCGTCGTCGTCACCGCCACCTTGCCTCCGTTCTCGAAGCCCGGATCGAAGATCGACGTCGCCGTCAGCTCGATCGGCAACGCCCGCTCGATCTCGGGAGGCACCCTCGTCCAGTCGCTCCTCAAGGGCGCGGACCAGAAGACCTACGCCGTCGCGCAGGGGGCGGTCATCGTCGGCGGCTTCGCCGCGAAGGGCGCGACCGGAAGCTCGGTGAAGCAAGGCAGTCTGACCGCCGGGCGGATCCCCGAGGGCGCGCTCGTCGAGCGCGAGGTCACGACCAGCTTCGTCACCGACGGCAAGATCACGCTCTCGCTCCGCAAGCCCGAGTTCGGGACCGCCTCGCGCATGGCGAAGGCGGTCGAGAAGGAGCTCGGCGAAGGGAGCGCGAGCGCCGGCGACGGCGGCTCGGTGGTGGTGAAGATCCCCGAGAAGTACACGAAAGATCCCGTCTCCCTCATCGCGCTGCTCGAGGAGGTCGACGTGACGCCGGTGCGCAAGAGCCGCGTCGTCATCAGCGAGCGCAACGGCACCATCGTCGCCGGCGGGGACGTCCGCCTCGCGCCCGCGGCCGTCGTGCACGGCAACCTCACCATCGTCGTGAAGGAAAGCGCCGCGGTCGCGCAGCCCGTCGTAGGGCCCGGCACCGTGGTCCCGAAGAGCGACGTGCAAGCGCGCGAGGCGGCGCCCGTCGTGAAGTTCATGCCGGAGGCCCCGACGCTCGCCGACGTCGCGCAGGCGCTCGGCGCGCTCGGGCTCTCGGCCCGCGAGCTCGCGAGCGTCCTGTCCGCGCTGCGAACGGCGGGCGCCCTCGAGGCGGAGGTCGTCGTCGAATGAAGATCGATCCCACGAGACAATCGCACGCACCCCACGAGCCGGCCGACAAGGCCTCGCGAGCGCTCCACAAGGAGGCGCAGGAGCTCGAGGGCGTTTTTCTCCGCAAGCTCATCGAAGAGAGCAAGATCGGCCAGTCGACGAGCGCCTCGGGCTATGGCTCGATGGCCGTCGACGCGCTCTCGACCGCCATCGGCAACGCCGGCGGGCTCGGGCTCGCGCGGATGATCGAACAAGCACTCAAAGCGAGGAAAGCATGAGGCTTTTCCCTCGTTCGAGCCGCGACCTCTCGCTTGAGATCGGGACGGGTCTGTCCGTACAGTACGACTGTGTTCGTGTGTTCTTTGTGGAACGACTGTTCCAGCGTGGAACAGTGGAACGGTCACTGGAACACAACCAAGACGGAATTGACGGACCTGCGGCGGAATTTTGGCAGACGATCCAGTCTGGGTAGAAAAGAGTGCTCGGCACGCTCTTCGCAAGAGCCTCTGCCATCGGGTCTGACTGCGGCAGAGCGAAGAGCTCCCCTCGGTTTGGCGAGGTCCGGCGGAAGTCGCGCCGGCGCTGCTCGACCCCCACGCGTGGCCGCTCGCGGTCCACAGCATCCTTTTGTCTACGCCCCAAGGAGGTCCTCGTGATCGCAGACATGTCCCAAGAGCTCCCTTCGAGGAACACCCTGCGCCCCACCAGCCGCGGCAAGATCGTCGGCAAGAGCCGCATCCTCGTCGACCTCGTGGGCAACGTCGACCGCATCGCCCGCGCCTCGTGCACGGTGCTCGTCACCGGCGAGAGCGGCACGGGCAAAGAGACGATCGTCGCTGCCATCCACGACGCGAGCCCGCGCTCCGCGAAGCCGCTCGTCACGCTCAACTGCGGCGCCATCCCCGAGGCCCTCCTCGAGAGCGAGCTCTTCGGACACACGAAGGGCGCGTTCACCGGCGCGAGCCAGGCTCGTCAGGGCCGCGTCGCCGCCGCCGAGGGCGGAACGCTGTTCCTGGACGAAATCGGCGAGATGCCCCTCGCCCTCCAGGTGAAGCTGCTCCGCCTCCTGCAGCAGCGCGAGTACTCGCCCGTCGGCGAGTCGCGAACGTTCCGCTGCGACGTCCGCATCGTCGCCGCCACGAACCGCGACCTCGAGGCCGAGGTGCGCGCGGGTCGGTTCCGCGAGGATCTCTACTACCGCCTCAACGTCATCCACCTGCACCTGCCCGCGCTCCGCGAGCGCCGCGAGGACATCCGCTCGCTCGTGAACCACTTCTTCAAGGCGCTCAAGAACGATCTCGGCCGCGACGACCTCGAGGGCTTCAGCACCGAGGCGCTGTCGCTGTTCGAGGGGCATGACTGGCCCGGCAACATCCGCGAGCTCGAGAACGCGGTGGAGCGCAGCGTGCTCCTCGCCATCGGGCCGGAGATCGGCGCGCAGGACATCCCCGCCAACATCCGCACCGGCCAACGCGCTGGGGCCGAGACGACGGCGGCCGCCGAGCTGCCCGAGCTCGGCATCGATCTCCGCGAGGCGGTCGAGGAGTACGAGAACCGTCTCATTCGTCAGGCCTTGGCGCGCACCGGCGGCAACAAGAACCGCGCGGCGCAGCTCTTGGGTCTCAATCGCACCACGCTCGTCGAAATGGTCAAGCGCAAGAGGATCGCGGCTTGATCGAATGCGGCGCCCCGTCGAGCGCCGCCCGTTCCGTTCATTGAGTGAGGCCTGTTCGGGGGCCCGCAGCCCGGCTTCGTCGCTCGTCGCCGGTCGAGGAGAAGTGCCATGTTCGATACCATTGAAGAGGCGCGCTCGACGCGCGCCGCGATGCCGGGATCCGTCGACGTCGGGGCGCCCGCCCAGACCACCGCTGCGAACGTGCCGCCTGAGATCGCGGCCCGCTTCGTCCCCATCATTCGCCGGCTGGCGCGCTGCTTCGCGCAGCGATTGCCTTCGCACATCTCGATCGACGATCTGATCGGCGCCGGCGCCGTCGCCCTCGTCGAGCATTACCGTCGCAATGGCTCGCTCGTGGGTGAGGACTTCGAGCGCGCCGCCGTCGCGCGCATTCGCGGCGCCATGCTCGACGAGCTGCGCGGCGCCGATCCGCTCACGCGCCGCATGCGGCAGCGCGAGCGACAGATCGCCGCGGCTGGTCGCAACCTCGAGGCCGCGCTCGGGCGGTGGCCGACGCACGTCGAGATCGCCGATCACCTCAAGATCACCCCGGAGGCGTACAGCGCCGCGGTCCGCGTCTCGCACGCGAGCCAGGTGACGACCTTCGACGAGGCCGAGATCGCCGACCGCGAGGCGATCGGGCCGGAGGAGCGCCTCAGCAAGACGGAGCGGCTCGAGCGCCTCCGCGGCGCGCTGGGATCGCTGCCGCCGCGCCTGAAGCAGGTGCTCGAGCTCCACTTCGGCGAAGGCCTCACGCTCCGCCAGATCGGCGGCATGATGGGCGTCACCGAGGCGCGCATCTCGCAGCTCGTCGGTGACGCGGTGAAGCGGCTCAAGGTGACCTGTCGCAGCGTCCCTCCGCCGCCGCTCCCCGGCTGCTGAGCCGACCCCGCGGGTCGATGGAATCGAGGGAGTCACCCACAGGGTGGCTCCCTCTCGTCGTTCCATTCTCGCGGCGCGCCATTTCGACGCCCATCGTCGTGCGCGGCCGAGCTCCGCGCTCCGTGCTACGGCGAGGACTGCGGCGGCGGGACGACGAGGTGCACCGCGACCGCCGCGCCGTGCGTGTCCACCACCGGTAGCGATAGCGTCGGCGACGGCGAAGAGGCGAGCGCGAGCTCGATTCCGCTCGTCGGCGTCGCGAAGGGCGTCGGCAGGCCCGCCGTCAGCGAGTCCAGGAAGTCCTCGACCACGTAGGGGCCCGAGGCGATCGCGCCGCACGAGAGCGCGGGAAACAAGTGCGTCCCGCCGAGCGCGGCCTCGAGCATGTCCGGATCGTCGACGCCGACGAGCGCGACGACCACGCCGCCCTCTTTGCCGAACGCATCGAGCGCGGGCGCCCACGACGCGGCGACCGCCGCAATGGCGTCGGGGTGACCCCCGGACGGCACGCTGAGGAGAAAGACATCGGTCTTCTGGGGGTCGAGCCATTGCGCGACCGAGCCGGCCGAGAGGACGTGCGTCATCTGCACGACCCGTCCACGGGCGGCGCCCTCGGCGTCCAGCAGCGCCGACACGTGAGCGGAGGTGGTCGCGTCGGTGAATCCTCGAAAGTCGGCGACGCGGAGCGGCGAATGGGGGTGAAGGAACGCCGCATTGCCGAGCAGGCGCGCCGCCGCCGAGCCGGCGCCGATCTTTCCGTAGTCGAAGCCGAGCGCGACCACGTGCCCGGCGATGCCGCCTTGGCACGCGCCCTGGACGCAGATGCCGCTCGGGCAATCGACGCCGCAATCGCCGCAGTTCCATGGGTCGCTCGCGACGTCCACGCACGTACCGTGGCAGGTCGCGAGCGCCCCGCACCCGGGAGCACCGCCGGTGCCGGTGGTCGTCGCGGTGGTCGAGCCGTCCCCGCCGCTGCCACCCCCGCCGTTGCTGCCGGACGAAGGGGCGCCGGGGATCGCGACGCAATCGTTGCCCTGCTGGACGAACCCGCCCATGCATTCTCCACCGACGAGCGGCGCATTGCATCCCGCCGCCAGGAGGGCGATCGCGAGCCTCGCCGCCCCGCTCACGGCCGTCTCCCCTCGGCGTGTCCCTGGGGCTCCTCTCGGAGGGGGGCGCGCGTGAGGATGACGAACTCGACGCGTCGATTCTGCGCGCGCGCGGATTCGGTGTCTCCGGCCTCGCGAGGCTGGGTCTGCCCGAAGGCCTCGACGGAGAGCCGCGCGCCGTCCACGCCGAAGCGAACGAGGAGGTCACGCACGGATTGGGCGCGAGCCTCCGAGAGGACGAGGTTGTACCGCGGCGATCCGGTCGCGTCGGCGTGCCCTTCGACGTGCACCAGCTGGTACTCCGGGTGCTCGTTCAAGAAGTCGGCGAGGTGCTGGACGAGCGCCCAGCTCTTCACCTTCACCGAGGCGCTGTCGCTGTCGAAATGGATCCGGTCGTCGAGGACGATCTTGTCCCCATTGACGTGGAGATTCGCGGTGTCGGGACACCCGTCGTCGTCGTTGAAGCCATTGACGGTCTCGGGCTCGTTGGGGCAACGGTCGACGGCGTCGGGGAAGCCGTCCTGGTCGTTGTCCGGGTCGGGACACCCGTCTTCGTCCTGGAAGCCGTCCTTGTCTTCCTTCTCGTTCGGACAAGCGTCTTTGGCGTCGGGGATTCCGTCCTGATCGTTGTCGGGATCGGGGCAGCCGTCCTCGTCCTCGAAACCGTCCTTGTCCTCCGCGACGCGAGGACAGCGATCCTCGACGTCGGGAATTCCGTCCTGATCGTCATCGATATCGGGGCAACCGTCTTCGTCCTGGAAGCCGTCCTTGTCCTCGGCCACGTCGGGACAAGCGTCGCGATCGTTGGGGATGCCGTCCTTGTCGCGATCCGGATCGGCCTCGACGGGGCGCGCCGGTGGGGCGAACGCGCCGTGCAATCCGAAGACGGCGATCCGCGCGTCCTCGGGGCGGACGGCGCTGTTGGGCTCGACCATCTGGAAATAGCCTACGTAGGGGCCCGCCGAGACGATCGGCGTGAAGGCGTCGAAGCCGACGGCGGCTTGGATGGCCGGTCGCACCGCGCCGCCGGTCAGACCGCCGCCCACGCCGCCCGCGATCCAAAAACCGTCGGGCGCGAGCGCGCGCTTGCCGTGCGCCAGCGTCGCGAAGGGGCGCACCCGCGGCCCCACGGTCGAGAAGGCGGCGAACGCACCTTTGGTCGGCGCGACACCGCGAGGGTCGGGGCCGGGACCGTCGGAGAGCCCGAGGACGCCGACGCCGAGCTCGAGCCCGACCACGCGGTGCAGGACGAGCTCGGGGGACACGAGCGCGGCGCCTCCCCAACCGAACTGCTCGCTCTTCGCGTCGCCGATCGGACGAGCGGCGGCGGCCTCCACGTGGACGGAGACCGAAGGAGAGGCGTGCGCGCACCGCGGCGCGAGAGCGCCGACCAACGTGGCGGTCATCGTCGCCGGAAGAGCGAGCCTGGGGGCGAGGCGGAGACACCGCATGCTTTCCAGGACGGCCATCGTCACGGCGTTCTTTAGCGTGATACGCCCGCCAATTCGCTCGCGATTCCCCTCTGCCGAGCGAGCACCGGCCCCGCCGCGGGGCAGCGCGACGCCGCGCCATCGGTTAGGATCCGAGACGGTCTCCACCTTCGCCGAGCGAACCGCCCATGCCCTATCTCAGCAGCACCATCTTCGTCGCGTCGCTCCTCGTGGCGGTGCTGCTCTCGTTGACCGGTTATTGGCTGCTCGCGCGCGCCCTCTACCCTGCATTCGTCGAGCGCGCCGAGCACGCTTGGACCCGACGCCCCATTCTCACGGTCCTCCTCGGGGTCCCGGTCGCCGGCGCGCTCGTGCTCCTCTCCATCGGGCTGCTCAATGCGCCCAATGGCGCGCTCCGGGTCCTCGGGTTCGTGGTGGCCGGGCTCTCGCTCGGCTTCACCTTCGCCGGCACCGCCGGCCTCGCGGCGCGCGTCGGTCGCGGCCTCGCCTCGCCGAGCGACGAGGGGCGCGAGTGGTCGCGCCTGCTCCGCGCGGGCATCGTCCTCGAGCTGAGCATGCTCTTCCCCATCCTGGGTTGGTTCGTCGTCGCCCCGATCGCCGTCGTCGGCGGGGCGGGTGCGGCGGCGCAGGCCCTCGCGTCGCGAAAGAGGTCCGTCGCGCAAGCGGTGAGTCCGCCGTCGCCGCACCCCCCTCCCGCGTCGCCCGTGGTCGGGCCGTGAGCCCGCTCGGCCGGCGCGCGTTCCTCGCCGGGACCGCGAGCAGCGCGCTCGCGCTCGGAGGCTGCGATCGGATCCTCTCCGGGCTCGCGAGCCTCGCCGGCGAGCGTCTCCCCGACCACGTCGATCCGCCGGACACGGTCGACGTCGATCCCATTCATCACCTGCTCGGTCGCGCCGGGTTCGGGCCTTGGCCGGGTCAGGTCGAGGAGGTCCGCCGCGCCGGCAAGACGGCCTACGTCGACGCTCAGCTCGAACCCGATCAGATCGACGATCGCGCTGCGGATCTGCGGACCGACGTCATCGACACCGTGCGACTCCCTCCGAGCCTGCTGTTCGAGTTCCCGCCCGAGCAGGTGGAGCTCGAGCTCCGAAGGCACACGCTGCTTCGAGCGATCTATTCGAAGCGTCAGCTCTTCGAGGTGATGGTCGAGCTCTGGACGGACCATTTCAACATCGCGATCGGCAAGTCTTCGTGCCGGCACCTGAAGACCGACGACGATCGTTCCGTCGTCCGTGCCCACGCGCTCGGCCGCTTCCGCGATCTCCTCGGCGCCTCCGCGCTCTCTCCCGCGATGCTCGTCTACCTCGATGGGCGCGACAACAAGCGCCGCAGCGCGGCGGACCAGCCGAACGAGAACTACGCGCGTGAGCTGATGGAGCTCCACACGCTCGGCGTTCACGGCGGCTACACGCAAGCCGACGTCATGGAGGCCGCGCGGTGCCTGACGGGCTTCGTCGTGCGCGAGACGTGGGCGCCGGGGCTCGTCGAGTTCGATCCCGCCCGTCACGACGACGGCGAGAAGACCGTCCTCGGGCAGCGCATCGCCGCCGGAGGGGGGAGAGCCGACGTCGAGCGCCTCCTCGACATCGTCGCTGATCACCCCTCGACCGCCCGGTTCGTGAGCGGCAAGCTCTGTCAATCGTTCGTCGCCGACGATCCGCCGGCTTCGATCGTGAAGCACGCGACCGAGGTGTTCACGTCCTCGCGCGGTGATCTGAAGAAGGTGGTGCGCGCGATTCTGCTCTCCGAGGAGCTCGAGGCCGCGCGGGGCGAGAAGGTCAAGCGGCCTTTCCGATTCGTCGTGTCGGCGCTGCGGGCCGTGGGCGCGGATACCCACGCCAAGGGAGACCTCCTCGAGCACCTCGGCCGGATGGGCCAAGCGCTCTTCTCGTATCCGACGCCCGACGGCTATCCGACGCGTGGGGACGCGTGGCTCGCGACGCTCCTCTGGCGCTGGAGCTTCGCGCTCGCGCTGGCCGAGGGACGCGTCGACGGCGTGGGCGTCGACGGACCCGCGCTCCTTCACGCCCTCGGGGGCGAACGTCCCACCGCGCGGCTCGCGGCGCACCTCTTCGGTCGCCGCGCGACCGAGGCCGAGCTCGCGTCGGTGGACCGCTATCAGGGGCCGCGCGCCGACGAGCGTCACCTCGCGCTCCTCCTCTCGACGCCCGCTTTTCAGAGGTATTGAGCCATGCCCGACGCGCCTCGCCCCATGCTGGTCTGCGTCTACCTCCGCGGCGCGGCGGACGGCTTGAGCCTCGTGATTCCACACGCCGACGATCGGTACCACGCGCTTCGCCCGACGCTCGGATTGGCGCGACCCGACGACGCGCGAGCGTCGACGACGGCGCGCGCCCTCGACCTCGACGGCCATTTCGGCCTTCACCCGGCGCTCGGTGGGCTCTTGCCGCTCTATCGCGCGAAGGAGCTCGCGATCGTCCACGCGGTCGGCTCCGACGATCAGACGCGCTCCCATTTCGAGGCGCAGGATCGGATGGAGCACGCCGGGCCGAAGGACGCCCCCATCGGCAGCGGCTGGATCGCTCGCCATTTGCGCACGCGTCCCGGCGGCCGCGCCGGGGGCCTCGCCGCGGTGGCGCTCGGCACCGCGGTGCCGGAGTCATTGCGGGGGGTGCCTGCGGCCGCGCTGCAATCGGCGAGCGAATACCGATTGGGGCCCGAGCGCGACGACGCGTTCGCGGACGCGCTGCGCGCGCTCTATGGCGGGGAGGCGGATCCTGCGCTCCCGTTCGATGCAGACCTCCGCCGCGCGGGCGCCGAGGCGCTGACGACGCTCGGCAAGCTCGGCGCGCTCGAGGTCGATCGGCGCGTGGGACCTGCGTATCCCGAGGGGCAGCTCGGCCACGGCCTCAAAGAGGCGGCGCGCCTCGTTCGCGCGGATCTCGGGGTCGAGGTCGCGTGCATCGATTTCGACGGATGGGATACGCATTTCGTCGCATCGCAGCTCATCCCGGATCTCGCGAAGGAGCTCGGCGACGCGCTCCGTGCCTTTCGTGAGGATCTCGGGGACGCGATGGAGCACGTGACCGTCGTCTGCATGACCGAGTTCGGTCGACGGGCGTATGAGAATGCCTCGCTCGGCACCGACCACGGACGCGCGGGCGCCATGTTCGTCCTCGGCGGTGGGGTGAGGGGAGGGCGCGTCGTCACCGAATGGCCGGGGCTCGGTGAGGAGGACCTCGAGCCGCCCGGTGATCTCCGCGTCACGATCGATTACCGCGACGTCCTCGCGGAGCTCGTCTCGTCGAGGCTCGGCAATGCAGCGCTCGCGGAGGTCTTCCCGGCCTTCGCGCCTCGGCCGCGCGGGATCTTTCGCTGAACGGCGACGCGCCCGGGATCGCGTGGCCATTGCCTCCGCGGCGGTTCAGGATCGCGCGGGCGCCGCGGAGGCGAAGAGATCCTCCTCGAGCGCGCGCGTCACGAGCGCTTCCACGTCGAAGCCGAGCGCGTCGAGCGGGAGGCGCAGGTCCGCGGGCAGGGGCGCGTGGAACACCATGCGCTCGCCCGTCCGCGGGTGTCGGAGCGCGAGGGACAGCGCGTGGAGCGCGAGCCGCGCGAGCCCCACGCGCTCGGCGAGCAGCCTGTTGTGCTCGCTCTTGCCGTAGTTGGCGTCTCCGATGATCGGGTGTCCCGACGATTTGGAATGGCGCCGAACTTGGTGCAATCGACCCGTCTCCGGGCGCGCCACGACCAGCGAATAGCGCTTTTCACGGAGGGTCGCGCCCGCGAGAGTCACCGCGGCCAAAGGGACGATCCAGGTGGCGGCGGGGACCCGCGGGCCGTCCTCTCGACGGGGCAGCGGCCGATCGACGCGGACCGGCGCGGGCAGCCCTCCGCGCACGAGCGCGACATAGCGCTTCTCGACCTCGCTCGCCTCGAATGCATCGTGGAGTCGACGCGCGGCTTCGCTCGACCGCGCCAGGACGATGACCCCGCTCGTGCCCCGATCGAGTCGGTGGACCGGGAAGACGGCGCCGAATCGAGCGCGTGCTCGCTCGACGAGCACGTCTTCGTCGTCGGCCCAACCGCGATGCACGAGGAGCCCGGACGACTTGTCGACGACGATCAGATCGTCGCACGCGTGGAGCACCGCCAGCACCGCTCCGACTTAGTCGAAGCGCTCGCCGTCGTCGACGTCGGATGAACGAAGCTTCACGAAAACAGCGGGAAAACGTGGGCTGACTGAATACGCTTTTCACACGTTGAATCGGTCGTCCGTCTCGACTCCGGCGAGGCGGCGCGATACGTCTCGTCTCACTGGAGTGACCCATGCCGCGACCCGTGAATGCAGATGCCCAAGCGACTCAGCGACAAATCCTGCAGAGCGCGCTCGCGCTCTTCTCCGCGCAGGGGATGGGCGGGACGAGCGTCCGCGAGATTGCCCGAGGTGCCGGCGTGAGCCTCGCCATGGTGCACCACTACTTCGGTAGCAAAGAGGGGCTCTACGGCGCGTGCATCGAGGCGATGCTCGCGGAGCTGTCGAACCTCGGCGTCGCGCTGCGCGCCGAGCTCGCGGCGGTGCAGGGCTCGCCGCACGCGCTCTTCGAGCGGGCCGTGCGCGTCGGCTTCCGCTTCGCGCGCGATCACCGCATGGCCGTTCGCCTGCTGCAGCGATCCATCGTCGACGCGGGCGAAGTGGACGCGAAGATCCGCGAGCGCAACGTGCTCCCCTTCCTCGCGGGCATCTCCGAGGCGCTCGGCGCGCTGCTCGGGCGCCAGCCGGAGACGCTCCGGCTCCCCATCCAGAGCGTCATCTTCCTCGTCGTGCGCTACGCGATGTCGAACGAAGGGGAGCTCGCGCTCCTCGTCGGCCAGGGCAAGCGCGAGACGCAGAGCGCGGACGACGCGGTGGAGGACCACCTCGTGGACGCCGCCATCCGTCTGCTCGGGCTGCCCGCGCCGAACTGAGCGGGGCTCGCCCTCTCGCCGCAGCCACCCCACCACGGGTGGCTGCGCGCCCGCCTCCGCGCGCCTGCCTCAGAGCATCGCGAGGCGATTCGCCGGCAAGCGGAGCCACGCGTCGCGCAGGACGGACTCCCCGGCCAGGGCGAGATCGTTCGCGATGCGCTCCACCCGGGCTCGGGCGGCGGCGCGAACGCTCGCGGCCTCGGCGCCGCGGCGCGACCGGCTGAGGGCCTCGGCCTTCGTCATGAGGAGCTCCGAGCGGCACCGTGGGAACGCCGCCGTCGCGGCGATCGCGAGGCCTTGCTCGGCGTGCGCCAGGGTCTCGTCGATCTTGCTCTCGGCGAGCGAGAGGCGCGCGAGGATCGAGCACGCGAGCGTCTGCGGGAGCGAGATCGTCGCCGGCGCGGCGATCTTGAGCCCGGCGTGGCGGCGGGCCTCTTCGGGACGCCCGAGGGCCATGAGCGCCTCGCCGGCCGCGGCGCGAGCGAGCGACAGCAGGAAGAGATCACGCTCCTGCAAGAGGCTCTCCGCCAGCGTGAGGGCCTCGCCGGCGCGCCCGAGGCCGACGAGCGTGCGCGCGAGGTAGCCGCTCGCGATCACCTTCGAATAGCGCACGTCGGCCTCGCGCGCGACGCGGAGCGCCTCGCCGTAGATCGCCTCGGCGCCGCGCGCGTCGCCGGTCTCGAGGACCACCGTGCCCTCGTAGACCCGCGCCAACGAGAGGCCGACCGGGTCCCGGGCCGAGAGGAAGCGCGCGACGCCCTCCCGCACTTCTCGATAAGCAGTTGCAGGATCGTCCAAGTTGTAGAACGCGACGGCGTCGCGGACCAGGCGGAGCCATCCTCCGAAGGCGAGGTCGTCTTCGCCGTGCTCCTCGCGGATCCGCTCGCAGCGCGCCGCGAAGGCGTGCGCCGCGTCGGCGCGCCCGGCGCTCAGCGAGCCCAAGGTGAAGAGCGTCATCGCGAAGCCGCACGGTCCGTTCGCCTCGGGTTGGCCGGGGAGGGCCATGACCTCCCGCATCACCGAGGGGACGAGCCGCGGGTCGGCCATCGACGACGAGGCGAAGACGATGCCTCCGGCCATGAGCCACCACGAGACGCTGCCCGGTGGTAGCTCCGCCATCGCCATCGGGGCGAGCTCGAGCACCTCGCTCCACTCCGCCCGCCAACCGTGGGCGTACGCGCGGATCGCGCGCAGCGCGGCCCTCGTCGGGCCGGTCGCCGCCGAGAGGCCTCGGGCCGAGAGGGCGAGCACGCCCGCGATGTTCCCTGCGTCGGCGGCGAGCTGGGCCGCGCGCAAGAAGAGGGGCGCCGCGCGATCGTGGGCCTCGGCGTGGGCGTGGTGCTCCGCGAGCAGGAGCGGATCGCGCTCGCCCGAGGCCTCGAGCCAGATCGCGGCGAGACGATGCGCCTCGCGCGCGTCTTCCGGCGTCAGCATCGCGTAGGCGGCCTCCCGCAGGAGCGCGTGGCGGAAGGCGATCTCGCGCGTCCCGGCGAACCTGCTCTCGACGTGACGCACGAGGATCTCGTCGGCGACGAGCGAGTCGACCACGACCGCCACCTCCGAGGAGGACCCGAGGATCGCCTGCGCCCCCTCGATCCACGCGGTGCCACCGAACACGCTCGCCGCGCGCAGGACGCGCCTCGCCATCGGCGCGAGCTTCTCGAGCCGCGACTCGAGCATGAGGACGACCGTCTCGGGGAGCGCCCCGCCTCCTGCCCGCTCCGTCCAACGGACGAGCTCCTCGAGGAAGAACGCGTTGCCGTCGGCGCGCTCGACGATCGACGCGACCTCCGCGTCACCGAGGGCTGGGAGGGCGAAGCGCACGAGGCGCTCCGCGGCCTTGCGCGTGAGCCCGCCGAGGCGCACCTCCTGCAAACCGATGCGCGCGAGCGCGTCGGGGAGCGTCTCGTGGATCTCCGGTCGCGCGAGCCCGAGCACCATCAACGCCGCGTCGGCGCAGCGCCGAATCGCGCTCGCGAGGAAGGCGAGGCTCGCCTCGTCCGCCCAGTGCATGTCTTCGAGCACGAGGAGCACGGGGCCGCGCCTCGTCTCGGCCACGAGCCAGCCCTCGAACGCGCGCTGCATCCACTCGTGCATGATGCGCGGCTCGTTGCGCGCGGTGGCGAGGAGGCCGCTCGCGCGATCCTCGGGAGGCGCGCCGACGAGCTCGCAAAGGAACGCGGCGAGCGCTTCTCGCGAGACCCCGCCCTCCGCGACGCCCGGCCCGCTCGCGGCGCTGTCCGGCGCGATCGCGGCGACGTACCTCGTGATCGCGCCCCTGTATTCACTCAGGGGGGCGCCGGTCGGGACGCCCGCCGCGCCGAGCACGAGCGCACCGGCGAGGGACAGCGACGCACGCGACGCCGCGGCGTCGGCCGACGCGAAGAGCCTGCGCACCTCCGGGCGTGCGGCCTCGATCCGATCGACGAGCTCGAGCCGCAGCCGGCTCTTGCCCGTCCCGGGCGGCGCGGTCACGAGCACGACGCGAGCGACCGACTCCTCGACGCACTCGCTCAGCGTCGCGTCGAGGAGCGCGAGCTCCTTGTCGCGCCCCACGCAGGGCGTCGGCTTTCCGATGAGGCTCTGGAGCGGTCGCTCGGCGCCGACGCGCCCGATCACGACCGAGAGGCCGCCGTGATCGCGCAGCACGAAGCGTGACGAGACGAGGCTCGCGGTGGTCTCGTCGACGCGCAGGAGGCCGAGGCCGCGGCCGCGCTCGAGCAGCGCGAACGCCCTCGCCACGACCGCGCTCGCGTCGAGGCGCGCGTCCATGCGCCCCATCGCGAGCACCGCCTCGGCGTCGGGGGACAGGGCTCGCAAGGCGAGGGCGCACTCGGTCGCGTTCACCGCCAAGTCGAGCGCGCTCGAGCCGCCGCTCAGCGTCACGCAGAGGCCGTTCGAGAGCGCCCGCATCTCTCCGCCGAAACGCCGGACGAGCGCGAGCACCTTCTTCTCCTGCTCGTCGAGCGCGCTCGGCGCGACGGTCGTCAGACCGGCGACGGTGCTCTCGGCCGCGAGCAGCAGGCAGAGGCTCACGAGCCGTTGCTCCGCGCTCAGCCGGCTCGGTCTCGACCCAGGGGACGTCGACTGCGGCGCGCCCGCGCCGAGCTCGATCCCGTCGATCGCCTCGATGAGCGCCGCCGCGCTCGGGAACCTGTCGGCCCGGTTCCTCGCGGTCATCGAGGCGACGAGCTCGCCGATGCGCGCATCGAGATCCGGGCGCTCGATGCGCACGTCCGGGACGCCTTCGAGCATCGACTTCGCGAGCACCTCGAGCGGGTTCTGCCCGCCGATGGCCGCTTTGCCCGTCAGGCACTCGTAGAGCACGCAGCCGAGCGAGAAGAGGTCGGCTCTCCCGTCGATGTCGCGCGAGCCGTCGGCGTGCTCGGGGGCGACGTAGCCGAGCGTGCCGATGAACGCGCCGGTCGACGTGAGCGCGCGTGAGGCGCCGCGAGAGAGGGCGACGATCCCGAAGTCGAGGAGCTTCGCGCGTCCGACGTCGCCGCCGACGAGCCAGATGTTCGACGGCTTCACGTCCCGATGGACGAGCCCGCGGGCGTGCGCCTCGCCGAGGGCCTCGGCCACGCGCCTCGTCAGCGCGAGGCTCTCCGAGACCTGCAGCCCGCGCCGCGCGAGGCGCGTCGCGAGATCCTCGCCCTCCAGCCACTCCATCGCGAGGTAGAGCCGGCCGTCGTCGGTCTCGCCGCTCGCGACGTGCCGCACGATCGCGGGATGGCTCATGCGCGCGAGCACCTTCCCTTCGCGCACGAAGCGGTCGGCGGCGCCTCCCGCCGGCAAGACCTTCACCGCGACGGTGGCGCCGTCGAGGCGGTCCTTCGCGCGATAGACGACGCCCATGCCGCCACGACCGGCCTCTTCTTCGATCTCGAAGCGGCCGTCGACCAGCGAGCCCGGATCCATGGAGGGAGTATGCACGCTCTCGGCGTCGGCGTGGACTCTCGCGCACCCGCGTCGAGTTCGAGTAACGTGCGGCGCCATGTCGCAAGCGGGCCTCCGCCGCCTCAAGGTGCTGCACACGGAGCTCGACGCTTGTCGCGCCTGTCCGGACATGATCGGGCCCGTCGTGCACGGCCCCGCGATCGCGAGCCGAGTCCTGCTCGTCGGACAGGCGCCGGGCCCGCGGGAAGGGAGCTTCGGCAAGCCCTTCGCGTGGACCGCCGGCAAGACGCTCTTCCGTTGGCTCGAGGAGGCGACCGGCGCGAGCGAAGAGGTCGTGCGCGACAAGATCTACTTCGCCGCCGTCGCGCGGTGCTTTCCGGGCAAGGCCAAGGGGGGCGGTGACCGCCGTCCCTCCCCGGACGAGGTCGGTCGGTGCCGCACCTTCCTCGAGCGAGAGGTCGAGATCCTCGCGCCGTCGCTCGTCGTGCCCGTCGGCACCCTGGCGATCTCGGAGGTGCTCGGGCACACCGGACCGCTCGTGGACGTCGTCGGTCGATCGACGAAGGCCACCTACCACGGTCGCGACGTCGACGTGATCGCGCTGCCCCACCCGAGCGGCGCGTCGACGTGGCACCGCGTGGAGCCAGGCAAGACGCTGCTCGCGCGCGCGCTCGCGATCCTCACGAAGCACCCCGCGATCGTCGCCGCCCTCGGTGAGCGACGCCCGTCGCCGACGGTCGGCGCCGCGCCCTCGCGGCCGCGTCCGGCGCGCGCATCGAAGGCGTGACGCGCTCGCGTCCTCGCCTGTAGCCTGACCGCGATGTTCGCGTCAGGTCGTCTGCGCCCTCGGCTGCTCCTCCTCGCGGTGACGCTCGCGGCGGCGGCGTGCGGCGGCGCCCCGAGCCCCACGCCGGCGCCCGTGGTCGTCGTCTCCGCGCCGCCCCCCGTCCCCGCGCCTCCGTCGACGGTCTCCGCCGGCCCGGCCGTCGCCGCCGAGGCGAAGAAGCCCGCCCCCGTCGCGGGTGCTGGCCCGAAGATCGCGTCGCTGCCGTCGAGCCCGATCCATTTCGAGGGCGGCGACGGCGGTGACAAGGATCGCCCCGTGAAGATCCTCGGTGCGCACGGCGAGGTCGACGGCGTGGCCGCCGAGTACCAGTATCTCGACGCGGCGTATGGGCGCGGCAAATGGCACCCGGGGAGCCAGGCGCTCATCGAGGTGGACGGCAAGCAGCTCGACAAGATCGACTTCGTCCGCGACGACGGGCGCGGCGAGACGATCTACTTCGACATCAGTGACTACTTCGGGAAGTTCTGATCACGACGCGCTGCTCGAGGCGCGCGACGTCGTCCTCGTGCGACGCGCCCGGCGGATCCTCGACGGCGCCTGGCTCGCGGTGCGGCGCGGGACGATCGCGACCCTCGAGGGGCCGTCGGGATCGGGGAAGTCGACGCTCCTCCGCGTCCTCGCGGGGCTCGTCGCGCCGGACGCGGGCGAGGTGCGCTTCGCAGGGCGTTCGGTGCTCGCGATCCCGCCGGAGGAGCATCGCCGCCGTGTCTCCTACGTCGCTCAGACCCCGGTCATGCTCGAGCGATCGATCGGCGACGAGGTGCGCGTGGGGCCTCGATTGAGGCGCGTCGAGATCGACGACGCCCGCGTGAGAGATCTCCTCGCGCGCGTCGCGTTCGACCCCGCCTCGCTCGATCTGCCCTCCCGCGATCTCTCCGGCGGCGAGCGCGTCCGCGTCGCGCTCGCGCGCGCTCTCGCGAACGAGCCCGAAGCGCTCCTGCTCGACGAGCCGACGGCGCCGCTCGACCCCGACGCCGCCTCGCGCGTCCTCGCGCTCGTGCGCGGGCTCGCGCGCGACGGGCTCGGCGTCGTGGTCGTGACGCACTCGGTGGAGCACGCCGAGGTGCTCGGCGGAGCGCGCCACCGTTGCGTGGCGGGGCGTGTCACGCGGATCGGGCCGAAGCCGTGAGCTACCTCTCGATCCCCCTCTCCCGGCTCGCGCTCTCGCTCGGGCTCGTGATCGTCTCCATCGCGCTCTCGCGGAGGTGGGCGCTCGCGCTCGAGAAAGAGCTCGCGATCGGCGCTCTGCGCGCGGCGCTCCAGCTCATCGCCATCGGCTACGCCCTGCAGATCATCTTCTCGAGCGAGCGGCCGGCGCTCGTCCTCGCGACGCTGAGCGTGATGACCCTCGTCGCCGCGTGGACCGCCGCGTCCAGGGTCGAGCACGGCCCCTCGCGGGCTCGCCTCGCGACGAGCGCGCTCCTCGCGATCGCGACCGGCGCGGCGAGCGCGCTCGTTCCGGTGTTCCTCTTCGTCGTGGTGCCGCGCCCTTGGTACGAGGCGCGCTACCTCGTGCCGATCGGCGGGATGATGCTGTCGAGCGCGATGAACGTCGTCGCGCAGACGTTCGAGCGGCTGTTCTCGGCTGCGCGATCCGATGCGGCGAGCATCGAGGCTCGACTCTCGCTCGGCGCGGCGCCCGCC